>CANJXQ010000059.1 GCA_947478805.1 Betaproteobacteria bacterium | reverse complement strand
TCGGCCAGCAAGCGTCCCAATGCCTCGCAGGTGCTCATCGACTACCTGATGTCGGCGCGCGGGCAGGCGGTCTGGCATTCGCGCGGCGAATCGGCGAGCCCCTTGCCCAATATTCCCAGCAGCCCGGATGTCAACTCCATCCAGCCCTTCGATGCCTCGGTGTACAACGCGGGCTCGGTGGCTGAATACAAGAAGAAGTTCGATGCGCTGATGAAGCGCTGACCACGGAGCACTGAATGAGCACAACCCAGCCCGTATTGACCAGGGTGCCGATGAGCGCGGCCGAGGCGGCGGACTATGCCGCGTTGCTCGAGCGCGCGCATGCGCTCCTGCCCATGCTGCGCGAGCGCGCGCCCGAGGCCGAGAAACTGCGCCAGTTGCCGGCCGACGTGGTGAAGGCGGTGGCCGACGCGGGCCTGTTCCGCATCCTGCTGCCGCGCCATGTGGGTGGCTATGCGCTGCCGGCGATGATCTTCTACGATGTGTGCTCCATCCTCGCGCGCAGTTGCGCATCAACCGCGTGGGTGGTGGCCAACCTCTCCTCGCACGGCCTCCTGATGGGGCTATGGCCGGAAGAGGCGCAGCACACCGTGTGGGGGCCAAAGGGCGAGAAGGGCGATAGCCTGATCGCCGCGTCGTATGTGTTCCCGGCCGGCCGTGCAGAACGAGTTCCGGGCGGCTACAAGCTGTCCGGGCGCTGGCCGTTCTGCAGCGGCGTGCACCCCAGTAACTGGAACATGCTCGGCGGCATGGTGCAGGACCCGGCCGGCGGCGCGCCCGAGAAGCGGCTCTTCCTGCTGCACATGGATCAGTATCAAGTGATCGACAACTGGCATGTCGCCGGGCTCAAGGGCACGGGCAGCGCCGACCTCACGGCGAAGGACGTGTTCGTGCCCGAGCACATGACGCTGACGGACGCCGATACGCACAACATGCGCGCGCCGGGCCTTGCCGCCTGCACGGCGCCGCTGTTCCGCTTTCCGATTTCGGCGTCAGCGCCCTACATCCTGGTCGCGGTGCTGCATGGCGCCGCGTCGGGCGCGCTGGAGGAGTTCGTGGGCACGACGCGCAAGCGCGTGGCAAGAAGCTCGGGCGGCAACGTGGCGGATTTCACCGCGGTGCAGTCGAAGATCGCCGAGGCGGGTGCCTGTCTCGATGCGGCCGACCTGCTGTCGCGCAAGCACCTGGACGCCACCATGCAGCACGTCATCGACCACTACGATACGCGCCGGAAGTTGCCGGCATTGGATGCGGTCAAGGCGCGGCGCGACGCAGCCTTTGCCGCCCAGTTGTGCGTGCGCGCGGTGGACATCGTGTTTGGCGCGGGCGGTGGCACGGCGCTCTACGAAACGAGCCCGCTCGAGCGCGCCTGGCGCGATGTGCACGCCGGCGTCGCGCAGATCACGCTGCAATGGGACATCGTCGGTCCGGCCTGCGGGCGGGTCGAACTCGGGCTGCCCAGCGGCTTGCCCGGGGTCGACGCCTGAGCCGACGCCCGAGCCGACGCCTGAGGGCGGTCGAACAACGTATTAAAGGAGCAAACCATGCGCATCAGCAAACTGCATCACCTCAACATCCTGTCGACGAAGATGGCGGAGACCGTCCGCTTCTATGTGGACGTGCTGGGCATGACCACCACCGAGGTGCCGACGCCACCGGGGATGTCGAAGGATTCCGTTGCGTGGATCTGCGACGCCGACGGCAATGCCGTCATTCATCTCGGCGGGATCAATGAAAAGAACGCCGCCGAACTCATGGGCATCGGCTACCTGCACCGCCGGCCGCCCATCGAACCGAAGGATTTCCCGGGCCTGACCGGCGGCGGTGCGGTCGATCACATCGCCTTCGAGTGCGAAGGCTTCGACGAGTTCCTCGCGCGCATCAAGGCGTCGGGCACCTTCGTCTCGGAGCGCAACCTCGACTGGGCGAAGTTCAAACAGATCTTCGCGAAGGACCCGAACGGCATCATCGTGGAGCTGAATTTCTGGGGAAAGTAATGCGGCAGCATCAACACTGAGGAGGATGTAATGAAAAATATTTGGATGGGCAAGGCGGGATTGTCGATGTCGGTCGTGCTGGTGATGGCGGCCATGGGGCTGGGCGCAGGGTCTGCGATTGCACAGGCGCAGTCCGCGCAGGCGAGGCTCGACGAGCTGATCAAGGCCGCAAAGGCCGAGGGCGAGCTCACCTACTACACGGTGCAGACCGACAACGTGATGCAGCCTTTCGACAAGGCCTTCACTGCGAAGTACGGCATCAAGACGACCTGGCTGCGCATACCGCAGACCACCATGTTCCAGCGCTACTACGGCGAATTCGAGACTGGCAACACGGCGGCGGATCTGTCCATGGCGAACAATGCCAATTCCACCGTCGAGCCGGCGTTCAAGAAAGGCTGGCTGCAGAACCTGCGCGAGGCGCGGCTGCCCGCTGTCATGAGCGGTGAGTTCCCGGGGAAATTCCTCCGCGACTACGGCGCCATCGTGCAGATCTCGCCCTGGCACATCCTCTACAACACGCAAAAGCTCAAGGGCGACGACATCCCGAAGACATGGACCGACCTGCTGAACCCGAAGTACAAGGGGCAGATCGCCATCTCGGATCTCTCCGAGAGCGATTCGCTGATCGCGCCATGGCAGGTGCTGCAGGACACCTATGGCGAGAAGTTCTTCGTTGCGCTGCGGGCCCAGGGCCTGCGCGTGCACAGCAACACCATCGTCGGCGTGCAGGGCATGGGTGCGGGCGAATCGTCGATCTGGCTGCCGGCCGCGCGCTTCGTCGCCACCCTGATCTCGTCCAAGGGGGCGCCGGTGGATGGCGTGTTGCCCGAGGGGCCGGGCACCGGCATCGAGACCATGGTGTTCCTCAACCACACGTCGAAATCCAAGCGCCCGAATGCCGCGCGCCTGTTCGTCAACTTCATGCTCACGCAGGAGGGCAACATGGGGTTTGCGACGGGAGCGGGGGCCGGCACCTTCTCCGTGTTCGACACCAAGAGCCTGCCCAGGGCCTATGCCTCGCCAAAGCAGCTCACCAATCCGGATGCGACGCGAAACGAGTTGCAGCGCCTGCTGGGCGTGAAGTAGCGATGCAGGCACTGCCGCGATGCCGAGTCGCTGTGCTGCGAGCCGGGTGCATGCGAGGCGGCGCGCGGCCGCCGTGGGCGGGAGCGACGCGCCGGGCATGACGTTCGACCTTTTCGATACTGTGGCTGGGGAGGTGCGGCAATGGCAGGAGCCGCTCGCGCCCGGTGCGCTGGTGCTGCGCGGTTTCGTCGCCGACGCGGAGCCGATTCTTGCGGCGGTGCACGCCGTGGTTGCGCAAGCGCCGCTGCGGCATATGGTGACGCCGGGCGGGCATCGCATGTCGGCCACCACGACGAGCTGTGGGGCGCTGGGGTGGGTGTCGGACGATGCGGGTTACCGTTACGACGCCATCGATCCTGCAACGGGCCGCGTCTGGCCGGTCATGCCCGGCGCGTTGGTGGCGCTGGCCGCAGACGCCGCCGAGAGCGCGGGCTATCCGGGCATCGTGCCCGATGCCTGCCTCATCAATCGTTATGAGGCGGGGGCGCGAATGTCGCTGCATCAGGACCGCAACGAGCGTGATTTCCGTGCGCCCATCGTCTCGGTCTCGCTGGGCATCCCGGCAATCTTCCAGTTCGGCGGCATGCGGCGGAACGAACGCGCATTGCGCGTGCCGCTCGCGCACGGCGATGTGGTGGTGTGGGGCGGACCCTCGCGCATGCGTTATCACGGCGTGCTGCCGGTGAAACCCGGGAGTCATCCGCTGACCGGGCCACAGCGCATCAACCTGACGTTTCGAAAGGCGGGTTGATTCCCGCGACGAAACAGCCGATTCGGTTCAAGCAGGAAAGCAGTCACTACAGGAGCATTCGATGAATCACGGAATGATTGCAGGGTCGGCCGTCCTTCCCATCGGCACCTACGTGCAGCCGGAGGAGGACATGATCATGCGCTGCGTGGTGGCGGCGGCCAGGGACGCGGGGGTGTCGCGCGAGGAGTTGCGCGGCGCCATCGCGATGACGCCACGGCCGCACTCGCTGCAGAACTACCAGCCGGCACATGTGGCGACGCGGCTGGGCCTGAAGCTGGACTTGCTGGCTGAGTTCGAAGTGTCTTCGTTCGGCATCAACAATGCGCTGCGCCTGGCCGCCAACGCGATCCTGGAGCGTGACATCCCGGCCATCGCCATCTTTGCGGCCAATCGGGAGTCGCTCGTTCCCACTTCCGATTTCTTCGAGCATCGCACCAGCCGCACCTCCGACGCCAATTTCGTCGGGCCCTACGGGATGGCCCCCATCGTCTGGAATGCGCTGGGCGCAAGGGAAATGATTGCCGCGGGCGAGGCGACCGAACGCGAGTTCGCGGAGGTGTCGGTGCGCCTGCGCCGCAACGCCATCGACAATCCGCTCGCCTACTTCAGGAAGCCGGTGACCGCCGACGAGGTGCTGGCTTCGCGCATGGTTGCCGAACCGCTCAGGCTGCTCATGGTCTGTCCGCGCACTGACGGCGCGGGCGCGCTCATCCTGGTGCGCGAAGACATCGCCAGGCGAGCCGCAGGCCGGGTCGTGGTGCATTCGGCGCAGGGCTGGGGCCACGATGGCGACAACGTGATCGCCGAGCGCGCGGGACGTTCGATGTTCTCGCTGCCGGCAAGCACGCTGGCCGTCGAGCAGGCGTTCAGGCAGACAGGGCTCTCGCACGCGGACATCGACGTGGTCGAGCCCTGGGTGCCCTTCAGTCCCATGGAGCCGATGGTCATGCGCGGCATCGGCTTTCCGCGAAACTACTGGGAGGCGACGACGGTGAGCCCATCGGGCGGGCTGGTTGCGCGCGGCCATCCGACGCTGGCTACTGGTTTCTACAGCCTGCATGAAATCGTGCGGCAATTGCGCGGCGAGGCCGGCACCCGGCAAAGCCCGAAGGCGCGCACGGCGATGACGGTGTCGGAGACGGGCAATTTCAACGCCTGCGTGGTCGATATTTTCCAGCGTTACCAAGCCTGAACAACGGGTTGAAAACGGGAGCGGACAATGAATTCACAGCCTGAGCAGTTGAGCGAAGAGGCGTTTGCGGCGCAGGTGCGCGAGCGCGAGAAAGAGGCCCGATCGAGATACGAGGCGCATCGGCGAACCTGGGGGGAGGGCGTCCCGCATTTCAGCGAGGGGACGTTCGAATTCTGGCAGCGCCTGGCCGAGGGCCAGTTTCACATCGGCCGCTGCACGCAGTGCAGCCACACCTACTTCCCGCCGCGCGTGATCTGCCCGAATTGCTGGGCGGCGGACGCGGTGGAGCTCGTGGCGAGCAAGGGCACCGGGCGCATCTTCTCGTACACCGTGGCGCATCGCGTCGCCAATTCGCTGCAGTCGTTGGCGCCGCTGCTGATGGTGTGCATCGACCTCGACGAGGGTGTGCGGATGTTCACTTGGCTGCGCGGCGCGCAAGGCGATGCGCAGCTGGTGGGCAAGCGCTGCCGCGTGAGCATCGAGACGATCCTGGGGCGCATCCGCTTCGTGGCGCGCTTGGCGGAGTAGTCAGGGCGTACGATGTTATCAATATCGGAACAGGTGCACAGTGCCAACCGATATTAACGGCAATAATATGATCAAAATAACCAACCTATGGCGGGTTGGCTCTGCGCCTCGTTGAGAGATTTGCCGAAGCGGTTTCGGGCGACTATGGCGGAAATGGTGTTCACGATTAAGCGATGCCTAGAAAGATTGCCAAAGCCCGGGTCACGGCCAGCATCGTGTCGTCACCCAAGCGACCAAATGTTGGTCCGACTTTCTCTCGGGCAATGGACTGCGGTTTGTCCACCATGATCTGCGATGGCCTGGCCAGGCCGTTCAGCTCGCTGGGTTGGAGCGAGATACGGAACAGTGGCGCGTTGCGAAACTCACTTGTGACCGGAAGAATGGTCAAGGAAGGATGTGCATCGAACAGGTCGGACTGGATGATCAATGCCGGGCGTGGTTTGCCCATATCGCGCTGTAAGGCGATGGTCACCAAGTCCCCACGCCTCACTTCCAGCCTTCCGTGTCAGCGATGGCAGCGAGTTGTCCAAGTATTTCCTGCTCGTGCGGATCGCTACGCAGGCTGAGGGACTGTCGCCGGCACTCATCAGCAAAGCCTTCGCGCCGTGTATCTGGCACCCAGATTTGTATCGGTCGCATGCCGGAGGCGCGAAGTGCTGCCCTGTGCTTTTGTACTCGTGCTGCTGTTGAATCGCGCATATGATTATCCCGGAGAGTAAGTTACATGTAACATCCTAATGCGATCTGGTGTTACATGCAACGCTCTTGCAGCCGGGGCAGGTTGCATCAGGCACGTTGGTGACTTATTGGTAACTGTTTGTTTTAATGTTCTATTTTTCGCGAGTCATCCCGTGGGCACCAGGCTCATCTCGCGCTCGAGGCCTCAGTGCACCTTCAGCCCAAGGTTTCGCCGCTTCAGGCAGCGCCCGCCCTCAGCGCAAACGCCACCGGCGTCTGGCGGTGTGCGCGGGCGGGCACGAGGCGCTCGGGCAGGGTGGTGAGGATGGCGGACAGGGTCGCGGCTGCGCCGCCGATCCGCGACGCGACACCGGCGTTGTCGGCGAGGAGCGGGTTGTGGAAGCGGCAGCGTCCGCTGGACACGGCCTGGCAGTGGCAGAGCATGCCGATGCGGTTGCGGGCGAGGCATTGTTGTTTGCGTGGCAGCATGGTCATTCCTTTCGATGGGTGTCAGGCGTGGGGGCCGTTGGCGCCGATGCTCGGGTTGGCGGCTGCTGTCTGTGTATTTATACAGTAACTGTATGTTCATACAGTTGGCGGGTTTCGTCAAGCCTTTCGCGGGGAGCGGGGGAAACGCTTGGCGAATCAGTGGCTTGGGGTGGAGTTCTCGGTGCGTATGCAGCGGGTGGACTGTCGCGGCAGTATGGCCGGCTCGCCATCGCGGCACGGCATGGCGGACGATCGGGGGCGTGCGTGGGCAGCGGCGCTACGCCGATTACCGGGGCGAGAGCCTTGCCATCTGGCGATCATGGATGCGCGACATGAGCAGCAAGGCGACGCTGCCGCCGATGAACGCAAACAGCATGTCGCTCTGCGTGTCCCACGGGTCGCCCTGCGTGCCGAGGAAGGCCTCGGCGCCGCCGCCGAAGGCCACCGCAGCGGCCCACTCGATGAGTTCATACCAGGCGCTCACCGCCATCACCGTGCAGATGCACAGGAACGCCGTCATCTTGCGGCCGGTGACGTAGCTGCCACGCACGAAGATCTCGCGCGCCACCAAGGCCGGCACGAAGCCCTGCATGAAGTGGCCGACCTTGTCGTAGGGATTGCGCGAGGTGCCGAGCAGCTCCTGCATCCAGAAGCCCAGCGGCACTCGCGCATAGGAATAGGCGCCGCCGTAGATAAGCACCAGCGCGTGCAGGCAGATGAGGAACAACAGCAAAGGGGTGAGCGGAAAGCGCTCGCGTGTCATGGCGATGACGGGTAGGGCGATCAGCACGGGAAAGATTTCCAGCAGCCAGGTGGCGCGGTCGTGGGGCTGCCAGCCCGAGACCAGCAGCGCGGCGACAATTGCCAGGCCGTAGAGGATCAGCTGGGCGTTGCGGCTCATCGGCGTTCGGCTGGAGGTTCCAGCCCGATAATTATCATCGTATTTGGAGTAATAACCGCATTGCACGGACTTTCAGGATGGAATTATTATCTTGGCGCCCCACGCAAAACGCCTCGGCTTGGCGGGCGTCTTGGGGGAGTATCCCCTCAATTGGGAAAGCTCTAAGTGTCATCGTGTCCCCTTGCGTCGGTCAGAATTCTTTTTTCTTCGCCTCGATGTCCTGGCCGTATTGCACATGGGCGGTGGCAACTGAAATCTTTCCTTCTTGCACATCGTCCCGGACGAGTGATTCTTCCCGCTGCCTGGGCGCGCCGTAGCCCCCGCCTCCAGGAGTGCGAAACTCCACCGTATCGCCGGGGTTCAGTATCACGTCGTCGGTGCCATCAAACGTTTCCGATCCGTTGACAAAGAGGCGCCCGGCCGCCCCTGGCCCGCCATCCTTCAAGCCCTTCGGGCGCGATTTGAGCCGCGGGCAGCGCAGCGACAGCCGGACGGGCGCATCGGCCCGGCTCTTGATGGAGAGGCGTTGTCCCAGTCCGCCCCGGTAGGTTCCGCTGCCACCGGAGTCGTCCATCAATTCCTGAGCAAGGAACTGTACCGGGATATCCTCCTCCGTCGCCTCGGGGCGGATGCTGGTCATGGCATCCGGATAGTTGAGGCAGGACACGCCATCCGAATCCGGTCGCGCGCCCATGCCCCCGCTCAACAGCATGGTCTTCGACCAGGGCCGGCCGCCGGTTGCGCCGACGATCGCGGGCCCCCAGACCGGCGCGGCACATCCCGCGATGCCACGCTCCAGGGCAATGGGCGACAGGGCTTCGAGCAGCAGCGGCGCAATCAGCCCGGAGCTGAACACGCGGTTCGATGTCGCGGCGGGATAGATTGCATTGAGTATCGAGCCCCTGGGCACCGTCATGTGGATATGTCGATAGGTGCCTCCATTGACATAGCCACCGGGATTGGCGATCGACACCAGAGGCGCGAGCGCTCTTCCCACGGCAAAATTTTCCGTGCAATTGATGGCGAAAGGGCTCTGCTCGGAAGAACCCGTGAAGTCCACGTGCATTCGGCGATCCTGGATGTCGATCGCTACCCGCAGCGCGAACGTGCCGTCCGGGGCCTGTTCTTCCATTTCGGCGTGGTAGCGTCCATTCGGAAGACGTTGCAAGGCCTCGACCATCGCGCGCTCAGCGCGACCGAGAATCTCGTCGAAAAAGTCCGCGACATCGATGCCGTGCAATTCGGCCAGGAATTCGGTGAGCCGTGTTGCCATGACGTTGTTCGAGGCGACCTGGGAAAAGAAGTCCCCGACCACCAGCTCCGGATTGCGGACGTTCCTGGATATCAGTTTGAGCAGCGGCTCGTTGACCTTGCCGGCGGATACGAACCGCGAGACCGGGATCTGCAGGCCCTCGCTATAAATGTCGCGGCTTCGGGTGGACAGTTGGCCACCCCCGCCCACATCCTGCGAGTGCGCCACGGTTGCGGCGAATGCGATCAGCCTCCCATCGTGATGAACCGGCGTCACGAAGAAATAGTCGTTCAACTGGCCCGCGCCGGTCCAGGCGTCGTTGGTGAAATAAACGTCGCCGGGCGCAACCTCGCCATCGACCTCGGCGATGATTTTCGGAACCGAACGCGAAAGCGTTCCGGCAAATGCAGCGAAGCCGGCATTGGGCTGGGCCACCAGTTCGCCTTTGGCATTGAACAATGCCACGGCGAAATCCTGGCTTTCGGTGACGATCGACGAGAACGCGGCGCGACGAAAAGCCGTTGCGGCCTCGGCGGTGATGGCCACCAGCCGCGACCAGTAGACGCTCAGATCGACAGCATCGATACCGGTCTTCATGGCCTGTCTCCCTGTGAGTCGAGAACGACGGCACCGAATTTGTCGATCGAGGCCGCAAAGTCTGGCGGGACTACCGTCGTGCAGTCGGCGTCGACGATCACGCCAGGTCCCGCCGTACGCCCCTTCGATGCGAGCACGTCACGGGACATCAGCCAGCCGTCCTTGGTCGGGAAGTCGGGGAAGGTCATGGCGGACCTGCTGTCCATTGGCGAGCTGTTTTCCGGCATATCGAGTTCGAAGTCGGAAACCACGCCGGGGGAGACTGCCTGTATCCGCCAGATGATCACTTCGGGGCGGCCGCCGGGAACCATGCGACCGTATTGCTCGACGTAGGCCTGCTCGAAGGACGTTCCCAATTCGGCCGCGATGGATTCGCCCCGCTGGAGTTTGTCCATGGAAGCCGCAGGGACCTCGATGTGAAGCCGGTTGCGGCGTTGCCCCTTGTAGCGCATTTCCGCGTGGACAGTCTCCTGGAGCGCCGCTTCCTGTCCAATGGAATGACGGAGAACCTGGACGCAGCGGGAGCGTGCTTCGCCAACCAGTGTGGCAGCCCGCTTCCAGTCGATGGATGCCAAGGTCATTCCGCAACCGCGGATCAATTCGTGCATCTTCGGCGCCGTCAGGCACCCAAAGCTCGACATGACACCGGCGCCCGGCGGCACAACCACCCTGCGAATGCCGAGAAGTCTCGCGACGCCGGCGGCATGCATGGGGCCCGCGCCGCCAAACGCGACAAGTTCGAAGGTGCGCGCATCGAGGCCGCGCTCGGCCGCGGCGACGCGCGCCGCCAATGCCATGTTGGAAATGACGACCCGATTGACCGCCGCCGCCGCCTCGACGGGATCCGCGATCATCCGCGAGAGATGGCGCTGGATGGACTTTCGGGCGGCGGCCTCGTCAAGGCGAATGCTGCCACCGGCAAACATCTCCGGAACGAGATAGCCGAGCAGAAGGTTGGCATCGGTAACCGTGGGCAGTTCGCCACCGAAGCCGTAGCAGGCGGGACCAGGGTTGGCGCCCGCGCTCTGCGGGCCGACCTGGAGCAACCCGGCCGCATCGACCGAAGCGATGCTCCCGCCACCGGCGCCGATTTCGAGCACGTCCACGCTGGGCAGCGCCAGCAGCAGCCCGCTGCCGGCCTTGAATCGGCTTTCGCGCCCGATTTCAAGCGAGCGGGTCAAGAGCGGCTGGCCGTCTTTCAGGAACGATATCTTTGCCGTCGTGCCGCCCATGTCGAATGCCAGGGCGCGATTGGCCACGCGCCCGGTCTTCTGCAGGTTGGTGATGGCCATGACCCCGGCCGCCGGGCCCGACTCCACCATCAGCGACGGGCGATCCAATGTGACAGTCCAATCGCAATTGCCGCCGTTGGACAGCATGATGCTCAAGGGGGCATGAATGTCCTGCGACTTGAACAACCCCTGCAGCCGGGTGAGATAACGCCTGACCGGGGGTTTCACATAGGCATCGATCGTCGTCGTCGAGAAGCGCGGGTACTCACCGGACTCGGGGAGCACCGTGGAGGAGAGGCTGATGGCAAGGTCCGGAATGACTTCCTGAAGGATTCGGGCCAGTTGGTGTTCGTTCCCGGGATTGCGGTGCGAATGCAGGAAGCAAATCGCCACTGAGCGACAGTCGATCTCCTTCAGGTGTGCCGCCAATTGCCTGGCATCGGATTCATGAATTGGCGTGTCGATTGACCCGTCGGCAAGGGTTCTTTCCGGGAACCCGATGCGGTCGCCCCGAGGAATCAGCGGAGCGGGGAAGGCAATGAGGGGGTTGTACAGTTCATAAATCAATTCCTCACCGATCTCGATGTAATCCCTGAAGCCCTGGGTGGCGATCATGGCCGTGCGCTCGCCACGGCGCTCCAGCACCGTATTGGTTGCGATGGTCGTTGCGTGAACGAGTGAGTGCAGGCTGGCCGGGGACGCCTTCAGTCGGGTGAGGTGCTGCAGCAGTCCGGCGACGATGGCATCCGCGGGGTCGCTGCTCCGGGATTCACTCGGCACCTTCGTCATCACTGCCCGGCCGGCTTTCGTTACTGCGACGACATCGGTGAATGTTCCCCCGACATCGATGGCAACGAAAATCTCCCCGGCGTCTGCCGTCGCCGATCGATCAAATCCCATAAGGGTAACCGCCCGATACGCGAATGGTTTCTCCCGTGATGAAACTCGCCTCTTTGGAACACAGGAACAACAGCGTCGAGACAACGTCGTCCATGGTGCCCAGTCGCTTGATGTGTTGCAGCTCGTTGACGAAGCGATCGATCTTTTCCTTGGGCTGGTCCTCCATGGCGGCTTCCGTGGCCATCAGTCCGGGGGCGATGGCGTTGACCCGCGTGCCATCGGGCCCCAGCTCGCCTGCAAACGCGGAGGTCAGCCCCCGGACGGCGAGTTTGGACACGCCGTAGGGATTGAGGCTGAAATAGCTGGAGATGGATGAGATGTTCACGATCGATCCACCGCCACGCGCCTTCATGGTTTCGCGGCAAGCCAGGGTGCAGTAGATCAGTCCCATCATGTTGACTTCGAACAACAGCCGCAGTTGCTCGACAGGCTGCTCGATGAACGGGCGGCTGAACCGGGTCAAATGCTTGCCGGCATTGTTGATGAGGATATCGATGCCGCCGAGTTCAGCGATGGCCCGGCGAACCGCGGCCTGGACGGCATCATTGCTTCCGACATCGCAGTTGACCGCAATGGCCTTGATGCCGCTGGCAGTCAAATCCTTCACCGTCTGCTCGGCCGTCGGAATGTCGATGTCGGCCACGCAGATGCTCGCGCCCTCCTTGCCGAGCGCCTTGGCAAAGGCGCGTCCAAATCCCATGGCACCGCCGGTGATGAACGCAACCTTTCCGGAAAATCGCATCATTCATCCCCCCAAACACGTTGAAGATCAAAGAAGGCAAGCAGATCGTTATCATGCAAATGAAAACACCCCCGACCAGCGGGGGTGTTCTCTTTCATGCGCCTTGCGCATAGGCCATCGTGGCCGGCACGTCATCCTAGAACGTCAATGCGGGCTTCACTTCCTCCCACTTCTGCATCTTGACCATCGCGTCGTTGATCTTCTCGATCGGGTAGTGGTTGGAGATCATGTCCATCCACGGGATGGTGTCCCAGTGGTTCTTCATGAACTGCAGCGCGCGGTAGTAGTGCTCGGTGACGCCGGACATGTTGCCGATCACGCTGCAGTGTTTGGCCACGATCTGCGACGGGTTGAAGGGCGCGTTCTTGCCGTGGATCTGGCCGACCACCACGTAGCGGCCGCCGCGGCGGATCATGTCGATGCCCTCCTGGAAGGCCGGCAGCACGCCGGAGAGCTCGAGCACCACGTCCGGGCCGTAGTTGTCGGTGAGGCCCATGATGATGTCCTTGCGGTCCTTCGGGTTCGGCACGTCGTTGATGTCGATGGTGTGCGTGGCGCCCCAGCGCTTGGCGATTTCCAGGCGCCGCTTGGGACCGCCGATGACGATCACCTTGTGCGCGGCCTTGCGCCCGGCGATGGCGGTGGCGAATAGGCCCAAGGGGCCCGCGCCCTGGATCACGATGCTGTGGCGGTCGTCGAGATCGCCGAGGCGGTCGAAGGCGCTGATCACAGTGCGGAATGCGCAGGCCGAGGCGGAAGCGATTTCGTCCGGGATGCCGTCCGGCACCTTGACGCGACCCGAGGTGGGGTACACGTAACCGTAGGAGGCGAAGCCGCCGACGAGGTAGGGGTACTCGGTGGCGCGGCCGAACATGTAGTTGCGGCGATTGGTGCAGAGGGTGGCGGCGCGCTCGACCGAGCAGAAGTAGCACTGGCCGCAGAAGCCGTGCGTCCACACGAGGCGGTCGCCTTCCTTGAGCGGCTGGCCGATGGAGTCCTTGGTGACGCCGGGCCCGAGGGCGACCACGCTGCCGGTCATCTCGTGGCCGAGGATGCGCGGGAAGCTGTTGGAGTCGCCGAAGCCGCCGGCTTCATCGCCTTCCCACAGGTGCACGTCGCTCGCGCAGATGGTGGCGGAGTTCGTTTTCACCAGTACGGAGTTGTACTCGAGCTTTTCCGGGATCTTGACTTCGCCGATCTCGAACGGCTTGTTGTAGCCGACCATGAGGGCGGCTTTGGCGGTCTTGGGAATGCTCATCGGGACTCCTCCTCGATTGATGTGCGTTGAATGCGTGGGAGCGGGCAATTTAGCCCATAAGCGCTGGAAGCACAACGACGATGTTCGGGGTTCCTTATAAGCATCTGCGGCCGTCACATCCGGGCCGCCGCGCTCGAGCGGCCACCCCTAATTCATCTTGATGCCGGCCTTGCGGATGATGGGCGTCCAGGCCTCGATCTCCGCGCGGATGTAGGCGGCCGTTTGCTCCACGCTCATGCCGGCCAGTGACGTGTAGCCGAACTCCTCGATGCGCTTGACGATTTCGGGTGAGCGGCTGGCCTGCTCGAATGCGCGGTTGATGCGCGCAAGCACAGCGCGCGGCGTGCCGGGGGGCGCGATCAGCGGATAGCCGCTGGCAGCGGTGAAAGCCACGCCGGATTCGCGCAGCGTGGGCACGGCGGGGAAGAGCTTCCATCGCTCGCTGCCAGTGGTGATGACGGCAAGCAGCTTGGCCGAGTCCACATGCGGTTTGGCAGTGGAGGTGCTGAAAAGCATGTCGGTCTGCCCGCCCAGCGCCGCCATGACGCCGGCTTCGCCGCCCTTGTAGGGAATCAGCGTCACCGACACGTCGATGGCGCGCACGAAGCGCTCGGCGAGGAACTGGCTGGAGGCGCCGGCAGTCACGGAAAAGTTGATCTTCCCCGGATTGGCCTTCGCATAGGCGATGAAGCCGCGCAAGTCGGTGAACCCCATTCCGGGCCGGATGGCGAGCACGAACGGGCTCTCGAAGAGCACGCTCACCGCTTCGTAGTCCTTGCCCGCTTCGAACTGGAAGGCCGGATCGGCGATGGGCTGCGAAATCACCAGTCCGTCGGTGACCAGACCGAGCACATGGCCGTCGCCGGCCGCGGCCTTCAGCGCCGGGATGATGAGGCGGCCGTTGGCGCCGGTGCGGTTTTCATAAATGACCGACTGGCCGAGGATCTTGGCCGCCTCGGTGGCCATCAGGCGGCCCATCACGTCGGGGCCCGAGCCCGGCGTGTTGTTGTAGATGACGTTGATGGGGCGGGTGGGGAAGTTCTGCGCGCACACCGTCGATGCAGCAAATGCCAGGCCTGCGAATGCGCCGGCGAAAAAACGCCGGAGCGCGCGGGCCGGTGACACGCTGCGAGGAATCGTTGCCTGCATCGAAGTCTCCATCAAGGTTGCAGCGGCGATCGGGCTGCCGCGAATGCCGTGTCACGCGGCCCGGCTGCGCGTCAGAGTTTCTGGATGACATCCTTCGCCATGCGCTCGATCTCGCGCATGTAGCCGGCCTCGTCGTCGGCTTCGCGGAAAATGACGTTGACGCTGTGGGCGCCGGCATCCATCAGCGCGCGCACCTGGTCCGCGGTGACGCTGGGCTGCATGCGGCAATGCACGGTGAAGGGCAGCTGGTCGCGTCCGGCGGCCTTTCGCATGGCGTGGATCTTCTGCAGGTCCGCGCGAAGGCTCTCGGGCGTGTGCACGCGCGCGCTCCAGCCGTCGCCCAGCGCCGCCACGCGCTTCAACGCCCGCTCGCTCTCGCCGCCGATGAGGATGGGGATGGAGGGCTTTTGCGCCGGCTTGGGCTCGAAGCGTGCCGGCGGGAAGTTGAAGAACTCGCCATGGAACTCGGGCTCCTCTTTCTCCCACAGTTCGCGCATGACGCGAATGCCCTCGTCCATGCGCCGTCCGCGCGTCTTGAAGTCCTGCTCTGCAATCTCGAACTCCCCCGGCAGCCAGCCGGCGCCCAGGCCGAGAAAGAGCCGGCCGTCGGAGAGGAAGTCGAAGGTGGCCGCCGAGCGCGCAACCACCATCGGGTGGCGCACCGGCATGACGAAGATCGCGGTGGCGAAGCGCAGCGTCGTGGTGTGCGCCGCCATGTAGGTGAAATACTGGAACGGGTCGGGCATCGGCGCGCCGACGCGAAAGATGCGCCTCGCGGTCGGTGACTTCGGGTCGATCAGGTGGATGGGCAGATCGGGTTTGGCCGTGTCGCGCAGCGGCAGGTTGGCCGGCAGGATCAGGTGATCGCCGCACGCGATGAGCCCGAAGCCCAGCTCCTCGGCGCGCCGTGCGATGCGCGTGAGCGCCTGCGGGCCGAATTCATACAGCAGCACGCCGAAATCGAGGCCGACCGGGCTGTTCAGTGCATTCGTCGCTGTCATCGTCCTTGTCATCGCACGACCCTAGCGTGAAAAGCCATACAGGCGAGCCGCGTTGTCGCACACCATCTTGCGCTTGTGTTCGGCGCTCACGCCCTCGAAGGTCTCGTCGATGACCTTCTTCGATTCGGGCCAGGTGGTGTCGGTGTGCGGGTAGTCGGACGCCCACATGATGTTGTCCACGCCGATCAGCTCGCGCAGCAGCACGCCGGCGCGATCGTCCTGGAAGGTGGCGTAGACCTGCTTCCTGAAAGTCACGCTGGGTTTCTCGGTGACGGGCGAGCCCATGTACGGGCGATGCACCTGGAACACATGGTCGAGGCGCTGCAGGAAGAACGGGATCCAGCCGATGCCGCCTTCGGCCAGCACCACCTTGAGGGTGGGATGGCGCATGAACACGCCGCCGAAGATCAGGAAGGTCAGGTGCTCGACGATGGAGATGGTGCCGGTGGAGGGCGCGAGTTCGCGCGAGCCGGGCAGTTTCTGGATCTCCGGCTTCATGCCGCGCGTGAAGGGATTGGTGTGCGTGTGGATGCTGATGGGCATGCCGAGCTCCGCGGCCGCGGCCCAGAAGGCTTCCGCATCCGGATGATGCAGCGGCGTGCCGGCGTCCTTCTGGCCGAGGAAGAGGCCGGGCAGGCCCAGCTTGGCCGCATGGCGCAGCGCCGCCACCGCGTTCCTGCCGCCGTTGTCGTCGAGTTGCGGCGCGACGCCGATGCCGATGAGGCGCTCGGGATTGTGCTTGCAGAAATCGGCGATCCATTCGTTGTAGGCCATGGCGCAGGCGAGCCGAACGTCGTCGTTAGCGCACTTGCCGAGGTAGCGCATGATGCCCGGGTAGAGCACGTCGCCATCGATGTGGTCGATGTCCATGTCCTTGATGCGCTCGGCCGGCTCGAAGGAACCAGGGCGCATGCCGGCGAAGGTGACGGGCTTGGCGAGGTATTCCTCTTTCTTGCGTCCGGCCACGGCGCTGGTCGAGAGAAAACGCGGCTCGGCGTCGGGGGCCATCAGCCAGGCGTCGCCCTTCTCCAGGTGCACCACCTTGGGCGCCACATCGCGCAGCGCGCGCGGCACGCTCTTGAACAGGTCCGGCGGCTCGTTGATGTGCGAATCGGCGGACACGATGTTGTATTGCTGCATGGAGCCTCCCAGGTGCGTTCAATGTTGGTTTGAATGGACGATACTGCGCCCCATGGGCAGGGTCAATCGGTGTTTGGGCGACCGGCTTTCTGCAGGCCGCAGGCGATTCGCCAAATCATGACATGAAGTGGCATAAGTACACTTTATACGGATCTAACCATCCGATTTACTGACATTGACTGCCAGCCGCCACAGGGAGGTCACCTCGGCACGCCGCGCCGCGTGCAGCGGGTCGGTGGCGTCGGCTGCGCGCGGATGCGTCGGGCGCGTGTCCATGCTCGCGACGACCGTGAGTCCCGCCGCCGCGATGTCGGCGAGCAGTTGGGCGCGCGTGCGCAGCCCCAGGTGCTCGGCGATGTCGGAGAGGATGAGCCACCCTTCGCCGCCGGGTTCGAGATGCGCCGCAAGGCCGGCGAGAAAGCCGCGCAGCATGCCGCCATCCTGGTCGTAGACGGCGCGCTCGAGCGGCGAGCCCGGACGCGCCGGAATCCATGGCGGGTTGCAGACGATGAGCGCCGCCCGGGCCGCAGTGGTCCCATCGGAGGCGGGATAGAGGTCGGCATCGATCACTTCGATCTGTGCGCCAAGCCCGAGGCGCGCGATATTCTCCCGCGCGCAGGCCAGCGCATTGGCGTCCCGGTCGGTGGCCACGGTGCGCGCAATGCCGCGCTTGGCAAGCACCGCGGCGAGAACGCCGGTGCCGGTGCCGATGTCGAAGGCGACATTGGTCTCGGCTAGCGCCGCAGGCAGCGGGGCCGATGCCACCAGGTCGATGTATTCGGAGCGCACCGGCGCGAACACGCCGTAATGCGGGTGGATGCGTGCACCGATGGCCGGGACCTCGATGCCCTTGCGCCGCCACTCGTGCGCGCCGACGATGCCGAGCAACTCGCGCAGTGAGGCGATGCTGGGCTCGCTGCCCTCGGGTGCGCCCCACGCCTCGGCGCAGGCTTCGCGCACGTCCGGTGCCCGCGTGAGCGCCAGGCTGAAATCGGCGTTGAAGGGCACCAGCAGCATGCCCAGGGTGCGGGCGCGCTGCGCCTGTGCCATGCGATAGCGGTTGAAGGCATCGGCGCCGGTCGGGGGCGGGGCCTGCTTGCGCTTGCCCGCGCGATGGGCCTGCGCGCTGTCGGCGCGGCGTCCCATGGCCGAGAGCAGTTGGCGCGCATTCTGGTAGTCGCCATGCCACAGCAGCGCGGTACCTTCCGCAGCGTGATGCCAGGCGGTGTCCGCCTTCATGGTGTCGTCGGCCACCAGCACGCGTTTCGGCGGCGGCAGGCCGCGCGCCGAGCGCCAGCGCGCGCTGCGCGCGGCACCGGACTCGGTCCAGTGGACCAGCGTTTCGGCTGCAGCGCCGTTCAAACCGCGAAGCGGTACGGCCCGCCCTTGTCGACGGCCTTGAGGTAGGCCGGGCGCGACTGGCAGCGCTTGACCCAGGCCTCGAGGTTGGCATAGGGCGCGCGCACGCCCTGCATGCCGGCGAATTCGCCGATGAAGCTCATCTGCACATCGGCCCCGGAGAACACGTCCCCCATCAGCCACTGGCGCCCGGCGAGCGCGCTGTTGATGTAGCCCAGGTGATTGGCGATTTCGCCGTCGATACGGGGTGCCAGCGGCAGCGCGGCATCGCCCAGGCGGCCCATGTACATCTTGAGCAGTAGCGGAACCACCGCCGAGCCTTCGGCGTAGTGCATCCACTCCTGGTACTTGTCGTACTCGGACGTGCTGGTCGGCGGCTGCAGGCGACCGTTGCCATGGCGGCGGATGATGTAGTCGATGATGGCGCCCGATTCGGCGATGGTCAGGCCGCCGTCGGTGATGGCGGGCGCCTTGCCCAGCGGATGCACTGCCTTGAGGCTGGGCGGCGCAAAACGCGTTTTCGGGTCGCGCGTGTGGTGGTGGATTTCATAGGGAAGGCCGAGTTCCTCGAGCAGCCAGAGGATGCGCTGCGAGCGCGAGTCGTTGAGGTGGTGGACGATGATCATGTGTCGGGCTCCAGGGTGAGTCGGTTGCGGTGTACTAGACGAAACGCTCGCCGTTGCCGACGTAGCGCCACTTGCCGATCGGCAGGTCGCCCAGCATCACCTGGCCGATGCGCACGCGCTTGAGGCCCAGCACCTGCAGACCGACTGCCTCGCACATGCGCCGGATCTGGCGCTTCTTGCCTTCGCGCAGCACGAAGCTCAACTGGTCCTCGTTCTGCCAGCGTACGCGCGCCGGCTTCAACGGCTTGCCGTCGAGGGACAGGCCGTGATTGAGGCGCTGCAGCTCGGCGGGCGGCAGGCGGCCGCCCTTCAGGTATTTCACGCGCACCAGGTATTCCTTGTCGACTTCGGAGTCCTCGCCGATCAGCTGCTTGGCGATGCGGCCGTCCTGCGTGAGCACCAGGAGGCCGGTCGAATCGATGTCGAGGCGCCCCGCGGGCGCAAGGCCGAACAGGTCCTGCCGTCGCACGAGTCCCGCAGGCTTGCCCGCAGGCACGCGCCACAGGTTTTCCGGGGTCACCAGCACCACGGCGGGCTGGTGACCGTCCTCGGCCTGCCCGCTGACATAACCGATCGGCTTGTTGAGCACCACGGTGACGCTCCGCGCCTGCTGCGAGCGCGCGCGCTCGTCGATCTCGATCTTCTGGTGGGGCAGCACCTTCAATCCGAGGATGGCGGGCTTGCCGTCCACCTTCACCCAGCCGCGCTCGATCCATTCGTCGGCCTCGCGGCGCGATGCCAGGCCGAGCTCGCTCATGCGTTTGGAGAGGCGAACCGGTTCAATGTCGGACATGACGTGATGTGCACTCGGATGGCGTGACGCCGGCGCAGGTTACGCCAGGCAGCGGGCCCCGGATTGTACTGCCTGCGTCCCCTTGGAAGCCGCCGCACCCAGGGTGCCGACTGCGACGACGCTGAAACGGGTGGCCGTCAGCGACGCCGGCAGGCGTCGATTTCCTCGTCGGTCATGACGGGCTTGTAGGCGCAGGGCTTGGGCGCGGGAGCAGGCGGCGCGGCGGCGGCGATGGGCGCCTGCTCCGCTGTCGGCGCCTTGGGCGCTGCGGCTTCGGCTGGAGCGCTTGGCGGGCGTGGCGCACGGCGGCGCGGGGCTTTAACTTCGGGCTCATCGGGCGGCAACGTGATCTTCGGCGCAGGCAACTGCACGGGATCCGCGCTTGCCTTGGGCGCGATGCCGGTCGTTGTTGGCGCGGGCGTTGGTGCGGCTTGAGGTGAGGCTGGTGCGGCGACGGTTTTTGCTGCGGCCGATTTGTCTGCCGCGCCGGCAGGGGTTGCTGCGGGTGCTCCGGGCGTGCCGGCGGCCGGCGTTGCACCGGCAGGTGCGGCGGGCGGTGCGGCGGGCTTGGGCGCAGCGGGTTTTGCGCTCGCGGCGGGCGGCTTTTGCGCGCCCTTGTTCATGTCGCCGGCCATGTCGCCAAGGACGCTTGCCGCGATGCCGGCGAACATGGCTATGCCGAGAAGCGGGATGGCGATCATGGGCACGGCGTAGCCCACCACTGTCACGACGATGGTGCGAGCAATGTGCGCGTCGCCGTCGCGAACCACCACGGTCGAGGCGATCATGTCGTGCAGTGCCTGCTTCTTGCCGGTGAACGCGGCAATCAGGAAGCCGATGCCCAAGGGAAGCATGGAGATGATCTTTGCCAGCTCGCGGCCGAGCGAGCGCAGGATGGAAATCCGATTGCCGTCCTTGTCGGTGACGATGATGCCGACCATGGCCTTGCCGAAGGTGGCTTGACGCTGGGTCGCGTGCATGACCGTCCAGTACAGGATATTCAACAGCACGATGATGCCGCCGCCGACCATGGCGCCGATCTCGCCGGCGAAGCTCGTGACCACGGCAATCACGAAGGTGGCAGAGAAGAGCATCGCGCCATCGGCGAAGACGGCTAGAAAGCGCAGCCAGAAGCCGGCGTAGTCGCCCGCAGCGGAACTGGGTTGCGGGCTTGCGGTCGGCGCAACGGTGGCCGGCGTTTCTGCAGCAGCCTTCTTCTTGATCCCGAACATGCTGTCCTCCCCTGGCGTGGCTCGCTTCCCCGAAGGGGAAAGTCCGGTTTTATGCGCCTGTCGCAATGCTACGATGAAACGGCATCGGATGCATCGTGGCATTCCAGTCGCATTGTCTGCGCCCGATGCTGCATTTCGCGCGCGCTACAGGCTGCCGCGCGGACATGTCGGGCGGAGGGGACTAGAATGCACCCTCTTGAACAATGCAATCCAAAAGGAGTCGGTCATGAGCGCAACGCAAGCAACGCAACGTCGCATCCGCATGGCGGCGGGCCTCACCATGTTCCTGGCGCTCGGGGCGTTGTTTGGCAGCGTAGCCTCGGCGCAATCGTACCCGGCGAAACCGGTGAGGATCATCGTGCCTTATCCGCCGGGTTCCACCATGGACGGGTTCTCGCGGGTGATCGCTCAGAAGCTGTCCGAGACGTGGAAGACCGGGGTGGTGGTGGAGATCATGGCCGGTGCGGGCGGCGTGGTCGGCACGCAGGCCATTGCCAAGGCGGCGCCCGATGGTTACACGCTGGGATGGCTCGGCAGCCCGCACGCCATCAACGCGGCGGTCTATCCGAACCTGCCGTTCGACCCGATCAAGGATTTCCGCGCGGTGGTCAGTTTTGCCAGCACGCCGCTGGTGTTCGTGACCAAGCCGGACCTGAAGGTCAGCAGCATCTCCGAGCTGATTGCACTGGCCAAGGCCAGTCCGGGCAAGCTCAACTATGCCTCCAACGGCAACGGCAGCTCATCGCACCTGACCACAGAGCTGCTCGCCAGCATGTCCGGGGCGAAGTTCACCCACGTGCCGTACAAGAACACCGGCCAGCTCATCACCGACCTCATCGGCGGGCAGCTGGATTTCGCCGCGCTCGGGGTCAGCGTTTCGGTATCGCACATCCAGGCCGGCAAAATGAAGGCGCTGGCGGTCACCTCGTCCAAGCGCACCGGCGTGCTGCCGAACGTGCCCGCCGTGGCTGAAACGATTCCCGGGTACGAGTCAAAGTCCTGGATGGGGCTCGTCATGCCGGCGGGGTCGCCGGATGCGGCGGCCGCGAGGGTTGAGGCAGACACCCTGGCAGCGATGAAGGATCCGGGCGTGCTCGCGGCCGTCACTGCGCAGGCGCTGGATGTGGAACTGCTGGACGCGGGGCAGTTTGCACGCCGCATCGAGACTGACGTCCGCGTGTGGAAGAAGATCGTTGCCGACGTGGGCCTGAAGATCGACTAACCGGCAGGGACATCCACCGCAGCATTGCGTGGGCCGCAACGCCATCGTGTTGCGGCCCTTTCATTTCATAGGTAACAGAAAGATCCGATGTCGAACACCGTAGCGCCGTCTGTCAAGAGTCCCGTGCCGCCCGACCAGGGCGCTGCCCGCGTTGCGGAAAAGAACGCCGCGCTCACCGCAGCGCAGGCCGGGATGGTCAAGGAAAAGATTGTCCGGGCATTGGCGAAGGAACTCTCCGTTGCCGCCACGCAAGTCAATGCGGCCGTCGCGCTGCTCGATGAGGGCGCCAGCGTGCCCTTCATCTCGCGCTATCGCAAGGAGGCGACGGGCAATCTCGATGACACGCAATTGCGCAACCTCGAAGAGCGGCTGCTCTATCTGCGCGACCTGGAGGACCGGCGCTCGGCCATCCTCGCCTCCATCGACGAGCAGGGCAAGCTGACGCCGCAATTGC
>CANJXQ010000058.1 GCA_947478805.1 Betaproteobacteria bacterium | reverse complement strand
TTTGCTCCGCCTTGTGGTGCTTGGTCGGCATAACCTGTTCCTCCAAAATAATGTCCAGTTCGTGAAATCCTCTCACATCTACTGGTACAGCTATTTCGGGCTAGGTCACGTTCGCCGCGGCATACAAGAAGGCCACCGGCAAGGAAGCCGACAACTGGGCGGCGCTCGGCCACGCCTACATGACCGTCGTCGCGCATGCCATCAAGGCGGCCAGTCCCAACCCGACGCGCGAGAAGGTCCGCGATGCGCTGGCGAAGACGAGGAATGTCCCGGTCGTTGCCGGCGGCGGCAGCTACACCATCGACGAGCGGCGCATGCCCAATTACGGCGCTGCGTTCCTCCAGGTCAAGGGTGGAAGCTTCGTCGCGGCGCCACAGTAAGTTCTGTCAGTATTTAAAACAATAAGGCCCGGTGCACCGGGCCTTTATCATTTATATGGCAGTATTTACTGCCCCAATCGCAGCCTTCCCTCACCGCCCAGCCAGCCGCGCAGGCGTCGCACGATCGCCCGCAGGTATTTGATCAACACCACAAGCAACCACACGCTCAACACGAGCGTGAAGGCCAGGCAGATGCCGAAGGCCACCGGATAGTTTGTCGCCAGCCACAGGGCGCCGAGCACTAGGCCGTCCTCCGACAGGCTGACCGCGAAATTGGTGAAAGGTTCCGGCGACGTATTGACCGCCGCGCGCGTGCTGGCCTTGGTCGCGAAGGAAGTCGCCGCCAGGGCGCCGCCGAGCAGGCCGGCCACCGCAGCCATGGTGGTGCTATCCGCACCGAACACGCCCGCCGCCAGTGCCGCGCCGGCCAGCACACGGATCACCGAGTGCACGATGTCCCACAGCGAATCCACGCCGGGAATCTTGTCGGCAAAGAATTCCACGAACAGCATGAACCCGCTGGCCGCCAGCATCGCCGGATGTTGCAGCACATGCAAGCCGGCCGGCAACGCAATCCAACCCAGCGTTCCGGCCAGGCCGCAGACAAACACCACCAGGTACAAGCGCAGACCGCTGGCCCAACCCACGGCTGCTGCGAGCGCCAGCAGGTGTGCCATGTCGAGGTTCGCCGCTTGGGTGCCAAGGACTCCGGCCGCACCGGCACCCGCCGTTCCGGCCCACTCAAGCACGCCTTGCCATATCGCGATCAGCGCATCCATGTGGCCGCGCGCCGATGAAATGCCATCAAGCCGCCGTCATCCCGCCATCGAGCGGCACCGCGACCCCGGTGATCCACGACGATTCGTCGCTGGCGAGGAACAGCGCGAGGTTGGCGCAGTCGTCGGTGGTGCCGATGCGTCCGATCGGGTGCGGCGCGGCGGCGCGCGCCTTCATCTCCTCGAATGTGCCGCCCGCACCGACGATGCCACCGCCCGCGCGCCACACGCCCTCCACCAGCGGCGTCATGATGGTGCCCGGACAAATGGCATTGCAGCGCACGCCCTTCGGGCCGTACTCCACCGCGATCTGGCGCGCCAGGCCAATGACACCGGCCTTGGCCGCCGAGTAATGCGGCAGCGCCGGAATGCCCACGAGGCCACGCACGGACGACTGCAGGATCAGCGAGCCGCGCCCCGCCTTGACCATGTGCGGCAGCGCATACTTGCACGACAGCCACACGCCGGTGAGGTTGATGCCGATCATGCGGTTCCATTCCTCGATCGACATGTCGATTGCGTTGCCCGAGCCGCCCACGCCGGCATTGGCGTAAAGCGCATCCACGGCGCCAAACTTCGTTACCGTGTCGGCCACCATCTGCTCGACATCGCCTGGCACCGACACATCAACACGACAACCAATGGCCGCACCGCCGATCAGCCGTGCCGTCTCCGCCGCCGCATCGCCGTTCACATCGGCGCAGGCAACACGCGCGCCTTCGGCTGCAAACAACTCTGCCGTTGCGCGACCGATCCCCGACCCCGCACCGGTGACGATCGCGACTTTGCCCTTCAGCCGATCTGCCAATTCGTTCTCCCTGACGCTTCAAGCAGCGCGGCTGAGCTTACGTAGCCGCTTCTTCGATCAGGTGCGCGATCCCTACACTCAGGCGGCGCTCATGCCGCCATCCAGCGGCACGGCATACCCGGTGATCCACGACGACTCGTCGCTCGCCAGGAACAGCGCGAGGTTGGCGCAATCAGACAGCTCGCCCAGGCGCCCCATCGGATAGCGCAGCGCCGAGCGCTTCTTGGTCTCCTCCATGTCTGCGCCGCCGCCGGCCACGCCGCCGCCCTTGCTCCAGACGGTTTCCACCAGCGGCGTGAATATGGTGCCGGGGCAGATGGCGTTGCAGCGCACCTTCTTCGGGCCGTACTCCACCGCCACCTGGCGCGTGAGGCCGATGACGCCGGCCTTGGCTGCCGAGTAATGCGCGATGCCGCCGATGCCCACCAACCCCGCGAGACTGGACTGGTTGACGATCGAGCCGCCGCCCGCCGCAACCATGTGCGGCAGCGCGTACTTCGTCGATAGCCACACGCTGGTGAGGTTGATCGCGATCATGCGGTTCCACTGCTCGATGCTGAGATCGATGGCGTTGCCCGCTTCGCCAATGCCGGCGTTGGCATACAGCACGTCGAGCTTGCCCAATCCGGACACGGTCTCGGCCACCATGCGCTCCACCTGCTCGGGCACGGTCACATCCACCTTGAGCGACAGCGCGCGCTTGGGCGCCTTGTCGTTGATGGATGCCGCCGTCTCCGCGGCGCCCTTGTCGTTGATGTCGGCGCACATCACGCGCGCGCCTTCAGCCGCGAAGAGCTGCGCCGCGGCGCGCCCAATACCCGAACCCGCGCCCGTGACGATTGCCACTTTTCCGTACAGTCTTCCTGCCATCACATCCTCCTGAATAAGATATTTCTTGCTATGCGGCAGAACGCCCGCCATCGAGCGGCATCGCGGTTCCGGTTATCCAACCGGATTCGTCGCTCGCCAGGAACAGCGCGAGGTTGGCGCAGTCCTCGACTTCACCCATGCGCTGGATCGGATTGTTCATGCCGGCCTGCACCTTCTGCTCGGCGAGCGACGAACCGGGAGTGGCGCCGTAGCCGACGCCGCGCTTGTCCCACACCGCCGCCACCAGCGGGGTGTAGATGGTGCCCGGGCAGATGGCATTGCAGCGGATCTTCTTCGGACCGTATTCGACCGCGATCTGGCGCGTGAGCCCGATGACGCCCGCCTTGGCCGCCGCGTAATGCGGCAAGGAAGGCACCCCGATGAGACCCGCCAGGCTCGACTGGTTGACGATGGAGCCGCCGCCGGCTGCGATCATGTGCGGCAGCGCGTACTTCGCCGACAGCCACACGCTGGTGAGGTTGATCGCGATCATGCGGTTCCAGCCCTCGATGGAGAGCGATTCGGCCGTTGCCGCATCGCCGATGCCGGCGTTGGCGTACAACACGTTCAATTTCCCGAAGGCCTTCACCGTCTCGGCCACCATGCGCTCGATGTCTTCGGGCCGGCCCACGTCCACCTTCGATGCGATCGCAGCCCCCGGCGCCTTGGCATTGATGCCGGCCACGACTTCCTTCACCAGCGCCTCGTTGATGTCGGCGCACATCACCTTGGCGCCCTCGGCTGCAAAGAGTTCCGAAGTCGTGCGGCCGATGCCCGATGCCGCGCCCGTCACGATTGCCACTTTTCCTGCGAGTCTTCCTGCCATGTCCACTCCCTGTTCGAATATCTTCCGTTGATTTGATCAGCTCGCCGTCAGCCCGCCATCCAGCGGCACCGCGCAACCGGTGATCCACGACGACTCGTCGCTCGCGAGGAACAGCGCGAGGTTGGCGCAGTCCGACAACACGCCCAGGCGCCGCAGCGGGTATTGCATTCCGATGTTCTTCTCGTGCTCCTCGACGCTCCAGGTCGTGCCCGCCGCCTTGGCACGCGCCTCCCACACATTGGCCACCAGCGGCGTCGGGATGGTGCTCGGGCAGATGGCATTGACGCGCACGTTCTTCGGGCCGTACTCGACCGCGATCTGGCGGGTCATTCCCACCACCGCCGTCTTGGCCGCCGAGTAATGCACGATGCCGGGAATGCCGATGAGGCCTGCCGTGCTCGACTGGTTGACGATGGAGCCGCCGCCCGCCTTGATCATCTCGGGCAGCGCGTACTTCGCCGACAGCCACACGCTGGTGAGGTTGATCGCGATCATGCGGTTCCATTGCTCTATGGTGAGGTCGATGGCATTGCCGGGCTCACCGATGCCGGCGTTGGCGTACAGCACATTGAGCTTGCCGAAGGCCTTCACCGTCTCGGCCACCATGCGCTCCACCTGCTCGGGCTGGGTCACGTCCACGCGCAGCCCGAAGCCCGCCCCCGGTATCTTCAGATTGATGGCCGCCGCCGTCTCCTGCACGCCCTTTTCATTGATGTCGGCGCACATCACCTTGGCGCCCTCCGCGGCAAACAGTTGCGCCGATGCGCGCCCGATGCCCGACCCCGCGCCGGTGACAATGGCTACCTTGCCAGCCAGTCTTCCTGACATGTGCGTTCCTTTCGTGTGGTGGTAGAACAGACCTACTTGAACTTGTCGAGAACCATGCCCGGCCCGCTGTGCATGGGCACGATGCCGTTGGCTTCCCTGATCTTCGCATCCTGGATGCGCACGCCGTTCACCCAGGTCCCCTCGATGCCACGCGGTTCGCGGATGGTGCGCATCTGGCCGCCGGGCAGATCGTTCAGGCGCACGCATTTCGAAATCCCCACCGTGGCGGTGTCGAACAGCACGAGATCGGCGAATGCCCCTGCGACGATGCGCCCGCGATCGGGGATGCCATAGAGGTCGGCCTGATGGCTGGTGAGCCGGCGCACGCCCTCGGCCAGGCCGAAGTCGCCGCGATCGCGCACCCAGCGCCCGAGGAAATACGGCCCGTAACCCGCGTCGCACATGAACGACAGGTGCGCACCGGCATCGGACAGCGCGATCACGCAGGCATCGTGCTGCAGGATGGACGCTACCGCGTCCTCATCGACGTTGAAGGCATGAATCACGAAGATGGTCTTCAGGTTTTCTTCCACCACGAGGTCGCAGAACACGTCCAGCGGATCGCGGCCACGCTCCTTCGCGATGTCGGCAATGCTGCGGTTCTCAAGCAGCGCATTCGACGCCAGCGCCGGCACGGTCACCTGCAGCCTTGACCAGTTGCCGCTGAAGATGCCGGCGGTGGCCGCCGTCTTGAGGTTGGCGCGCCACTCGTCGCGGAATTCGCGGCTGGCATACACCGCCGCCTTCTCGGCCAGCGGCACGTTGCGCACGCGATTGAAAGCTGCGCTCGAGAACAGCGGGAAGGCATCGTCCGCGGAAAAGTCCATGGACAGCGGCTGGCAGGTCACGTGCCCGTACACCGTATGCCCGCGCGACTGCGCATCCAGGCACGCATCGAGCGTCTCGACCGCCCGGCGCGGTGCGGCCTCGTTGTGCAGCAGGTAGTTCGTCGACATGAAGCAGGGCCGCGATGTTGCCGCGGCCAGCGATTCGAAGAACGCCACTTCCTTGTTGCCGGCTGCCATCTGGAACACGCCGCGCTTCTCCTCGCCCAGCACGCCCGCCAGCGAACGCACTTCGCCTTCGCTGGCAATGGTGGAGGGCATGGGCACGCCGTTGTAGCCGCTGTGGTTGGGCGACCATGACGAGGCAAAGCCGATGGCGCCATGGCGCAGCGCATCGCGCACGATGTCGCGCATCTTCCCCAGCTGCTCGGAGGATGGCACCTTGATCTCCGACCCAGCATCGCCCATCACCGCCGAGCGCACCGCCGAGTGTCCGATCAGCGTGGCCACGTTCAGGTAGGGACGGTTCTTCCTCAGGAAACCCTGATATTCGGCGAAGGTCTGGAACTCCCAGCGGATGCCGGCGCGCAGCGCATCGAGGTTCATGCCCTCCACCACCGACAGGTTCTTCATCAGGATGTCGTTCACCGGCGGCTGGCAGGGCGCGATGCCGAACCCGCAGTTGCCCATCACCACCGAGGTGACTCCCAGCGTCGATGACGGCGACAGCGTCGGGTCCCAGGTAACCTGCGCGTCGTAATGCGTATGCACATCGATGAAGCCGGGCGCCAGGGTCAACCCGCCCGCGTCGACCACTTGCGCATTGCCGCCCGCGGCAATGTTCGCGCGCACCTCCGCGATGCGCCCGTCGCGCACGCCCACATCCGCGCGCACCGGCGGCGCTCCCGTTCCATCCACCACGGTGGCACCGCGGATCACCAAGTCATGCATTGCCTCTTCTCCACATTTACGCCCTGCGACACCATCCGCAGATTCTAATCGCCCGCAGGCCGGATGCCGCCGACAATTCCGCTCGCCCGCCGCCCCATCAGGCCGCTGCCGCCGGCGCAGCCGAAAAATCCGAGATCTTCGGCCCGATCTTCGCGGCAAGCTTGTTCAGGGCCTCGGTATCGAAGCCATACACGCGCGCCGCATTGCCGCCGATCATCAGCCGCACATCGGCCTCGGGAATGCCCGAGAAGAGTTCCCGGATGCGCTCCTGCGAAGCCGGCCAGGTGCCCTCGGGGTGCGGATAGTCGGAGCCCCACAGGATGTTCTTGACGCCGATCTGGTCGCGCGCATCGATCTCCATGCGCGAGGCATGCGCGGATGCGCCGAAAAAGCACTGGCGGTGCCAGTACTCACTGGGTTTCATCGTGATCGCCTTCTTCACGTCCTCCGGGCGGCGGTGCTTGATGAGGTATTCGTCGAAGTAGTTGTTGAACCAGATCACCTGCATGCCGCCCGATTCGGTGGGGCAGAACTTCAGCTTCGGATGGCGCTCGAACACCCCGCCCCAGAGCAGGAACCAGAACGGGCGGTAGGTGGTGAAGTGGTTCTCGATGATGCCGGCAAGGGGCGATCCGCCGAAGTTCACGCCGGCGTTCGTGGCATGCGTGTTCAACGGCATGTCGAGCTCTTCGCAGACGTCCCATACCGGCTCGTAGCGCGGATGGTTCCAGAACGCCTCGGCGCCATCGGTGGCAAAAGGCAACGCCGGCAACAGCACGCCGCCAAAGAGGCCGTTCTTGCGCGCCCAGCGGATCTCGCGCACCGCCTCGTCCACATCCTCCATCGCCACCAGGGCGATGCCGGCGTGTCGCTTGGGATTTGACTGGCACAGCTCGGCCAGCCAGCGGTTGTGCGCGCGCGCCCCGGCCGCGCGCAGCTCCGGCGACGCTTTCTTGCCCTTGAAGAAACTGTAGCTGAACGGCGGGTGGTTCTTCTGGCTGCCGTCGGGGAAGATCACCTCGCCGGCGATGCCCTCGCGATCGAGCTCGCGCGCGCGCACCGTCGGATCCCAGTTGCCCAGGTGGCCCATGGAGCGCTCCATGCCCTCGAGGTATTCGCGCTTCCTGTCCGCCGACATGGTCTCGTACTGCGCCGGCACCTGCTTGTCCATCTGGGTCTGGTCGAGATTGGAGATGTCGCCGATCACGCCCGTGACCCAGCGTTCGTACTCCTCGCGGTACTGCGGGTCGAGGTACTTGCGATAAATGAACCAGGGCGCGCCGGCGTGGCAGTCCTGGGAAATCAAGAGATAGCGGTCCATGTCCTTCCTCCTTGAGTGAATCTCGGCAGCCGGCCTTTGAGGCGGCGCGTTGCGCTGCAGATTACAACGAAAATCGAAAACCGATCTGCAGAAGCGCGCTGCGCCGCCTCGGTTAGGCGCCGCAGCATGAAGCGCGGCGTTGACCCATAATCTCCCCCATCGGATCTCCTGCAACTAATGCACCACTTTGCGAAAGGAATCACCATGCCCAGCGTCGCCATCAAGACCGTCGATGAATCGCCCACGGTCGCATTTCCCGCGCTCGACGGGGTGTCCGCGAGCGGCGCGGTCAAAACGCGCTGCGTCATGGCGGCCGAGCGCCCGCTCTACCTGTGGGTGCACGAGCTGTCGCCCGGCGCGAGCATCCGCTGGCAGTCGCCCAAGGTGGGCCACGCAATCTATGTCTGGAAGGGCGGCATCACGGTGGCGGGCCAAGGGTTCGGCGAGGCCTCGGTGGTCATCGTCGAACACAAGGGCAGCGCCACCATCGAGGCGGGCGCGACCGGCGCGACGCTCGTCCACTACCACCAGTCCGAAGCGCTGCCCAACATGACTGAAAAGGCCGGAGGCAACGTGCACGTCGTCGGCAAGGATGGCCTGCACCGGCGCATCGACGCGCCGCGCAATACCGTGCACACGGTGTGGGCCGACGCGCACTGCCCCACCTGCGACCTGTGGCTGCACCACTCGAAGTTCAGCGTCTCGCGCCCCCAGGGCGAGCCGCACATGCACAGCGCGCACGAGATCATCTTCGTCACCGGCGGGCGCACCGTCGTCGGCAAGATCCACCCGCCCGGCACGGCCATCGCCGTGGACGCCGAGACCATCTACGGGTTCGGCGTCGATGAAGGCGGCGCCGATTTCATCAATTTCCGCCCATCCAACCCGATGATCCGCATGACCGCCAAGGGCAAGCCCACCACCGAATGGATGAGCGAGTACGACTACATGGTGAAGGGTGAGCCGACGCCGGCCACGCGCGTGCGTTAGGCCGGGCGGAAGACGGCGTTCTCCGTCGCCGAGCACCCCGGCGACAATGCACACAAAAGCGCACTCAAATGCGCGCTCAAATGCGCTTGGCCACCACCGCCGTCGTGAGGCGCGACACGCACACCAGCTTGCCCTCCGGGTTGCTGATACGGATGTCCCAGATATGCGTGGTGCGCCCCAGATGGAGTGGCCGCGCCACGCCCTCCACGTAGCCCTTGGACACCGTGCGCACGTGGTTGGCGTTGATCTCCAACCCGACCACCTGGAACTTCGACTGATCGACCGCCATCGCTGAAGCCCACGAGCCCAGCGTCTCGGCCAGCACGCAAGAAGCCCCGCCATGCAAGATGCCGTAGATCTGCCGCGTGCGCTCATCCACAGGCATGCGGCCCTGCACCCAGTCGCTGCCGTGGGCGGTGATCTCGATGCCGCACGCCTCGATCATCGTGCCCTTGCTTCTTGTGCGGGCATCCTCGAGCGATATTGCGCCGAACCAGATGGACATGGGGGTCTCTTTCGTAAGCCTGACTTTGTAGGGGGCATTATCGTTGATTTGGGGAAAGGGTTCGCCTGACGGCGAGTTACGTTCTCAAGAACAGGTTTCGCCTGACGGCGAGTTACTCTCTTTTGCTTGTGCAAAAGAGAGTAACCAGAGAAAAGCACACCCCCGATGCATCGGTCGCCTGCGGCGACTGCCCCGCGCTGCTCGCAACGCTTTGCGGCCTGCGAGTTCCGCAGCCGCCAAGCGTTGCGAGCATCGCAGGGAAGTTTCGGCACGTAGTGCCGAAACCGTCACCTCCGGGGTCGCCTTTTCTTGGTTACTTCTTTTGGCGAGACAAAAGAAGTAACTCGCCGTCAGGCGAAATGACATCCCAAAAACAGAAAGTAACTCCCCGTCAGGCAAAACCCCTTTTCAAGCCGCCTTGCCCACCGCCGGCCTGCGCTCCCCCAGCGCAACCCACTTCCTCCCCCGCTCCCCAATAAACTCCGACTGCGGCCGCAGCAACTTGCCTTCCTTCAACTGCTCATCGCAGTGCGCGATCCATCCGGCCGCGCGCCCCACGGCAAAGGTGGGCGAGAACATGTCCGCATGCAACCCGAGCCCATGCAGCAGCAGCGCGGTATAGAACTCGACGTTGGTGTCGAGCCGCCGGTCCGGGTATTTCGCCGCCAGGAGCGCGAGGATCTTCTTCTCCACGCCGCGCGCGAGCGCATGCAGCGCGCGGCCGCGCTCGTCGCCGTTGACGACCAGCATGCGCTCGGCCGCCGCGCCCAGCACGTCGGCACGCGGGTCGCGGGTGCGATAGATGCGGTGCCCGAAGCCCATGAAGCGGTCGCCGCGCGCCACCTTGTCGGCGAGCACCGCATCCGCGCGGTCGATCGAGCCGATCTCGAACACCATGTCGAGCGCCGGTCCCGGCGCGCCGCCGTGCAGCGGGCCCTTCAACGCACCGATCGCGCCGACCACCGCTGACGCCAGGTCCGAGCGCGTGGAAATGATCACCCGCGCTGCAAAAGTCGAGGCGTTCAACCCATGGTCGGACACGGTGTTCAGATAGGTATCCATGCCGCGCACGGATTCGGCGGACGGCACCGTGCCGTTCAGCATGTAGAGGTAGTTCGCCGCATGGCCGAGGTCGCGGCGGGGCGCCACCGGCTCGCGCCCCGCGAGGATGTTCCAGTAGGCGGCGGCCAGCACCGGCAGGCGCGCCAGCAGGCCCTCGCGGTCGCTGTCGGCCGGCCCGAGGGCGCCGGCGCCCATCCTCAGCGCGTCCATGGGCGGCACGCGCTCGGCGGCAGCCGCACGCAACACCGTGAGCGCCGCCGCCGGCAGCTCGCGCCTCGAGGCCAATGCCTTGGAGAAGTCCGCCAGTCGGGCTTCTTCAGGCAGTTCGCCGTTCCACAGCAGGTACGTCACTTCCTCGAAACTGGCATTGGGCGCGAGGTCATCCACCCGGTAGCCGGCGATCACCAGCTCGCCCGCCTCGCCATCGGGGTGGGACAGCCGCGTGCGCGCGGCGACAACACCCTCCAGCCCTGCAACGTAGTTCGATCCGCTCATGATCTTCTCCTTCAGTCGTTGATAGGCGTATTATGCGAACGGTAAAAACATATCGTCAATATTGATTCATTAATCAACCTATGAACCCCAAACGCGCTCAAGCCCGCCCCCCCGACCGCCCCGCCGGGGACGGCCGCACCTGTTCGGCGCAAGAGGCTGCCCAGACGCTGGGCATCAGCCTCGCCACCCTATACGCCTACGTCAGCCGCGGCCTGGTGCGCTCGGAGGCCGGCGCCGGCAGCTCGCGCGCCCGGCGCTACCACCGCGAGGACATCAACCGCCTCCGGGAAGGACGCGCGCAGCGTCGCGACCCGGCGCGCGCCGCCGCACGCGCGCTCGACATGGGCGCACCCGTGCTCGAATCCGCGCTCACGCTCATCGCCGAGGGTCGCGTGCACTACCGCGGTCGCGACGCCATGGCGCTGGCGGGCACGCACACGCTGGAGAGAATCGCCGGCCTGCTGTGGCTGGACGACGCATCGGAGGAGCGCGCGGCGAACCTGTTTGCCGCTGCCGGCGCTGCGCCCTCCATGCCGAAATCCGCATTCAATGCAGACGGTTACGGCTTTGCCGAACGCTTCCAGATCGCGCTGGCGCTGGCCGCCGCGCGCGACCCGCAGTCCTGGGACCTGCGCCCCGCAGCCGTGGCGCAGACCGGTGCACGCATCCTCACGCTGCTGGTCGAGGTGGCTGCTGGCGGCCAGCAAACTGGCGTCGGTACGATCGGCGAGCGCCTTGCGCGCGCCTGGGCACCCAAGCTGCGCGGAAGCGCGCAGCGCAACGTCGCCACCATCCTCAACAGCGCCCTCGTCATCTGCGCCGACCATGAGCTGAACGTGTCGGCGTTCACCGCGCGCTGTGTCGCCTCGGCCAGCGCCACGCCGTGGCATGTGGTGATCGCCGGACTCGCCGCGCTGCAGGGCGAAAAGCACGGCGGATACACCGAACGCGCCGACGCGCTGCTCGGCGACATCGGCAAGCAGGCCGACACAAGGAACATCCGCGGCGCGCTGCTGCGCCACCTCAAGGAAGGAAAAGCCCTTCCGGGCTTCGGTCACCCGCTCTACCCGCAGGGCGACCCGCGCGCCACGCTGCTGCTGGAACTCGCCGCATCCGCTGGAAAAAGCGTTGGAAGCAGCGTTGGAAAAAGCGCCGGCAAGGGCGCAAGTGCAAAGGCGCTGGAGCTGTCGCAGCAGGTGCAGCGCACCGCCGCATCACTGGCAGTCGATCCGCCCAACCTGGACTTCGGCCTCGCCACGCTGCGCCAGGCACTCGACCTGCCGCCCGGCGCCGGCCTCGCCATCTTCGCGCTCGGGCGCACCGTCGGCTGGATCGCCCATGCCATCGAGCAGTACAAGCTCGACCGGCTCATCCGGCCGCGGGCGCGGTATACGGGCATGCAGCCCATCCCGGACGAACCGCCGAACCCGGCATAGCGAACGTCGCACGCAATGCCTGCGGGAAACCCCGCCCGCATGCTGCGGGACGAGCCGGCGATTACTTCTGCCCCGGCTCCCCGAAGGTCTGCGAGAAGCCGGCAGGCGGATCGACGTTGATCGTCCCCATCTCGGCCGGCAGCGACAGCTCCAGGGCTTCCATATCGTCAGAGCTCTCGCCCTCGTTGTGAAGCGTTCCGCCGGGAATGAACACCATGTCGCCCGGCTTGGTCACGTGAACCCTGCCGTCCTCGAACTGCAGTTCGGCCCAGCCCTTCGTGAAGTAGACGATCTGCATCTGGCAGGCGTGGTAGTGCCAGCCCGTGGGGGGCGATTTCCCCTTCTTGTTGCAGATGATTTGTGCCCGAACGGCGCCGCCGCTCGCGGCAGTCAGCCCAAGATCAAGGTAATCCCAGTAATTGCGACGCCCCTCGCGGTTCGGCGCCTCGGCCCGATTCACGATGGAATATTTCATCTTCGATTTTGCCGCGGTCGACTCGCTCATTTTCGGAAAGATCCTTTCGTTCGGTTGCAGGATGGGCAATCGGTTTCAGCATCGATGAACGGCAGCCGCGCCGCGCACTTCACACCGCCGACGAGCATATTCCCCGCATCGCACGCGGTCAATTTGAACTCGCGTCATTCGAACTGCGCGAACTGCGCCCGTCGCGCCCAATTCGCATCTATCGCCCCTATCGCCTGCGCAGCGCAATCCCGGCTTTCTCCCGGTCCCAGAAGCTGTCGATGCGCTCCGCCGCTGCCTTCTGCAGCTTGTACTTTTCAACCTTGTGCGTTGCGCTCCTCGGCAGGTCCGGCAGGAACTGCAGGTAGCGCGGCACCATGTAGTAGGGCATGTGTTTGCCGCAGTACTCGATCACCTGCGCTTCGGACAATGTCATTCCGGGCTTGACGACCAGCGCGCACGCGACTTCGTCCTCCCCCACCCCCGAGGGCGCGGCGAACACCGCGACATCGGCCACCGCATCGTGCTTGGCGAGCACCTGCTCGATCTCGAACGCCGAGATGTTCTCGCCGCGCCGCCTAATCGCATCCTTCTTGCGGTCGCCGAAGAACAGGTACCCGTCGGCATCGAAGTAACCGCGATCCCCGGTGTGAAACCAGAAATTGCGCCGCGCCGCCAGCGTCGCATCGGGCATCTTGTAATAGCCCAGGGAAGTGCTCCAGGGGATGTCGCTGCGCATCACGATCTCGCCGATCTCGCCGGTGGGAAGCGGCATGTCGTTCTCGTCGACCACACGCACCTGCATGCCGGGCCGCGGCCGGCCGGCCGAGCCAACCTTTCGCGGAAATTCGTCCGGGCCGAGAATTGTTCCCATGCCATAGTCCGTCAAACCGTAGGCACCGAGTATGTTCATGCCGAAGCGCTCGCTGAATTGCACACCCGCACTGGGCGCGGGAGCGATGGTCGCCTGCCGGACGGCGTGCCTCGCATCGTCCGCACTCGGCGGCTGACTCCAGAGCATGTTGGCCATCGAGCCCAGCATGCTGAGCACCGTCGCCCCGCAATCCCTGACCTCGTTCCAGAAATGGCTGGCCGAAAACCGCAGTGACAGCGCCACCTTCGCACCCAGCACCAGCGGCCCGTAGGTGTGCGACAGCAGCCCGTGGGCGTGAAAGAGCGGCGTGCAGACATACACCGTGTCGCTGGAGCGGAATCCGTAGTTCTCGACCTGGTCGATGCCGTAGAGCAGCGCGTAAGCCTGCGTGAACATCACCGCCTTGGACAACCCGGTCGTGCCCGAGGTGTATAGCAACATCGCCAGGTCGCTGAATTTCACCACCACATCGGGCGCGCTGTCGGGCGCTTCCTCGAGTTGCGCGAAGTCCGTGGTTTGGAGCCTGGCGCAGGCGCCGACTCGGTCCGGAACCTCCTTTGCGGTCGACGATTCCCTGAACAGAACGACTTTGCCCAGATTGAGCAAGGCATCTTCCACATCGTCCAGTTGCGCAAGGAATGCCTCCTCCACCACCAGCACCACCGAATCGGACTGGCTCAGGTAGTGCCGCATCTGGTCACCGCGCGCCGCGATGTTCAGTGGAACGGACACGGCCCCGATCTTCCCCAGTGCCATCAGGAGGAACAGCATCTCGGGCCGGTTCGCCATCATGAGCGCCACATGGTCGCCAGGCTTGATACCCAGCGCCATCAAGCCGTTGGCAAGGATGTTCGACGCGCGATCGACGTCGGCAAACGTGAACGTGCGCCCGTCGGGGATGTAGGACAGGAATTGCGCATCGCGCAGCTTCGCCGCCTTGTCGCGGATGACGTGCCCGATGGTGAGATCGGTCACCGCATAACCCTGCCGACTCGATGCCAGATCGCTCACCCCGTCACCTCTTCTCATGCGCCGCGCGCTTCATCGATGGCCCTCTGCGCCAGCCACTGCACCATTCCACCATTGCACCACCCCACCATGGCGCGCCTCATGCAAGTTCCGAATTTCACCCGGCGACACAACCGCTATACTTGATTCGAGGGGAAGGTCAGTCCGGTTGCGGATTATCGCGACGCGCATCATCCGGCACCATCGAGCCGGAACGCGCACATCGCATTCTGCATTCTGTTTACCATGAGGAGGGGAAAATGGGAAAGCATTCGAACAATCCGTTGCGGCCTGGCGCCACATGCATGCAGCTGCTCGCCGCCGCCATACTCGGCGCAGTCCTTTCGGCGCCTGCACCGCTGCTCGCGCAGTCGGCGGCAAGTGCCGATGCATGGAAGGCAACCGTCGCCGCAGCGCAGAAGGAACAGAAGGTCGTCCTCTACAGCGCCGCGGCCAATCCGCTGCTGACGCGACTCAAGGCCGACTTCGACCGCGCCAATCCGGGTGTCGTGCTCGAGATCAGCCGCTTCAGCACGGGTGAACTGCTCACCAAGCTCGCGCAGGAACGGGAGACCGGCGCCGACGGCGCCGACGTCATGATCGCGACCGACATCGCATGGGCGGAAGATCGCCTGCGCGACGGCGGCGTCAAGCCGCCGGTGGGCCCCTCGGCCCAGGCTTGGCCGGCGCGCTACATGCTGCGCGGTGCTGTGCCGGTGCTCGCGCTCGAGCCCGTGGTCATGGCCTACAACACCAATCTCGTGAAGACGCCGATCAACAGCTACCAGGACCTGCTCAAACCGGAGCTCAAGGGCCGCATCGGCATCCTCGATCTCACGGCAACGAGCATCATCGCCTTCTACGACTGGCTGGAAAAGAACGAGGGCGCCGACTACCTGGCGCGCCTGGCGGCGCAGTCACCGCGCATCTACACCAGCTCACCCGCGGGCGGACAGTCGGTCGGCTCGGGCGAGATCCCGGTGATCAATTTCATTAACCCGGCCAACATCGTGCCGCTCATCAAGCAGGGCGCCCCCGTAAAGGAGGTGTACACGAAGCCGCGCTTCGGCTTTCGCTTCATCGGTGTGGCACTGGGCTGGTCCAAGCGCCCGAACGCATCCCAGGTGCTCATGGATTACGTGATGTCGGCGCGCGGCCAGACGGTCTGGAGCGGCAATGGCGAATCGGCGAGCGCGCTGCGCAACATTCCCGGGGCGCTGGACGCGGACTCGATCAATCCCTATGACCCCGCACCCTATACGCCGGAAGTGGTGAAAAGCTACACGGCAAAGTGGAACACGCTGTTCAAGGGCAGGTAGACATCCGCCGCTTGCCCACGGAACGACAAAATCAACAGGAGGATTCAATGAGCAATTTTCACGTCATCGATGCCGATGCGCATTTCATCGAGCCGGAGTCCATGTGGCCCAAGTACCTCGAGCGGCAGTTCCATGCCATGGCGCCGCGCACCACCGTCAACGCCGAGGGCAAGGGGGTCACGGTCATCGGGGACACGGTGCTCTTTGCCAGCCGCTACGACCTCGACGACACGCCCGCGTTTCGCCTCAAGGCGATGGACGGCGAGAAAATTCACGGTGCCATCATGTATCCGACGCTGGGCGTCCTCTTCGGCGCCATCCAGCGGCTCGACCTGAATGCCGCGCTCTGCCGCGCCTACAACAACTGGGCGAGCGATTACTGCAGCGCGAACAAGGAGCGCCTCTTCGCATCGGCGGTGGTGACGCAGTGCGACGTGTTCGAAGCAGTAAAGGAAGCGCGCCGAGCCATCAGCGAGAAGAACCTGACCGGCGTGGTGCTGCGCCCCAATCCGGTGGGAGGACGCAATTTCGACGACCCGTCGTGGGAGCCGTTGTGGAATGTCCTTGAGGAACTGGACACCCCGCTGGTGCTGCACGAAGGCACGGCACCCGCCGGCTGCCTGCCCACCGTGGCCTTCGACCGTTTCACCAACTACAACTACCGGCATGCGATTTCCCACCCCTTCGAGCAGATGATCGCGATCATGACGCTCATCAGTGGCGGCGTGCTCGAGCGCCACCCGAAGCTGCGCGTCGTGCAGGTCGAGGCGGGTTGCGGCTGGGTTCCCTACTGGCTCGAGCGCCTGGACCACCACACGACTCCCTGGCACTTGCGCGGCAACGTCGCCCTGAAGATGAAACCGTCGGACTACTTCAAGCGGCAGGTGCTGGTTTCCGCCGATCCCGAGGAAAACATCCTGAAGGAAGTGGTCAGCGCCATCGGCGACGACAACATCGCCTTCTCGACCGACTTTCCGCATGCCGACCACCAGTTCGAAGGCATGGTGGCGCGATGCGCAGACCGGCCGGAACTGACGGACGCCACCAAGGCAAAAATCCTCGGCACGAACGTCGCAAGGTTTTTCCGCATCCCGATCAAGGCGGGGGCGATGGCCTGACGCCATCGCCGACGCAGTCATGACGACTGCCCGACAGTCGATGCACCAACCCAACTGGCGGTTTGCGGTCATCCCGTCGGTTGCCTGACGCCAATTCGCCACTTCAAGTCGCGCCGATGCGAATTGGCTGCGATCCACAAGCCGTTTCGAGCCCATTTCCCAACCGCTTGTCGGTGCAAGTCTGCCGCCCATCGGCAACCACGGGCCGGATGTGAACGATTTCACGCAGAGGCAACCCCGCTGGTCCTGTTCTTGCGACTTCCTGGCACAAGCAATCTCGCGCTGGGGCCAGGAGGCCATCATGAAATGGGAATATCAGGATTCATTGGGGATACCCGAACTGGACGAGCGACTCAGTCGGGTGTTCGAGCGCTTTGCATCGATCAAGAAGACCCAGGCCGAGGGCGGGTGCTGGAACGACGTGCACTTCGAGCTTGCCACCCTGAGCGCCGAACTCGAATTGTGCTTCACTGTGGAAGAGGCGCTGATGCGCATCCACGATTACCCGGATTGCGAGCACCACAAGGAAGAGCATGCCGAGTTGCTGCGCAGCGTGCAGGCACTGGAACGCGCCACGCTGACCACCGGCCTGACGGGGAAGATGATCGGGACGGCCTTCGCTGCAGCCATGGGACATCACCTGACGCAGGACCGGCGCTATGTGCGCTACCTGCCCAAGGGGCGGCAATCGCAGGGGCGCTGAATCGCATCGATGATTCGATGACTTGCCTGGCGGCGGGCAACACGCACTAACGCGCCGTGTATCCCCCATCCACCGGCAACGCGATGCCAGTAACGTAGCTCGAATCGTCGCAGGCGAGGAACAAGGCGGCCGAGGCGATCTCCTCGGGCTGGCAGGCACGGCCGAGGGGGAAGTTGGCCTTGACGAAGTCGCCCTTGATCTTCTCCACCTGATCGGCCGGTACGCCGCGAAAGAAGGTTGGCAGCATGGGCGTGTCCACGATGCCGGGACACAGCGCGTTGCAGCGGATGCCGTCCGCGGCGAGCGCCAGCGCCATCGCTTTGGCGAGCAACACCACGCCTCCCTTGGCCGCCGAGTACATGATGCCGAGCGGAGAACCCACCAGGCCCGAGGTGGACGAGGTGCAGATGATGGAGCCCTTGCCGCCCGCCTTTTTCAGGAGGTCATGCGCGAACTGGATGCCGAAGTAACCGCTCTTGGTGTTGGCGTTCATTGCAAAATCCCACTCGGCCTCGGTGGCGTTCAGCCCGCCGGCGCCCGGCACCCCGGCATGGTTCCAAAGCACATGGAGCACGCCCTTTTCATTCCGCACGATGTCGAACAGCGCGCGCAGCTCATCCACCCTGGTGACATCCACGCGGTGCGCCGACGCCGAGCCGCCGGCATCGCGAATCGCCTTGACCGTGCCTTCGGCCGCGGCAAGGTCTATGTCGGTCACGTACACATGCGCGCCTTCGCGTGCGAACAGGATCGCGCCGGCGCGGCCCATGCCGGAGCCGGCGGCGGTGATGACCGCGACGCGATTGTCCAGTCGTTTCATATCTGCTCTTCAGATTTCAAGCCGCAATGGTTTCAACCTTTGAGGGCAATCCGCTCAAGATGAGATTCTTAAGCTGCACCTTGTTGCTCGCGTTGTCGATATCAATGCCCACCAGATTGCCCTTGGCATCGTAGTCAAGCATGACACCCTCGGAGATCTCGCGCGTCTCCACGCTGGGCTCATCTGACAAATCGATGTACAGCGAATCTGTCTCGGGGTGATAGTTCAATTTCATGGCTTGAACCCTCGGTCGGGAAATGCATTGTGAATGGTAACTCTATCCTCAAGCGTAATCACCCTCAAGTAACGCCCGCCTAGTTCGGCTACGGGCGCCCAGAACCGATAGCGATTGCCCTCTTGTGGTTCCGATCGCACAGCATTCCGCACCACTGCTTCGCACCATGATTTCAGCAGGTACGGTCGCTTCCGCAAGACGACCCGCTCGAAATAGTCCGTGAAGTGAAATTCGCTCATGCCATGCCATAACGAGCGACCCCATACTCCCGACGACACGGGCAACACGCTGATTCGTTGGCAATCTTTTCCGTGCGCGTTGTCCGCCCCCCTTCTACGCGCGGTCAACAAACGGTCCGAATGCTTGACGGATGTGCAAGAATGAACGCGGAACGTATCGCCTCATTTTTCAGCCAAAAATCCCACTCGGAACTCCATGCCCAAGGACCCGCCACACCCGAACGACACCTCCGACGCCATCCACATCCACGGCGCGCGGCAGAACAACCTGAAGAATCTGGATGTGCGCATCCCGCTGAATGAGCTGGTGGTGGTCACCGGCGTGTCGGGGTCGGGGAAGTCGTCGCTGGTGTTCGACACCCTCTACGCCGAGGGCCAGCGACGTTATGTGGAGACCTTCTCGCCCTATGCGCGGCAGTTCCTCGACCGGCAGGATCGCCCGCTGGTGGACCGCATCGACGGCATCCCGCCGGCCATCGCCATCGACCAGACCAATCCGGTGCGCACCTCGCGCTCCACCGTCGGCACGATGACGGAGCTGAACGACCATGTGAAGCTCTTGTACGCGCGCGCGGCGCACCTCTTCTGCCGCCAATGCGCGCGTCCGGTGAAGAAGGATTCGCCGGAGACGATCTGCGATGAGCTGATCGCGCGCGCAGCACGCCTGCGCAAGTCGGAATCCGCGATTAACCCCTCCGAGCCCGGCGACCCACGCCTGCTCATCACCTTCCCGGTCGCCATCCCCAAGTCGTTCAAGACCGAAGAAGTCGAGCAACTGCTCGCCGCTCAGGGCTACACGCGCTTCCACTCCAAGTCGAAGGCGCAGCTCGAAGTCATCCAGGACCGCTTTCGCGCCAGCAGCCTGGAGAAGGCCGCGGGCGAAAGCAGCGACAGGACGCGCGCGGTCGAAGCCATCGAGGCGGCACTGCGCGTGGGCCAGGGCAAGGTGAATGTGTACGTGTCTGAAATCCCCCCGCACGCCTCCGGCGTGTCGGCCCCCTTTGACAAGGGGGTGACGGCCGCGAGCTCCGCTGACACCCCCCTTGTTAAAGGGGGGCCGGGGGGGATTCCAGCGCCCGGCCAGGTGTGGCGCTTCTCATCCGACTTCCACTGCCCCGACTGCGACATCCATTACGGCGACCCGACGCCCTCCTTGTTCTCGTTCAACTCGCCGGTGGGCGCGTGTGAGGTGTGCCGCGGCTTCGGGCGCGTGATCGGCATCGACTTCGGGCTCATCGTGCCCGACGCCTCCAAAACACTGCGCGAAGGCGCGGTGCGGCCATGGCAGACGCCCAGCTTCAAGGAATGCCAGGACGACCTCGTCAAGTGCGCCACCAAGGCCGGCATCCCGCTCGACACGCCGTGGCGGCAGTTGACGGAAGCGCAGCGCCACTGGGTGCTGGAAGGCGAGCCCGGCTGGGTGAGCTGGAAAAAGTCGTGGCCCGGCACCTGGTACGGCGTGCGCATCTTCTTCGCCTGGCTGGAGTCGAAGGCCTACAAGATGCACATCCGCGTGCTGTTGTCGAAATACCGCGCCTACACGCCCTGCACCGCCTGCGACGGCGCGCGCCTGAAGCCCGACGCGCTGCTGTGGCGGCTGGGGACGAAGGAAGACGCCGACCGCGTGCTCGCAGCCGACTGGCATGACGCGTACGCACCCGTCGGGGAAAATGGGGTCAGAGTCACATTGTCGGCCAAGGCCAACGAACAGCGCGCGAGCTACGAGGAAAATGAAAATGTGACTCTGACCCCATTTTCTCTTGCCGGCAGCCAACAACACGCCCGCACCCGCTTCAAACCCCAGAACGCCCAGTTCTCCGACGCCCAGCTCGCCGCCCTGCCCGGCCTCACCGTGCACGACCTGATGCTGCTGCCCATCGAGCGCGTACGCGGCCTCATGGATTCGCTGCATCTCCCCGCGCCGCTGGACGAAGCCACCGACCTGCTGTTCACCGAAATCCGCGCCCGCCTCAAATACTTATGCGACGTCGGCCTGCCCTATCTCACGCTCGACCGGCAATCGCGCACGCTATCCGGCGGCGAGGTGCAGCGCATCAACCTCACCACGGCGCTGGGCACCTCCCTCGTCAACACGCTGTTCGTGCTGGACGAGCCCTCGATTGGTCTCCATCCGCGCGACATGGGCCGCGTCATCGGCGTCATGCACCGCCTGCGCGACGCCGGCAACTCGCTGGTGGTGGTGGAGCACGACCCGCAGATCATGTTCGAAGCCGACCGCATCCTCGACATGGGCCCCGGCCCCGGCGAGCGCGGCGGCGAAGTGGTGTTCTACGGCACGCCGGACGAACTGCGCTCCGCAGACACGCTCACCGGGGATTACCTCTCCGGCCGCAAGAAGGCCAGCCATGCTCTGCAGTCATTGCGTCGGGAAAATGGTGGTCTGTCCCCATTTTCATTAGCCGAGCGCAAGCGAGAATACGCCTTCCCGAACGGCGCTACCTTCAAGTCCCGCCAGCTCGAACTCCTCGGCGCCACGCACAACAACCTGAAAAACATCGATCTTTCGATCCCGCTCGGCCAGCTCATCTGCATCACCGGCGTGTCCGGCTCAGGCAAGTCCACGCTCATGCAGGACGTGCTCTACGCCGCGCTGTGCCGCGCCAAGGGCAAGCCCACCGAGAACCCGGGCGCCCACCGCGCGCTGCGCGGCGCCGAACTCATCAGCGAAGTGGTCATGGTGGACCAGACGCCCATCGGCCGCACCACGCGCTCCAACCCGGCCAGCTACGTGGGCGCGTGGGACGCCATCAGGAATCTCTTCGCGCGCACGCCCAAGGCGAAGGAGCGCGACTACACGCCCGGCACCTTCAGCTTCAACTCCGGCAACGGCCGCTGCCCCACCTGCGGCGGCAACGGATTCGAGCACATCGAGATGCAGTTCCTCTCCGACGTGTACCTGCGCTGCCCCGACTGCGACGGCCGGCGCTTCCGCGCCGAGGTGCTGGAGATCACGCTGCGCGGTGTGTCCATTGCCGACGTGCTCGAGATGACGGTGTCGGAGGCCATCCACTTCTTCTCGCTGCCCGGCGAAGCCGAAGTTGCGCGCGTGCTGAAACCGCTGGCAGACGTCGGCCTCGAATACCTCAAGGTGGGCCAGCCTGTGCCCACGCTGTCGGGCGGCGAGGCGCAGCGGCTGAAGCTCGCCGGCCACCTCGCCGAAGCGGCGCACCCCACGGTGAACACCGCCGGCAAGACGAAACTCTTTCTTTTCGACGAGCCCACCACCGGACTGCACTTCGACGACGTGGCCAAGCTCTTGCGCGCCTTCGGCCAGTTGCTCGACGCCGGCCACTCGCTGGTGGTGATCGAGCACAACCTCGACGTCATTGCCGCCAGCGAATGGATCATCGACCTCGGCCCCGAAGGCGGCGATGCCGGCGGCGAGATTGTGGCCGAGGGCACGCCCGCGGCCATCATGACGGCCCCACGCTCGCACACCGGCACCGCCCTGCGCGAGTACGTCACCGCGCTGGACAAGCCTGAGTACAGCTCCGCCGCCCTCAAGGCCATGGCAGCAATCGCCTCCGCCAAGTCCGAGAGCCGTGCACTCATACCAAAAGTCGTCAGTATTTACAATGCCCGGGAACACAACCTCAAGAGCATCGACGTGGAGATCCCGCGCGACCGCTTCACGGTAATCACCGGCGTTTCGGGCTCGGGCAAGTCCACGCTGGCCTTCGACATCCTGTTCGCCGAGGGCCAGCGGCGCTACCTGGAATCGCTCAACGCCTACGCGCGCCAGTTCGTGCAGTCGGCGGCGCGGCCGGACGTGGACGCCATCTTCGGC
>CANJXQ010000057.1 GCA_947478805.1 Betaproteobacteria bacterium | reverse complement strand
TGGTCAAGCAGCGCGTCGCCCAGGGCCAACCCGACAATGACCAGCTTCGCCGCAGCCTGCTGGAAATCCTGGTCAACCAGGAGTTGCTCTCGCAAGAGGCCGAACGCCGCGGGCTGCTGAAGAATTCGGATAACCAGATCCAGGTCGAGCTGGCGCGCCAGAGCGCGCTTGCCAACCTCGTGATCGACGAGTTTGTCCGCGCGAACCCGGTCAAGGACACGGCGGCGCGCGCCGAATACGACAAAATCCGCGAGCAACGCGGCACCCGTGAATACCGCGCACGCCACATCCTGGTCGAAACCGAAGCCACGGCCAAGCAGATCATCGAAAAGCTTCAAAAGGGCGAGAAGTTCGAAGACCTGGCCAAGGAATCCAAGGACCCGGGATCCAAGGAACGCGGCGGTGACCTCGACTGGGCGGCACCCACCAATTTCGTCAAGCCGTTTTCAGACGCCATGATCAAGCTGGAAAAGGGCAAGTTCACGGACGCGCCCGTGCAGTCCCAGTTCGGCTGGCATGTGATCCGGCTCGATGACACCCGCAGCACGCAGTTCCCGCCCTTCGATCAGGTGAAGCCGCAGCTGGTGAACGGACTGCAGCAGCAGGAAATACAGAAATTCCTGGCTGAGCTGCGCTCCAAGGCCAAGATCGAGACACAGTAAAGGGCAGAACACCCCGATCGAAAAGGGCCCGCAAGGGCCCTTTTCAATAGTGGAATTGCAATCGATGCCGGCGGCCCTGCAAAGGGCCTTCCTTCAGTTGAACTTCAATCCGAGCTTCTTCACGATCGGCCCCCATTTCTTCAAGTCCGCCTGGACCAGCGCGACGAATTCGTCGGGCCCCAGGTCTGCGGGCTCCGCGCCGAGCTCTTCGAGCTTTCGGATCACGTCGGGGAGTTTCAGCGCATTGCTGTAGGCCTGCCGGAGTTTCGCGATGGCCTCGGGCGCAGTGCCGGGTGGCGCGATGACGCTATGCCAGGTCGTCACTTCAAAGCCGCTCAAGCCCTGTTCCTGCAATGTCGGCAGATCGGGAAAGGGCTTGCGGCGCTGGCTGTTGGTTGTGCCGAGTGCAATCAGCTTGCCGGCATCAACCAGCGGTTTGGGGGCGCTGTCGGTCGATACCAGGTCAATGTCGCCGCCAAGCAAAGCCGTGATCGCCGGAGGACCGCCGCGAAACGGCACATAGACGATGTCGAGGCCAGTCGCCGCCTTGAGCAATTCCAGCGTCAGGTGCCCGGCGATTCCCGGTGAAGTTCCCCAGTTGAGCTTGCCGGGATTGGCCTTCGCATAGGCCAGCATGGCACGGCCATCCTTGAAGGGGGCCGCAGCATTGGCATACAGGACCTGGAAATTCTTGAACGCAACAATCACCGGAGCGAAATGGACCCGGGGCTCGGCTTCCAGCGAAGGATCGGCCAACGCCTGCGTGATCAATTCGCTGGCCGAAGCGAAGCCGATCAGGTAACCGTCCTTGGGGCCCGTTGCCATCGCCTTTAGCGCATTGCGCCCGGCAGACCCGGTCCGGATCTCGACCACGATATTCTGGCCCAGGGCGTTCCCGACATGTCCCGCGAGCTGGCGCATGACGATCTCGGGGCCGGACCCTTGCGGAAACGGATAGATGAAGGTGATCGGCCGCGCCGGATAGGACTGTGCGCTGACAGGCGCTGCAAACAGGACACCCGCAGCCAACGCCGCAAGGCTGCACCACCTCATTAGAATCCCATGCTGTTTCATATCCCGCTCCCGTGAATTGAACCCCGAGTCGGCCGCTAGGCGCCGACAGCCATGCCGGCCGGTTCCGCCAGGTAACGACCATGCGGTTCGCCAACCAGCGTGGTCCTGAACATCTGCCGGATCTGCGAACCGTCGTAGTCCTTGGGCGCCAGGTGGTTCGTGCACCGGTTGTCCCACATCACCAGGTCGTTGGGGCGCCAGTAGTGGCAGTAGACGATTTCCGGCTTCGTGCACTGCTGGAACAGCAGCTTGAGCAACGCATCGCTCTCATCTTCGTTCATGCCCAGCACCCGTCGGGTGGCCGCCGGATTCAGGAACAATGCCTTGCGCCCTGTTCCAGGATGCACGCGAACCATCGGCTGCACCACCGGCGGATTGACAGCGCTCTCCTCGCCCGCCTTGTTTGCGTCGCGCCCGGAGATGAAGGCTGTTGTCTTTCCGCTTCCGAACAGGTCGTTCACAACCTCCAACTGATCGACAATGCCTTGCATCGTCGCCGAAAGGCGCTCGTACGCAAGGTACATGTTGCAGAACCAGGTCGTCCCGCCCGACTCGGGAATCTGCCGGCAGTGGAGAAACGATGCCGTTGGCGGCTTCACTGTGTAGGCGCCATCCGAATGCCACATGCGCCCGACCTCTCCTGTTTCGGACGGTTTGCCGTTGACCAGCCGGTTGGTAACCTCGAAGACTTCGGGACAGTCCGGATTGCGCAGGTATTTCAGCGGGTGCAGTTCCAGTTCTCCGAATCGCCGGCTGAATGCCACCTGCTGGCCCAACGACCACTCCACGCCGCGAAAGACCAGCACCTGGTGATCCTCCCAGGCCTTGACCAACTGCCCGAGTGTCGCCGCACCGATCTCCCCGGCCGGATCCACGCCGAGAACTTCCGCCCCCAAACCGTACGCCAATCTCCGGATGCTCATGGACATGGCTGGCATTCCTCCCCGAATGTTTGCACTGCAGGCAGTTTAGATCGACTCCCCCGGGCGGTCCATGAAGAAAGATGAACCCTTGTTCAGCCGGCAAACGGGATTGCCCTTGCCTGCCGGCTAGCGCAGCGAACTGCGCGCATTGACGAACATGCGCAGCCACGGCGACGCTTCACCCCATTCGCGCGGATGCCACGACATCTGCGCGCTTCGAAACATGCGCTCCGGATGCGGCATGAGGATGGTAAAGCGGCCATCGGCGGTGGTGAGCCCGGTGATTCCTTCGGGAGAACCGTTCGGATTGGCCGGATACCTTTCCGTCGGCGCCCCGGCGTTGTTCACGTAGCGCAGCGACACGATGGCTTGCGCCTGCTCCTGCGGGCTGGCGAATACCGCGCGCCCCTCTCCGTGCGCAGTGACCACCGGCATGCGGCTCCCGGCCATGCCGGCGAAGAACAGCGACGGGCTTGCCGTCACCTCCACCATGACCAGGCGCGCCTCGAACTGCTCGGAGCGGTTGCGCAAGAAGCGCGGCCAGTGAGCCGCGCCGGGAATCAAATCGCGCAACTGGCTCATCATCTGGCAGCCGTTGCACACACCCAGCGCGAAGCTGTCCGCGCGCTCGAAGAAGGCGCTGAATTCGTCCCGCGCCCGCGCATTGAGCAGGATGGACTTGGCCCATCCCGATCCGGCGCCCAGCACGTCGCCATAGGAGAACCCGCCGCAGGCTGCAAATCCGGCGAATCCGGACAGCGATACACGGCCCGAGATGATGTCGCTCATGTGCAGGTCGTGCGCCTCGAAGCCGGCACGATGGAAGGCCGCAGCCATCTCGACCTGGCCGTTTACACCTTGCTCGCGCAGGATGGCGATGCGCGGGCGTGCACCGCTCGCGATGCTCGGCGCCTCGATGACGTTGAAACCCAGCCTGGCATGCAGCCCGGGATCGGCGCTGTCGGCAATGGCATCGAACTCCTCGCGCGCGCAGTCCGGATGGTCGCGCAAGGCCTGCAGGCGATAGCTGACCTCGGACCAGGCTTGCTGCAGCTTCGCACGTGCCGCCGTGAAGATGGGCTTGGCGTTGCGGATGATGCGCACTTCATCGCGCTTGTTGGGCGCGCCAACCAGGCTCGCGCTCAGGCCGGACTCACGCAGGCGTGCCAGCACCTTGGCACGGTCCGATGCGCGCACCTGCAGCACCGCGCCCAGTTCCTCGGAAAACAGCGCCGCCAGCACATGCTGCAGGTCGCGGCCGTACATGACCTCCGGGCGCCGCTCGCTGCCGTCCACATCGAAGGCCAGGGCATCGTAGGCGATCAGGTCCACGTTGATGGACACCCCGCAGTGGGCGGCGAATGCCATCTCGCACACGGTCGCGAACAGGCCGCCATCGGAGCGGTCGTGATAGGCGAGGATGAGTCCATCGCGATTGAGCGACTGCATCGTCTCGAAGAAACGCTTGAACTTGGCGGCGTCATCCAGGTCGGGAGCCACGTCGCCGAATCCCGCCCCGGCATCGCCGAACACCTGCGCCAGCATCGAGCCGCCAAGGCGGTTCTTGCCTTCACCCAGGTCCACCAGCACGAGTTCCGTTTCTCCGGCATCCAGGCGCAGTTCAGGCGTCAGCACAGCCGTCACGTCATCGCAGGGCGCGAACGCGGAGATGATCAGGGACAAGGGCGCCACGACCTCCCTCGCCGCGCCGCCTTCCGTCCAGGTCGTGCGCATCGACAACGAATCCTTGCCGACCGGAATGCTCACGCCGAGGGCCGGGCACAACTCGATCGCCACGGCACGCACCGTATCGAACAGCGCCGCATCCTCGCCGGGGTAGCCGGCCGCCGCCATCCAGTTGGCCGAGAGCTTCACCCGACCCAGTTCAACCGGCGCCGCGGCCAGATTGGTCAGCGCCTCGCCCACCGCCATGCGACCCGAGGCCGGTGCATCGATCAGCGCCAGCGGCGTGCGCTCGCCCATGGCATACGCCTCGCCGGCGCGGCCCTCGAAACTGATCAGCGTCGCGGCGCAATCCGCCACTGGCACCTGCCACGGCCCCACGTAGGGATCGCGTGCGCACAGCCCGCCCACGGTCCGGTCTCCGATCGACACCAGGAAATTCTTGCTCGCCACGGTGGGCGAACGCAGCACGCGAAAGCACGCCTCTTCGAGCGTCACCTTGTCCAGCGACAAGGCCTCGCGGGCGGGCGCCTGGCGGCGCACATCGCGCGTCATGCGCGGCGGCTTGCCGAGCACGGCATCCAGGTCCATGTCCACCGGCGCCGGGTGTGAATCGGCGAAGGTTGCATCCTCGACGCGCAGCTGGCCCTCGGCGCTCGCCGTGCCCACCACCGCAAACGGGCAGCGCTCGCGCTCGCACAGCGCCGCAAAGCGCGCCAGGTCCGCGGGCATGATGGAGAGCACATAGCGCTCCTGCGATTCATTGCACCATACTTCGCGCGGGGTCATGCCCGGCTCCTCGTTGGGCAAGGCGCGAAGATCGATGCGCGCGCCGCGACCAGCGCCATGCACAAGCTCAGGCAGCGCGTTCGACACGCCCCCCGCGCCCACATCGTGGATCGACAGGATGGGATTGCCCGCCCCGAGCTGCCAACAGCGGTCGATGACTTCCTGCGCGCGGCGCTGGATCTCGGGGTTGCCGCGCTGCACCGAATCGAAATCGAGGTCTTCGGTGTTGGTCCCGGTGGCCATGCTGGATGCCGCACCGCCGCCCATGCCGATCAACATGCCCGGCCCGCCCAGCTGGATCAGCAGCGCGCCCGGCGGCAGGTCGTTTTTCGACGTATGCGCATCGCTGATGTTGCCGATGCCGCCCGCAATCATGATGGGCTTGTGATAGCCCCTGGTGACGCCGCCCACTTTCGCCTCGAAGCTGCGAAAGTAACCGTTCAAGTTGGGCCGGCCGAACTCATTGTTGAAGGAAGCGCCGCCGATCGGCCCGTCGAGCATGATCTGCAGCGCCGAGGCGATGCGCTCGGGTTTGCCGACGCTCATTTCCGCCGTCCGTTCCCAGGGCTGCTCGAAACCCGGAATGCGAAGGTGCGACACGGAGAAACCGCACAAGCCTGCCTTGGGCTTGGCCCCGCGGCCAGTCGCGCCTTCGTCGCGGATCTCTCCGCCCGAGCCGGTGGCCGCGCCCGGATAGGGCGAGATGGCGGTTGGATGATTGTGCGTCTCGCACTTCATCAAGGTGTGCGTCATTTCGCTGGTGAATCCGTAGCGCCCCTCGGCATTCGGATAGAACCGCGCGGCCTCGCGGCCATTCATCACCGCAGCATTGTCCGAATAGGCGATCACGGTGCCTTGCGGGTTGAGCTTGTGCGTCACGCGCACCATGCCGAACAGGCTCTCGGCCTTCGCTTCTCCGTCGATGATCCAAGAAGCATTGAAGATCTTGTGACGGCAGTGCTCCGAATTCGCCTGCGCGAACATGGTGAGCTCGACATCGGTGGGGTTGCGCTCCGCCTTGCGGAAATAATCCAGGAGGTAGTCGATTTCGTCGGGCGCAAGCGCGAGACCCATTGCGCCGTTCGCAGCCTCGATCGCCGCGCGGCCGCCATTCATCACGTCGATGGTGGCCAGCGGTTTCGGGGCGACATGGCGAAACAGCGCATCAGCCTCGTCGAGCGATGCGAGCACCGATTCGGTCATGCGGTCGTGCAGCAGAGCGACGACCTGCGAGCGGTGCCGCTCCAGGTCCTTGGCGCCCGCAAGGTAATAACCCAGGCCGCGCTCGATGCGCAGCACGCCCTCCAGGCCGCAGGAGTGTGCGATATCGGTGGCCTTGGAGGCCCACGGCGAGATGGTGCCCAGCCGCGGCACACAGAGGATGAATGTTCCCTTGGGTTCAGCGACCTTGCCGCCGGGAAGGCCGTCGTCGAGCAGGCGTTCCAGCGCGCCTTGCTCCGGGCCGGACAGCGTTGACCTGGACTCCGTGAAATACCACCAGCAGGTGCCCGCCAGTTTCAGGGACGGGGAGACGGCCGCGAGCAATGCATTGAGCTTGTCGAGCCGGAAAGAAGAGAGGGCTGGGCCTCCGCGCAACTTGAGAATCGGCATCTTTGGGGCGCCATGGTTGATCGGGGTCGATCAGGCAAATCGCGGCGCGTCGGTAAAGCCGGATTATATCGTCATGCGCAGGGCGACGCGGCCTTGCCGGCATATCCAGCAGCGGCAATTATGATGGCGACGTCGTTCGCTACCAGTATTCCAGGCCGCGCGCCTGGCAGGCGGGGACCGAGTGCGGGGTGCCGCTGCACGGCCCGCCCGCGGCTCTTCCTTTAAGCGAAATCAATTGCTGCGACGGAACTGCGGCTGCGCCAGGGTTCCGGTCAGGCTGATGGTCGCGCGCGCCTGCGTCGCCTGGGCCCGCAATTCGACCTGCACGCGCCCGTTGACATTGCCCTTGGCGTCCGCCTCCGCTGATCCCGTTGCATTGAGCAGGCCCGCGGACATGCGCAGGTTGCGCACCAGGATGCGGCCGGAATCGGCCTGGAAGCCGCCGGACATCTCCGAAAACAAGGTTGACCCGCTCGACGAACCCGAACCCTGCAAGGCCTGCGTCATGTCGACATTGGCGATGGTGCCCTTTTGAATGGTGAAATTGCCCTCCATTCGCGCTGCCGGCAGCAGCTTGTCAGCCGCGTCCGCTCGCGCGGCATACACGCCCTTGCCCTCCAGTCGTCCGCCAGCCAGGAGCGGGCCGGCAATTTTCGACACATCGACCTGTCGTGCGTTGATCTCGCCATCCAGCGCCCAGGCCTGCCCCCAGCGCAGGCGAATGCTGCCGCCCAGGAACCCGTCGAAAGCCCGCGCCTCGAATTCGCCAAGGGTCAGATCAGCGGGAGTCACGGTCCCCTTGCCCGCAAAGTCCTGCAGCACGAATGCGCTGCCGAAGGGTGAAGGCAGGGACTCGGCCGACAGTTCGATCTTCGCGCGCTTGCCATCGGGTTCGATCTTCGCGAGCAGCTTGCGCTCGTCGTTGGTCAGGGTGATGGACTGCACCGCGCCATCGGCAGTCATCGGCGCATCGATATTGAGCGGTGGCAACACCGCACCGCCCAGTTCGAACTTGGCCGCCTTGGCGACGATGCGCTGGATGCGCAACGCATCCGATGCGTTCCCGCCCCATATCGCGGCGCTCGCGAATGCCGGGGTCAGCACAAGCCCGTCCAGTTCCAGGGTACGGAACACCTTGCGGTCGGTAAATACCGTCCCGAACTCCACCGTCGCGCGGGCCCGCGCGATGCTCATGCCCGTGTCGCCGCCAATACGGATGCGGTCGAACTTCAACTGTGGCGACGGGATCAAGCTGATATTCACGGAGCCGATGCGAACAGGCTGCCCGAATCGATCCGAGGCGGCCTTCTCGAATGGCACGGGATCGATCGGCACGACATGCACCGCACCGATGGCAACGACGAGCAACACGAATAGCGTCACCGCAATCGTGCGCCCCCAATTGCGCTTCGGCTTGGCTGCGCGAAACGCTGCCGCCTCTTCAGCGCGAGCCTGCAACTCCTCTTCTTCAGCCCGGACCTGTTGGCGCGAACCCGCTTCGGTCTTTTCACGAGCACGCGCTTCCTTGCGCTTGCGCGCCGCCTCTTCGGCTTCCTCCTGCGCGAGATTGCGTACCCCACCGCCGCCATCGGTGCCCTCAGTTCCACCGATGGTTCCCCCAATGGTTCCATCGGTGCGCTGCGCGCCGTCGCCATCCTCGACCAGGCGACGCGCACGTTCCTGGGCTTCGCGCGCCGACCGCTCCGACTCCTCGGCCTCCTCCGCTCTCAGGCGCGCCTCTTCGGCCTGCTCCGCCTTCAGCCGCGCCGTCTCAGCCTCGGCCGCCTCCCTTTTTTGCCGCTCTTCGTCGCGATCGCGCTCCGCGGCCTCACGCCTCACGCGTTCTTCCTCGGCCCTGCGCGCCTCTTCGGCAGCGAGGCGTGCTTTTTCCTCGGCAGCTGCACGCGCCTCCGCCTCCCGCTGCTCCCGTTCGGCCGCTTCACGCTTGAGGCGTTCGCCTTCGGCGCGGATGCGCTCTTGGGCTTCGCGCACCGCCCTCGCCTCGGCCTCCCGACGCGCCTGCTCTCGCGCGTCCTCTTCCTTGCGAGCGCGCTCCGCCGCCGCCTTTTCCGAGGCTGCCCTCTCCGCGGCGGCCCGCTCCTCTGCCTCCTGCCTCGCCCTGGCCTCGGCCTTCAGCCGCGCCTCTTCGGCTGCCGCCTTCAACCGTTCTTCCTCAGCATCCTTTCTTGCACGTTCCTCAGCTTCGCGGGCCAGGCGCTCCGCGTCTTCCTTCGACCTGCGCTCCGCGTCTTCCTTGGCCTTCCGCTCCGCGTCTTCCTTGGCCTTGCGCTCGGCGTCAGCCCTGCGCGCCTCGGCTTCGCGTGCGAGGCGTTGCGTCTCTTCCTGGGCCTTGCGTTCGGCTTCCTCGCGCGCCCTGCGCTCGGCATCCAGTTGGGCCTGCAACCGGGCGCGCTCCTCGGCCTCCGCTTGCGCCTTCTGGCGCGCCTCCTCCGATGCGCGCACCATCGAGCGCGCTTCTTCCGCGGCCTTCTGGATCCGTTCCTCGGCTTCGCGCGCGATGCGCTCAGCCTCTTCACGCGCCTTGCGCTCGGCATCCAGCCGGGCGGCGCGCTCTGCGTCCAATTGCGCCTGCAGCTCCGCCCGCGCCCGAGCCTCCTCCTCTGCCCTCAGGCGCGCCGCCTGAGCTTCAGCATCGCGGCGCGCTTGTTCAGCTTCGGCCTTTTGACGCGCCGCTTCGTCCAACGCTTTCTGCCGCGCTTGTTCCGCCTCCTGCTGCTGTGCCGCCTCGGCCTCGCGAGCTTGGCGTTCCGCGGCTTCCCGGGCGATGCGTTCTGCATCTTCACGGGCCTTGCGTTCAGCCGCGTCGCGCAATTGACGCTCTGCTTCTTCGCGCGCCTTTCGCTCCGCTTCCGCCTGAGCCGCCACAAATGCTTCAAGGCGCGCCGCTTCGTCCGCCTGGCGTCGCGCCTCCTCGGCCTCGCGTGCAAGTCGTTCGCGCTCTTCCAGCGCTTTGCGCTCCGCGTCTTCCTTTGCCCTGCGTTCGGCCTCCTCCACCGCCCTCAGGCGAGTCTCTTCGGCCTCGCGCGCGATGCGTTCGGCCTCCACCGCAGCCTTTGCCTCGGCCTCTTCACGGGCGCGGCGCTCCTGCTCGAGTTGCGCGCGCAGTGCTTCGGTTTCGCGACGCAGTGTCTCTTCGGCTTCTCGGCGAACCCGGTCCTCTTCCTCGCGCCGCTCCCGCTCGGCGGCCTCTGCCTCACGACGCAGCTGGTCCTCGGCTTGGCGACGTGCCGCCGCCTCCGCCTCGGCCTTGGCTCGCGCTTCGGCTTCTTCCTTTGCACGCGCCTCTGCCTGCAATCTCGCCGCCTCTGCCGCCTCGACCTTGGCTTGCGCCTCAGCTTCTGCCCTGGCACGCGTTTCGGCTTCGAACTTTGCGCGCGCTTCGGCTTCTGCCTCGGCTTTCGCTGCCGCCTCCGCCCTTGCTTTGGCTTCTGCCTCTGCATTGGCACGCGCCATGGCTTCCGCACGAGCCTTGGCCTCGGCTTCGGCTCTTGCCTTGGCTTCAGTTTCAGCCTTCGCCCGAGCCGCGGCTTCGTCCCTGGCTTTGGCTTTGGCTTCCGCTTCCGCTTGAGCCTTGGCAACCGCTTCGGACCTTGCCTTTGCCTCCGCTTCCGCTTTTGCCTTTGCTACCGCCTCAGCCCTCGCCTTGGCCTCCGCTTCCGCTTTGGCCTTTGCCACTGCCTCAGCCCTCGCCTTGGCCTCCGCTTCCGCTTTGGCCTTGGCTAGCGCTTCGGCCCTCGCCCGGGCTTCTGCATCGGACTTTGCCTTGGCTGCAGCCACCGCCGCCGCTTGCTCGGCCGCCTTTCTTCTCGCAATCTCTTCGGCGGCCTTTCTGGCCGCGTCCGGCGGCGGTGCAGGTGTGGCCGCCGGCTTGGCTGTAAAACTGGTGAAGTCGAGATCATCGCCATCATCGGACTGCGGTGGCGGCGCTGGGGGGGGCGGTGCGGGACGCGCCGGCGCGGCAGCGGGGGCCTTTGAATCGGATGACACGAATTCCTTGACGAATCCATCGCGCGCGAGCGCCGTCAGCGATTCCTTGATCTTCGCTTCGTCGAGCTTGGGCAGTTTCTGATTCACCTGCTCGACAGTGAGCTTGCCGTCGATTTCCTTGAGCAGGTTGCGCAGGTCGCGCGGCAGAATGCTCGTCTTCCCCGAGGCCTCCATGAGCCCCTTGGCAGTCTTGGTGAATACGGTTTTGCGATCCATTGGCGGGGGTGTAGGGATGGCCCGGGAAATTTTTCTTTGAGCGGGATGGCGTCCGGGCCCACGGGCGCAGGCCACCTGAACGAGCCCCTGATCAGGCCTGCCTACTATAGCGCAGTGACCGCCATCCGGCCACCATTGGTGTCACCCAAACAGGGAGGATTTCCTCGCGCCGGGTGCTAGCATCCGGCCTTGGTCGGCATGGCCCGGGGTCCAGTGCCGGCCTCGAAAGATTTCGCGTGACTTAGAACCCTTAGAACCGGTTGCAAAATTCATCTTGCAACCCTCCAATGGTAGGGGAGTATGAGGGGATGTATCCCCTCATTTTGAATCGGCCTCTTCGGCAGATCTGGATCGCATGGAAAAAATCGATGTCATCGTCATAGGGGCCGGCGTGGTGGGGCTGGCTATTGCACGTGCCCTTGCCCTGGCGGGCCGCGAAGTCGTGATCCTCGAATCCGCCAACGCCATCGGCACCGGCACGAGTTCTCGCAACAGCGAAGTCATTCACGCCGGCATGTATTACCCCGCGGGTTCGCTGAAGGCCCGGTTGTGCGTCGCCGGGCGCCAAAGGCTCTACCGGTATTGCGAAGAGCGCGGCATCGCGCACCGGCGCTGCGGCAAGCTGATCGTCGCATCGGACGACGCTGAAGTCGCGGGCCTGAAAAAGATTCGCGACATCGGGATGGCCAACGGCGTGACCGACCTTGCGCTGCTCACCCGCAAAGAAGCCCTTGCCATGGAACCGGATCTGCACTGCGTCGCGGCGCTCCATTCACCGTCCACGGGCATCATCGATTCGGGCGCGCTGATGCTGTCGCTCCTGGGAGACGCCGAAGCGGCGGGGGCAATGCTGGCGCTGCAAAGCCCGTTCCGATCGGCGCGCGTTCACGCAGACGGAATCGAGATCGATGCGGGGGGCGAAGCGCCCATGCAGGTGCGGGCGCGCGCCCTCATCAACTGCGGGGGGCTGCACGCACCGGCACTCGCGCACAAGATCGCCGGGCTCGATGCCGCGCAGATCCCGCCCGCGTATTTCGCGCGCGGCAACTATTTCACGTTCGCGGGCCGCTCACCGTTCTCACGCCTGGTCTACCCTGCACCCGAAGCGGCTGGCCTGGGCGTGCATCTCACCCTCGACCTGGGGGGACAGGCGCGCTTCGGGCCCGATGTCGAATGGCTGGATGGAATCGGCGGGCCGGACGACTATCGCGTGGATCCGGCACGCGGCGACGGCTTCTACGCCGCCATCCGGCGTTACTGGCCGGCGCTGCCCGACGGCGCATTGCAACCCGCCTATGCCGGCATCCGGCCAAAGATCCAGGCCCCTGGCGAGGCGGCGCGGGATTTCGTGATCTCCGGCCCTGCGGATCATGGCGCGCCGGGCCTGGTCAACTTGTTCGGCATCGAATCGCCGGGACTGACCTCATCGCTGGCAATCGCCGAACACGTCGCCGCCCTGATCAGCTGAGGCGCCACCATGGCACCGCCAACGCGCTACCATGCAGGCATGAGTTCATTCGCACCGATCTATACCAGTGCCGCGATTCGCCAACTCGAACAGGCGGCGCCGGCCGAACTGGGTTCCTTGATGGCGCGCGCCGGCGAAGCGGCAGCAGCCCACGCACGGCGCATGCTCGGGGCGGACCCGCAACGCCCGGGGCGCAACGTGCTGATCGTGGCCGGCCCGGGGAATAACGGCGGCGATGCTTTCGAGGTCGCCGTGCACCTCAAGGCGTCGTTTTATCGCGTCACTGTGGTTTTCATCGGGGCCGGCGAAAATGCCCGCGAGCGCCTGCCTGACGATGCCAAGCGCGCCTACGCCAAATGGCAAGCCGCCGGCGGCAGCGTCGTCGCGAACATTCCAGCCCTCGGGACAGGCCCCGCTCGTTGGGACCTCGTCGTGGACGGACTCTTCGGCATTGGGCTCGGCCGCGCCCTCGAGGGCCGGCACGCCGAACTCGTCGGGCAAATCAACGCCTTGCGCGCGCCCGTCCTGGCGCTGGACATCCCCAGCGGACTGAACGGCGATACGGGTGCGGTCATGGGATGCGCGGTGCGCGCGACCGAGACCATCACCTTCATCGCACTCAAGCCCGGCCTGCTCACGCTCGACGGCCCGGACTATTGCGGGCTTCTGCATTGCGACACCCTCGGGCTCGCGCCGGCATCCCTGCTCGCGCCGCCCGGGGCACTGCTAGACGCGAGCGCGCGCCAGGCACTGGCGCCACGACCGCGCAATTTCCACAAGGGCAATGCCGGCGAAGTGGCGGTTATCGGCGGCGCAGACGGCATGCTCGGCGCGGCTTTTCTTGCCGGGCGCGCGGCGATCCGGACCGGCGCAGGCAAGGTCTTCCTGGGCCTGCTGGCCACCGACGTACCGGCATGGGACCCGCTGCAACCCGAACTCATGCTGCGTGGTCCCTCCGCAGCGATGGCCGAAGCAAGCGTGATCGTCGCGGGTCCGGGGCTCGGCCAGTCAGAGGCGGCAGTCTCGGTGCTGCGCTCGGCGCTTGCCGCCGAGCGCCCGCTGGTGCTCGATGCCGATGCCCTGAACCTCATCGCCGGCGATGCATCGCTGGCAGAACTCACCACCAGGCGCAACGCGGCGACGTTGATGACACCCCACCCTGCCGAGGCCGCTCGCCTGCTGGGCGTGCCCACCACCGAAGTGCAGCGCGACCGCATTGCCGCCACACTCGCCATCGCCGCGCGCTACAACGGCATTGTGGTCCTCAAGGGCAACGGCAGCATTGTCGCCGCGCCGCCCGGCTCATCGCCCGCGGCGCCGGGCTGGTGGATCAACACCAGCGGTAATCCGGGCATGGCCAGTGCCGGGATGGGCGATGCGCTCGCCGGGATCGCCGCGAGCCTGCTCGCGCAGGGCCTGCAGGCGCTCGCGGCCCTGCAGCTTGCCGTGTGGGCCCACGGGGCAGCTGCTGATGAATGCGTGGCCCAGGGCAATGGTCCGCTCGGCATTACCGCCACCGACGTCATCGACACCGCCCGGCGGGTGCTCAACCGGGCGGGGACCACTGCCTAGTCGTCCCAGAGGCCCCTGTTGCCCAGCCGAGTGGGCCGCGTTGCGGCACGCCTGAAGCGCGCCGTTTCCGTTGCGAATCAGCGGTTTTCCATTGCTTTGCGAAAACTGCTTTATCCGCGCCTGTCACCGGCGTAGCATGGGACGAAGCACCTAAGGCCCAAGCAGTTGGGCTCCCTATTCGCCTCTACAGGAGGAATCGCCATGGGAATGATCCGGCTGGGAAACAAACCACCCCTCACCGTCTCCCCCGAGGACACGGTTTTCAGCGCCGCGCGCGCCATGGCCGAGCGCAAGGTCGGTGCCGCCACTGTCACCGAAGGCTCGAGCGTGGTCGGTGTGGTCACCGAACGCGACGTGATGCAGCGCGTCGTGGCCCGGGGACTCGACCCTGCCACCACCCCTGTGCGCGACATCATGACCAGCCCGGTGCTGTCGATCGGCCTCAAGACCACGGTAGCCGATGCCGCCGCACTGATGCGAAAGCACCACATCCGCCACCTCGTCGTCCTCGACCAGCACCAGAAGCTGGTCGGCATGCTGGCGCTGCGATACCTGCTCTACGACCTGATGGACGACATGGAGCGCAACGTCGGCGACCTGATGGGCTTCATCATGACCGACGGGCCCGGCGGGTAGCTGGCCCGCTGAACCGCAACGCCACGCCCGGGTGAGAGGCGAAACGGCACGATGCTGTCAGGATATATTTACTTTATCCAGTAGCATCGAGAGTCTCATTCATAAAATGTCAGGATAAACGATGCAACACCGATGCACCTGACCGCCGATCGCCTGCGCACCATCGCCTGGTTTGTCGCCGCAGCGCTGCTGGTGCTGATCCTGCGGGTCCACCTGCTGCCCGCGTTGCTGGCCGGCCTCCTGGTGCATGAACTGGTGCACGCGATGACGCCGACTCTGCAGCGCCGCATGTCGAGTGCACGCGGGAAGCTGACCGCGGTCGTGTTCCTCGCGGTCATCGTCGTCGGCATCACTGCGGCTGCAGCGCTCGGGGCACTCGCGTTCTTTCGCAGCGACGCCAGCAGCCTTTCCACCCTTTTCGGCAAGATGGCACAGATCATCGAGAGCGCGCGCGCCACGCTGCCGGGATGGATCGCCGAACTCCTGCCGGATGCCGGCGCCAGCACGGCCGGGGACCTGCAGGCCATCACGGTCGAGTGGCTCCGCGGGCATTCGGCCGAGCTCGAAGCCATCGGCAAGGAAGCAGGGCTGGGCCTCGCGCATGTACTGGTGGGCATGATCATCGGGGCCATGGTGGCGGTGCATGAAGCCGTTCCCGGCAAGGCCATCGGGCCGCTGGGCGCGGCGCTCGCCGAGCGCGTGCAGCGCGTGGCCAGCGCCTTCCGGCGCATCGTCTTCGCACAAGTGAAAATTTCGCTGCTCAACACGTCCCTGACCGCGATCTACCTTGTGGTCGTGCTGCCGCTCCTGGGTGTGCACCTGCCGCTCACCAAAACGCTGATCGGCGTCACGTTCTTCGCCGGCCTGCTACCGGTGGTCGGCAACCTGCTCTCGAACACGGTGATCGTGGTGGTGAGCCTGGCGCATTCGTTGCCGGCGGCCCTCGGCTCGCTGCTGTTTCTCCTCCTGGTGCACAAGCTGGAGTACTTCCTCAATGCCCGCATCGTCGGCAGCCAGATCAACGCCGCCGCATGGGAGTTGCTGGCGGCGATGCTGCTGCTCGAGGCGATCTTCGGGCTGCCTGGCGTGGTGGCGGCCCCCATCCTCTATGCCTGGGTGAAGGATGAGCTGAAGAGCGCCGGGCTGGTCTGAACAATGGGGCCGGCGGCCCGGACGATGAAAGTGTTCGCGCGGAATGACCACCCGTTGCAGCGGCGGTATAGTGCTCCACCGATCCACCGCCCCGCCTTGCCACCGACGCGACGGCATAAGGAGCCTTTTGTGTACATCCCCAGGCATTTTCACCAGGCGGACATCGAGCCCATGCATGCTCTGATGCGCGCGCATCCGCTGGCGACACTCGTCACGCTGGGCCCGCGCGGCCCCGACGCCAACCACATTCCCCTGCATCTCTCCCCCCTGCCAACGCCCAATGGAACGCTGTGCGGACACCTGCCGCGCGCAACCCCCCTGTGGCGCGAGCATCCGCGCGACAGCGATGCGCTGTGCATCTTTCACGGCCCGAACGCCTATATCTCGCCGTCCTGGTACGCCACCAAGCAGGCCAGCGGCGAAGTGGTGCCGACCTGGAACTACACCACCGTGCACGCCCGCGGGCGGCTGCGCGTGATCGAAGATGCCGCCTGGCTGAAGGCTCACCTCGAACAATTGACCAACACCCACGAAGCATCGTTGCCCAAGCCCTGGTCCGTTTCCGACGCCCCCGCGGACTACACCGAGCGACTGATGCGCGGGCTGGTGGGCATCGAGATCGAGATTGCCCGCCTCGAAGGCAAATGGAAAGTCAGCCAGAACCGCCCGGACGCAGACCGCGCGGGCGTGATCGCGGGCTTGCGCGCGCTCGACCAGGACGCGGCCCTGCAGATGGCGAACCTGGTCGAGGGCAAGCGTTCCTAGGCACGGCAGTCCTACCCGCGCGCAAACCCGTCACAATACCCACCGCAATTCAACCACCGGATTAAAAATGACCCGTCTAAAACTCGACAACGCCCGCCATTTCCTCGGAAAGGTCTGGTCGCTCGCCATTCCCTACTGGCAATCCGAGGAACGCGGCCGCGCCTGGGGCCTGCTTATCGCCATCGTCGCGCTGACGCTCGGCCTCGTATACCTGGACGTGCAGTTCAACACCTGGAACCGCGAGTTCTACAACGCGCTGGAACAGAAGAATTACGCCGACTTCAAGGACCTGATCCTCTACTTCACGCTGCTTGCCGTGCTCTTCATGGCCGGCGCCATCTACAAGCTCTACCTCACGCAGATGCTCACCATGCGCTGGCGGGTGTGGCTGACCAATCGTTACCTCGACGACTGGATGGAGCGGCAGGTGTATTACCGGCTGGAGCTGGACAAGCGCGGCACCGACAACCCCGACCAGCGCATCGCCGAAGACCTGCGCCTGTTCACCGACGGCACCTTGTCATTGTCGCTCGGATTGCTCTCCTCGGTGGTGACGCTGGCATCCTTCGTCGCCATCCTGTGGTCGGTCTCGGGCCCATTGGAGCTGCTTGGCATCAACATTCCGGGTTACATGGTGTGGGCGGCGGTCATCTATGCCATCGTCGGCAGCATTCTCACCCACTACGTCGGCCGGCCGCTGATCGGCGTCAACTTCCAGCAGGAGCGCTTCGAGGCCGACTTCCGCTTCAACCTGGTGCGCCTGCGCGAGAACTCGGAGGGCGTGGCCCTTTACCGCGGCGAGACGCCCGAGCGCGAGGGGCTGCGCGAACGCTTCGAGCGCGTGCGCGGCAACTGGTGGGAGCTGATGCGCTTTACCAAACGCCTCACAGGATTCACGCAGGGCTATGCGCAGATCGCGGTGATCTTCCCGTTTGTGGTCGCCGCGCCGCGCTATTTTTCCGGCGCCATGCCGCTTGGTGGCCTGATGCAGATCGCCTCGGCCTTCGGCCAGGTGCAGAATGCGCTGTCCTGGTTCGTGCAGAGTTACGGCACCCTCGCCAATTGGCGCGCCAGCGTCGACCGCCTGCTCACCTTCCATGCGGCCCTGGATGCCGCAGTGCATGAAGCCGAGGCCGCGCCCGCCATCCCGCAGGTGCGCGACGCCCAACCCAGCGTTCGCGCGGATGGCCTGGAGCTCGCCGTCCCCGGCAGCAACGACAATCCCGGGCGCACGCTCCTGTCGGGTGCGAGCTTTGCCATCGCCCCGGGGGAGCGCGTGCTCATCAGCGGCCCGTCGGGTAGCGGCAAGAGCACGATCTTTCGCGCGCTGGCCGGCATCTGGCCCTTTGGCGCGGGCACCATCCGCGTCCCCGAAAAGGCGCGCGTGCTGTTCCTGCCGCAAAAGCCCTATATCCCGGTGGGCACGTTGCGCGATGCCGTATCCTTCCCGGCCCCCACCGGTACCTTCGGAGATGAAGCCCTGCGCGAGGCGCTGCATGATTGCCGGCTCGACGCCTTCACCGATCGGCTCGACGAAACGCAGAACTGGTCCATGCTGATGTCCGGCGGCGAGCAGCAGCGCCTGGCCGTGGCGCGCGCCCTCCTCCACAAGCCGGACTTCCTGTTCCTCGACGAAGCGACGGCATCCATGGACGAAGCGCTGGAGCGCGACATGTACGCCCTGCTCGTGGAGCGCCTGCCCGGCACGGCGATCACCAGCATTGCGCACAATGCCGGGCTGTCGTCATTCCATACGCGCTCGCTGACGCTCAAAGCCAGTGGAAGCACAGGTGCCGCCATGCGCCTGCAGCCGGGCTGATTCGTCGATCTACCAATACTGTCACTTTCAATCATATGAATACACTGCTACTTACTCCATAGGATATTTACTGACAAATATTTCTCCCTTTCATGGGCGATGAATGATTCCCGCTCAGGAAAACGTCGCGATTTCCCTACGCAGGAACCGATTCGTCACCGCCGGTGATGGGTAAAATGCACTTCCAGCATCGATTGACGCATCATGAAACCGCCCATCACCGCCGACACCATCCGCTGGATCGCCGACCCCGGCACGCCGCGCGCGCAAGTGCGCGAGGCGCTCCAGCGGCTGAGCGACGCGGACAAGGACGCGCTCATCCTGCGACTGGCCAAGACCGCGCGGCGCCAGACGCGCTTCGTCGATATCGCCAACCGCGTCTCAGACACCCTGTCGCTGGACGTGCTGATCCCGCGCCTGATGGATGTGGTGACCGAATCGCTGGGGGCCGATCGCAGTTCCCTGTTCCTGCTGGATGCAGAGAACGGCGAACTGTTCTCGCGCGTCATGCAGGGCAATGTCATGGGGGAGGTGCGCTTTCCCGCCACGACGGGCATCGCCGGCGCCGTCCTCTCCTCCGGCCGGGGCGTGATCATTCCGGATGCCTATGCCGAGCCGCTGTTCAGCCGCGACATGGACCAGCGCACCGGCTATCGCACGCGCAACCTCCTGTGCGTGCCCATCCGCAATCGCAAGCAGGAAGTGATCGGCATCACGCAGGCACTCAACAAGCGCGAAGGCGAATTCGACGAGGACGACCAGCAATTGCTGGAAGCGCTGTCGCAGCAGGCTGCCTCCGCACTGGAGAACGCGCAGTTGTTCGAACGTGTCGATCGCGCCCAGCGCGAGGAGGCATTGCTGCTGGAAGTGCTGAGTTCCATCGCCTCGGAGATCGTGCTCGAGCCGCTGCTGCAGAAGATCATGGATGCGGCGACCCAGTTGCTGGACGCCGAGCGCGGATCGCTGTTCCTCTTCGACCCGGAGCACGACGAACTGTATTCGCGCGTCTCCGGGGGCGCCACGGTGCGCGAGATCCGCTTCCGGGGCAATGCGGGAATCGCCGGCGAGTGCTTCACCTCCGGCACGCCGATCAACATCCCCGACGCCTATGCCGATGCGCGCTTCAACCCGGACGTGGACAAGCTTACGGGCTACACCACGCGCAACATGCTGTGCATGCCGGTCACAACACAGCACGGCAACCGCGTCGGCGTCATGCAGATCCTGAACAAGCGCATAGGCGCATTCGAGCCGGCCGACGCGCGCCGCCTGCAGGCCCTGTGCGCGCAGGCGGCGGTGTCCATCGAAAACGCGCAGTTCTTCGAGCAGGTGAATGCGGCGCGCAACTACAACGAGGGCATCCTGCGCAGCATGAGCAACGGCGTGGTCACCATGGATGCCTCGCTGGCCGTGACCAAGGTGAACCAGGCGGCTGCGGGCATCATGGAGCAGTCCGATAGTGAGATCGAAGGCCGCACCGCGCAGGACGTTTTCGCCGCGCGCAATCCCTGGATCCTGAAAAGCCTCGAGAAGGTGCGCGACACGGGGAAATCCGACATCGTCGTGGACACCGACCTCCTGCTCGCAAACCGCAAGGCGGTGTCGGTCAACCTGACCGCAGTGCCGCTGATCAGCACCCAGGAGCAGCCGATCGGCTACATGCTCGTCATCGAGGACATCAGCAAGGAAAAGCGCCTGCGCAACACCATGTCGCGCTACATGAGCAAGGTGGTGGTCGACCAGCTCATCGAGCGCGGCGACGACTCGGTGGGCGGCGTCGGCAAGGAAGTCAGCGTGCTGTTCTCGGACATCCGCGGCTTCACCGCGCTCACCGAGCGCCTGGGCCCGCGCGAGACCGTGAGCATGCTCAATGAATACTTCACCGCCATGGTCGACATCATCTTTGCGCACAACGGCATCCTCGACAAGTACATCGGCGACATGATCATGGCGGTATTCGGATCGGTGACCGCCGGAACCGATGATGCCGACGATGCGGTGGAGACGGCCAACCAGATGATGACCAGCCTGCGCGTGCTGAACGAGCACCGGCGGCTGCAGGGCCACGAGCCGATGAACATCGGCATCGGCATCAGCACGGGGCACGCGGTGGTGGGCAGCATCGGGTCGCCCAAGCGCCTGGAATACACCGTGATCGGCGATCGGGTGAACCTCGCCGAACGGCTGGAGTCGGCGAACAAGTTCTTCGGCACCAGCATCCTCGTCTGCCAGCAGACGGCAGCCGCCCTCCACCGGCCTGCGCTGTTGCGCGAGATCGACTACATCCGCGTGCGCGGATCAACGCGGCCGCTGGCGGTGTTCGAGGCCATGAACCACCATACCGACGCGAGCTTCGCGGGCCGCGACGAAGTGCTGCAGGCCTACGGGGAGGGACTGCGCCTCTACCGGCAGCGCGACTGGACGCGCGCCGCGGCATGCTTTCGCTCCGCATCCCTGGCCAATCCGGATGACAGGCCCTCGCGCATATTCTGGGAACGCTGCCAGACCTACGCCGAAGCGCCGCCCCCGGATAATTGGGATGGTGTGTGGTCGATCGGCAACGCCTGACCACCGGCCCCGGCGTCAACCGTAGCGGGCGACAAAGCCCTTGGAGTCGAGTGCCGGCCCCTTGAAATCGGCCTGCATGTAATCGCAACCGAGGGCCTTCAGCCGCGCCGCCATCGCCTCGTCGGCAACGCCGCTGGCGACGACATCCAATCCCAGCTGGTGCGACAGCTCGATCAATGCCCCCAGGATCTTTTCCGACTTCGGCGCCGCAGCGAGATCACCCGCGGCCGCCGCGTCGATCATGATTTCCTGGAACGGCAGCCCGGCCAGGAAAAACAGCGAGGACAAGGCGAGCTTCCTGTCATCGATGGCGAGCCTGACGCCGACTTTCTTCAGTTGCAGCAGCGTCTCCCGCGCGACCGGCTCACGGCCGAGGATGGTCGAGCCGCCGATCTGCAGCACCAGCCTGCCCGGGCGCAGGCTCCAGGTTCCCAGTGCGCGTTGCACCACTTCGGGCAAGTCGCTGTGCAGGAGGGCGAAAGCCGGCAGTTGCACGCCAACGCGAAGGTCGAGGCCGGCGCTGTAGCGGAACTCAGAGACATTCCTCAGCGCGCGGTTCAGCATCGAGGACACCAGTCCGTTGACCACCCCCGCCGCCTCCGCCGCATCGAAGGCTTCATTGGCGGCGATCGCCCCGGCCGACGGGTCGCGCCATTGCAGTCGCGTCTGCGCGCCCATGATCTGGCCCAGGCTCAGGTCGTACTGGGGCTGGAAGCTGATCTCGAGCGTGTCCTCCGCAACGGCGGTGCGCAGCCGGTTTTCGGTGAGCAGCGCCGTCCCGATCGAGCGGGCGCCGTCGTCCGAATACTGGGCCATGCGGGTCGTCGATTCGCGCGCCTCGATGCAGGCGGCCCGGGCACGCTGCAGCAACACCTCGGCCTCGTCCCCTTGCGACGGGAACAGGGCAATCCCGACCTAGGCATTGGTGAATATTTCGTCCTCACCCATCCACAGTGGCGCCTTGAGCGCGCGCAGCAGCTTGTCCCCCGCCAGCAGCGGCACCGACGGATCGTCCACCGTGGCAAGGATGCAGGCGATGTCGTCGCGGCCCAGCTGGCCGACGACGTCGCCGGGCCGGAGCACGTCGCTGCGCAAGGTGTCGGCGACCCGGTCGCGCACGGCATCCCCGACGTGGTAGCCCCAGACGGCGTCGATGCGCGCGATCAGCCCGCAATCGACCAGCAGCACCGCCAGTCCGCGACCATCGGCGCGGCGCTCATCCATGCAGCGGCGCAAGACTTCGAGAAACGGGGCAGTGCCGACAATCCGATCGCCTGCTGAATCCGCACCTTCGGGATTCACCGCATCGTTCACAAAAACATCTCGCGCGGATTGATGTTGACCGTCCCGTCCTCCACAGAGCGCACGATGCGGTAGGGCTCATCGGGCCGGTACTTGGGCTCGCGCATGAGGTCGAGTATCCGGTAGGGAATGACGGGCACGCCCTTGGCATCCTTCACCACCATGATGCGCGGCTGCATGCGACGCACCATGTTCTGCGCCACGACAACGGCAATGTCACCGCTGTTCAGCTCGACCACGCTGCCCACCGGGTACACGCCGATGCACTGGATGAATTGCTCGACCAGCGCCGCATGAAAGAGCTTGCCGCGCCCCTTGTAGACGATGCTCAGCGCATTGGCCGGGGACAGGTTCTCGCCGAAGGGCTTGGGCGCCGTGAGCGTGTCGTAGGTGTCGACCAGGCCCGCGATCTGCCCGGCGAGCGCGATGGCATCGCCCCGCAAGCCGCGCGGGTAGCCGCTGCCGTCAAATCGCTCATGATGCAATGACACATAGCCCGAAAGCTCCGCCGGGAGGCCCGCAGTCTCCCGCACGATCTGGGCCGAGTGGTTGACGTGCGTACGATAGACTTCGATTTCAGCGGCATTGATGGGGCCATTCGTGGCAAGGCTTGCGGGCAGCTTCAGCTTGCCCACGTCCTGCAGGAGCCCGAGCATGCCCAGCAATTCCAGGGTCTCCGGGGGCAACTGGAGGAAGCGTCCGAAGATGGTCATGTTGACCGAAATATCCACGGCGCGGCTCAGGATGGCGCTGCTTTTCTGCTGCAGTTTGGTCAGGAGCGCCATGGCATCCGGATTGCGCACCACGCTCTCGGTGATGTGCGTGGCGGCCTCGCGGGCGCGCGGACTGTCGATGGACTTGCCCGTCTCAACCGAGCGCGACAATTCCCGCACCACCATCGTGCTGCCCGCATACGCCTTTTCGGCGCGCGGCATTTCGACTTCGACGCTGGCGGCTTCCTTATAGACCGTGCTGCCGCGAACCTTCGCGATGTCTTCCGCAGTCACCCGTGCAACGTCCTGCACCTCCTCCTTCTGGGGGTCGACATAGACATGCTTGCAGAACTTCTTCAGCGCATCGATCTGCTTGTCGTTCTTCAGGACGAATCCCTGAAAAACGAAGGGCGTTCCGGACCAAGGGCGATCCAGCTTCGAGACATACATCCCGAATTGGAGTTTTTCTACCGGAATTTCTACAAGTTCCATGCTTGGATACTGGGAAAGCGAAACATTCTTGGGTTGTTCGGCGCGGAGGAACCCCGCCGCAATTTCACGGGCCGGCCCATTCTAGTGTAGTGCGCCGTAAATATTAAAACTTAATTGCGATTGCCGTGTCTGTAGTATTAGGAGGGCACAGACATGCGAATCGCACCCACGATCACAATCACCGAGACGCAGGCACGCCAGCTTCAGGCTTGGGCGCGCGGGCGT
>CANJXQ010000056.1 GCA_947478805.1 Betaproteobacteria bacterium | reverse complement strand
GCCATCCTCGGTCCATGAGTTCGCCCAGCCCTTGATGTCGCCGGTGTCCATGCAGGCGCAGTAGCGCGCATAGAGGTCCTGGATGGCGAGGCGATCTTCAATGCTCAGCATGCGATTCTCCGAAGCTGCGATGTTGCGGTGGGTGAAGTTTCGACGAGGGGCAAGAATACATCCTGCCGCAAGCCGTGGTGGCAGTTCCGTGCAATCGGCGTCACGATCGCTTCTGCATCACCGCGACAAAGTGAGGCGATGCGACGATGCCTTCCAGCCAGCGTCTTAGCGCCTGCCATGGCGTCGCGGCGAACCATGCCGGGTCGACCATGGCGAACTGGCGCACGAAGGGCACGATGGCGGCATCGGCGATGCTCATGCGCGCGCCCACAAGGTGTTCGTGACGGGAGAGTCTTGCATCGAGGTCGGCGAGAATGCCGGCGGCCTCGTCGCGATGATGCGACGCGGGAGGCGGCGATGGGCTGCCGTCCGGTGGTGCCACGCGTTGGGGATACTTGTAGCGATCGAGCAGTTCCTTGAACCTGCCGTCGTTGCGCTCGATCAGCGAGTCGGATTGCGCCAACGCTTCGGCGCCGATGTCGAGCCAACCTTCCGGGTCGCTGATGGCAAGCGCCCAGCACATGATGTCAAGGCTCTGGTCGATGACGCGCCCGTCGGCGAGGCGCAGCACAGGAACCGTCCCTTTCGGCGACGCCTCCAGCATGGCCGGCGGTTTTGACTTGAGGTCCACTTCGTGCATGTCCACTGCGATGCCGCTCGCGTGCACTGCAAGGCGAGCGCGAATGGCGTAAGGACAGCGTCTAAAGGTGTAAAGGAGGGGCGTTTGCATCGTCATCGGTAAGGCAATGGAGTGAGCGTGCCGATTATCTCGCACTGCAGGGCGATGGGCGCAGGGGATTCTGCGCAATGAGCCGGATTCCCCTCGTCGTTGCGACGGGTGATTGAATTGCGACTTTCCTTGACGCGGGCAGGGGCGCTCTCTATATTCGACTGGAAAGCTCTCGTCGAGAGCTGCTCCGCCTATTGCGAGGGCGGCGATCCGAGGAAGTATCCGGGGAGTAGGGGATGGGCTGCGATCTGCTGATCAAGAACGGGAAATTGATTGACGGTACGGGCGCGCCCGCGCGCCCGGCCGATCTTGCCGTCACCAACGGGCGCATTACGGCCATTGCCGATCGCGGCAAGGCCGGCACCGATGCGAAACGCGTGATCGACGCCGAGGGGCGCGTGGTGGCGCCCGGGTTTGTCGATCCGCATACGCACTATGACGCGCAGCTGTGCTGGGATCGCGAACTGGCGCCCACGTCGTGGCACGGCATCACCTCCGTGGTGGTGGGCAATTGCGGCGTGGGCATCGCGCCCTGCCGGCCGGAGGGGCGCGAGATCGCGCTTCGCGACCTGGTCAATGTCGAGGGTATTCCCTACGATGTGCTCAAGGGTGGTGTCACCTGGGATTGGCAGAGCTTTCCCGAGTTCATGAACGCGGCGGAAAGGCGCGGCACGGCCATCAATGTCGGTTTTTATGCGCCACTGACGCCGTTCCGTCATTTCGTCATGAGGGAGGCGTCCATGGACCGGGCGGCGACGCCGGGAGAAACGGCGCAGATCCGCGCGCTGATCAAGGAAGCGGTGGCGGCAGGCGCCCTCGGTTTTTCCACGACGAAGGTGCCGCAGCACCTGGGATACGGAGGCAAGCCGCTCGCCTGCCAGAACGCCAGCCTGGAAGAATATGCCGCCTACTGCGGCGCGTTGAAGGAACTGGGCAAGGGCGTGATATCCATAGCGCTGATGCGCCAGACCTCCATTCTCTCCGACGAGGAGCGTGCGCTGCTGCAACTCATGTCGGACGCCGGCGGTCGGCCGATCACGTTCATCGGGCTCCTGTGGCGCGACGATGTGCCGGAGGCGATTGCCGACTCCGTGGCCAAGCTGGGTGCGCTGGGTCAGAAGAACGTCTATGCACAAACCTCGCCGCTGCCGCTGATGCGCCAGCTGTCGCTGCGCCGGCCCTACATCTACTCGGGGTTCCCGAGCTGGAAGCCTGCCATCAAGGGCACGGTGGAGGAGCAGATTGCGTTGTACCGGGACCCGGGCTTCCGGGCGCGCTTTCGCGAAGACATAAAGCTGGGCCTTTCCACCGCGGGCAACTGGTCGGCGCTTTCCGTCGTGACGGTGTTCAAGGAATCGCTCAAGCGTTTCGAGGGCAGCAGCATTGCCGACATCGCGCGCGAACTGGGCAAGGACGGCGTGGACACGCTGCTCGACATCGGCCTGGAGGATGACCTGAAGACGGAGTTCTCCACCGCTGCTTACAACTACAACGTCGAGGGCGTGAAGAAGATTCTCAATACACCCGGCATCCTCATCGGCCTGGGCGACGGCGGTGCGCATCTGGATGTGAGCTGCGATGTCGGCTATACGAGTTACCTGCTGGGGACCTGGGTGCGCGAGCGCGGCGTCATGTCGCTGGAGGAGGGCGTGCGCATGATCACCAGCGCACCGGCGGACTTCCTCGGGCTGCACGACCGCGGCCGGCTCGTCGAGGGCAAGGCCGCCGACATCGTGATTTTCGACGAGGCGACGATTGCAGCCGCAAAGAAGCTTCACAAGGCAAGCGACCTGCCGGGCGGCGCGTCGCGCCTGATGGTGCGCTCGATCGGCATCGACTACACCGTGGTCAACGGCGAAATCACCTGGCAGGATGGCGCGCTGACCGGCGCGCGCGCGGGGCATATTCTTCGTTCGTGAAACGGAACGGGTGAGTCAGGAGATCGCCGCTCACCGGGGCTGTTGCGTGGGGCATCGGGACGCATCCGCAATTCAATTCAAAGTGAGGGGGTAACTCATGAAAGCAAGCACTGTTCGGATATTTGCAGGAGTGGTGGCGACGCTGTCCGCGGCCCTGTTGTTTGTGCCTGCGGCGAGGGCACAGGATGCGTGGCCTTCCAAACCGCTTCGCCTAATCATCCCGTCGACGCCGGGCAGCGCTTCCGATTTTGCCGGCCGCACTTATGCCAAGTTCATCGAGCCGCGGCTCAAGCAGCCGGTGGTGGTGGAGAACAAGCCGGGCGCCGGCGCCATCATCGGCGTGGAACTGCTGAAGGCGGCGCCGGCGGACGGGTACACCTATCTCATCGGCGGCAGCTCGGTCACTTCGGCCAATCCCTACCTGTACAAGAGCCTTTCCTACGATCCGGCAAAGGAGCTGGAGGAAGTCGGCCTGATCGGTTTGTTCCCCATCATCGGCATGGTGAAGAAGGACAGTCCGTACAAGACAGTTGCGGACATCATCGCCAGGGCCAAGGCCAACCCGGGCAAGGTGTCCTATGCCTATTATTCGGCCCTGGCGCAGATTTCCCCGGAACTGATCCGCTCGCGCGCCGGCGTGGACCTGCTCGCCGTGTCCTACAAGAACGTGTCGCAGATCAGCACCGACATCGCCGGCGGCGTGGTGGATTTCACCTTCCTCGATGCCATCGGTGCCGCTCCGGTGCTCCAAGGCGGGCTGCTGCGCCCCATCGCGGTGACCTCGCTGCAGCGCGTCGCTTCATTGCCGGACGTGCCGACGATGGCTGAAATCCTGCCTGGGTTCGAAGTCCAGGGCTGGTCCGGCCTGCACGCGCTCAAGGGCGTGCAGGCGGCGGTGGTCGAGCGCATGAACGCCCTGCTGCGCGACATGCAGGCCGACGCCCCGTCGAAGGAACTGCTGGAGCGCCAGGGCATGGTGGTGCAGCCCACCCCAAGGCCCGCGGATCACCTCAAGTTCGTGGCGGCCGATCGCGCACGCTGGGGTGAGTGGGTCAAGATCGCCAAGATACAGGCACAGTAAGCTTGCGGAGTCAGGACATGACGGCGAACAGGCAAGCCGTCGTCGCCTGTCTCCGGTACAACTTCAATTCGCAGTACGACGAGGAAGTCTAGGTGCGCGCCAGCTTGCGCTTGAGCACCGTGGCCGCCAGCGTATAGCCTCCGCCGATCCCGTCGATGAAGTGGATGTGATCGTCGCTGCGATCGCGCACATAGCAGGACATCACGCTTTCCGCGCAGACGTGTAACCCATACTGGATGCGGCCTTCGGCTTCCATGCGGTCGAGCACTGCGATCAACTTCCGTCGCTGACCTGCGGTGCCCGCGATGATGGTGTTGATGCGACCATCGATGACGAGGGTGTCTGACAGCTGCGCTACGCCGCGCAGGTATTTCTGGCCGGCCTTCACGTAACGCAGGTAGAGAAAGCCGATCAGGGTGCGCAGCCAGTTCCGCAGCAGATATCCCATGTCGAACTTTCCGAGTCGCGCACGCGTTTCGCGGGCCATGCGCTCGAAGGTGGGCTTGAGGCGCAGGCGCTGGATGGCAACCGGGCTGCGCGACATCGGCGAGCCAAAAATGTCATCCAGCGACTTGAGAACTTCGCTGCAGATGTTGCTCTGGGTCGCGCTGTCGGTGATGGTGACCAGCAGGCACAGAACTTCCTGGGCATCCTGCGGCGGCTTTATGCTGTCCCAGCGGCATTCCATGCCATCGAGGTTGAGCGCGGCTTCATCCGCGAGCGGCACGTCGGGCATGTAGCCTTCGCCCTTGACGACTCGCTCGGCGTGCTGGAGTCCCTGGCCAAGCACGACCGGAATGGTAAATGCATCGGACATTTTCGCCTTGGCGATCGAAAGCGAGTGCCCTGTTGCATGGATGGCTGCAACCGGCACCGATCCGACGCGAAGATCGATCCCGAAATTGCGCAAGGTGTTTTCGCGATGCTTGTTCAGCGCAACGAGGATGGGTGCCAACAAACAGTCAGGAATGATCAGCGTGGCGCCGTCACCCCCGAAGAAGAACGGCACCCGAATGTCGGCGCGACGGGCGATGTTGAGCGCGGCAATGATGCTTCCGGTGGCAACCAGGTTGACAAGGTGATGCGTGCCATCGCTCAAGGCCTGGGTGGATTTCTTGACGTCGGTGAGCACGACATGCCAGTCCGATGGCACGCTGGCAAAACGCTGCGTGTCGCCCATCAGCGCGCTGAGCGGCATGTCGTTGAGCCCCAGCTCCGCGTAGAAATATTTCGAATCCGCCCCGGGTGCTGACTTGCCGCTCACCGGCAGCTGGGTTGATGAATCTGGGTGTCCGGGCACGATCGGCTGACGGGATGCTCGCCCAAGCTCAGGCGGCGGCTGTAAGCTGCGCCGCGAACACGCGGTTTCGGCCCGCACGCTTCGCGCGATAGAGCGCGCCGTCGGCAGTGTTGATCAACGTGTTGATGTCGCGACCGTCGCCCGGATAGGATGAGATGCCGATCGACACCGTCAACTGGGGCAGAATCCTGCCCTCGTAGAGGATCGACATGCGGCTCGCCGTCTGCCGCAGGTTTTCCGCGCACACACCTGCTTCCATGAGCTGCGTTCCGGGCAGCAGGACCACGAACTCCTCGCCACCGAAGCGCGCGACGACGTCTTCCCTGCGGGTGTTGTCGTTCAGCACTTCAGCCAGGTGCCGCAGGATTGCATCGCCGGCACCATGCCCGAAGTTGTCGTTGAAGTGCTTGAAGTGATCTACGTCGATAATGAGGATGCTGACCGCCTCTTTCCGACGATCCGATCGATGAAGTTCCCGCTCCAACGCATCGATCAGGTATCGTCGGTTGAACAGGCCGGTAAGCGAATCACGCACGCCGAGTTGACGGTAGGTGAGCAGCGCAGCCACTTGCCGGGACAATGCACCGAGAAACCCCTTTTGCTGGTCGGTGAGCGCACGTGGCTTGTCATCGAGGACGCACAGTGTGCCGATGACATGTCCATCGGGCATGATCAGCGGTGCCCCAGCGTAAAACCGCACAGTGTCCGGGACCATGGGGTTCGTTGCAAAGCGAGGGTCGCGCGCGGCATCGGGAACGAGCATCAGGTGCTGTTGCTGAATGGCGATGTCACAAAATGATTCGGAGCGTGGAATCGAATCGACATTGGCGCCGACCTTGGCCTTGAACCAGCAGCGATCCTCGTCGACGAGGCTGACCATGGCCATCTTGGCATCACACAAACGCGCCGCCATCCAGGCAATGTCGTCAAATGCAGGGTCAGGCAAGGTGTCTAGGATCTGGTAGGAGCGCAACGACTTGATGCGCTCGCTCTCGGTACCGGACACTTGCGCGGCGGATGCGCTTGCGGACAAGCGGAGCACTCCTCATTTCACAAATCAATCCGCCAAGATGCGCGGATGCAGTCTGACCAGATAACATAGATGGCGCGACGCATTTGCACCCGGCCGAGAATAGTCCGTTTTTTGGCGCTTGTGCGTAATTCTACGCAATGTTCGGAGGAGGTTACATGGTTCGCATCGTACGCACCCCCGTGGTCCGCTTGCTGGTCGCAGTGGCGGCTTTTGTTGCGGCTACGGCCGCAATGGCGCAGGAGTATCCGAATCGCCCCATCAGGATTGTCGTGCCCAGTACGCCCGGCGTGCCGCAGGATGTGATCGCCAGGGTGGCTGCCCCGGAGATGAGCAAGATGCTCGGCCAGCCCATCTTCATCGAGAACAAGCCCGGGGCGGACCAGGTGATCGGTCTTGAATTCGTCGCTAAACAGCAGCCGGCCGATGGCTATACCCTGGTGTTGGTGGCAGTGGGCAGCCTGGCCACCCTGCCAGTGCTGGCCAAGGACCTTCGCTTTGACCCGCTGAAGGATCTGCCGCCGATCTCGACCATGGCCGAAGGTCGCTATGTGTTCGGCTCGTCTGCCAGCAAGCCCTGGAAGACCTTCCAGGAGTTCGTGGCGCATGCCAAGGCAAACCCGGGGAAGCTCAATTTCGGCGCCTCCAACAACAGCGTGCGCATGCTGGCCGAGGCCATCACGCGCGCCAGCGGACTGGGTGTTGTCTATGTGCCGTACTCGCAGGCGAGCGCCTATCTCAACGCCATGGTGTCCGGAGAAGTCGATATGGGCGTCCTGGCCGAATCGGCGACCCTGTCGTTCGGTGAACGCTTTAGGACGTTGGCTGCCACGGGTTCCCAGCGCCGTGCGCCTTTGATGGATGTGCCAACCTTCGCCGAACTGGGCATGCCGCAGATTCCCAGCACGAGCTATTCCATGAATGTCGCGGCGGGCACCTCGAAGGCCGTGGTCGACAAGGTGTATGCCGCCACGCTGCATGCCATGCAACAGCAGGCCTTCAAGGACCAGATGGCAAAGCTCTACATGGTGGTGATTGCCGACACGCCTGAGGCCGCGGCAAGAAAACTCGCCGACGATGCCCGCTTCTATGCCGACATCGCCAGGAGGATCGGCCTCTGATCGGAGATCCCGGTCAGGCCTACTGCTTCCTGAACAAGGCGTTCCACTTCTTGCCATAGGCGGCCACCACTTCCGGGGTGTACGGCGTGGGGTCGTAAGGCGTGACCGAGCGGATGTCCATTGCCCCCGGAATGTTCGGCAATGGGCTGGCCGATTCCCCGCGACCGCTCCATGCCGCCTGGCCGCGCGGCGACATCAGGAAGTCCTGCAGCACCAACGCAGCATTCGGTCGCTTGGCCCACGAAAACACCGCCCCGGTGTAGCGGATGCCGAAACTGGGATTGGGAACGATCATCTTGATTGGCGCGCCCTGGGCGATGAGCGGCATGGAGATGGTGGAGTTGCTGAATGCGGCTACCGACATCTCCCCCGACAGGGCCGCCTGGGTTGTCGCGGCGGCACCGGTATAGAAGCGCGGAGCCTGTGCCGCCAGCTTGGGCAGGTAGTCGGGCCCCTGGGTCTTTTCCAGCCACTCGTACCAGGCCACCAGCGTGGGCCCCAGCAGTTCGGTGGTGGCGAGCTTGCCCTTGAACTCGGGGCGCAACAGGTCCTGATAGCCGCTGATGGGTGTCTTGACCAGGTTGGTGTTGTAGGAAATGGTGATCGGCTCCATCGCCAGGACGGGAGCCGAGCCATTCAGCATGAAGGCGGCGGGCCAGTTGACGCTGTTGGGGCCATTGGGGACTTTCAGCGCGCCGGCCTTGGCCAGGGCCAGCGTCCAGATGATGGCGGAGCTATCGAGGTCGGCGTCGGCGCCATCGGCGCCGGTATTGCGCTCCGCCTCGATTTTTCCGGGCACATTGGTGTTCAGGCGGGAATGCTCGAGCACGATTGCCGGGTAGGCTTTCTCGAACTCGGCCTTGATGCGTTCGATGACCGGTGTCACTGCGGAGTAATAAACGACGACGCGGCCTTCCTTGTTGGCGGCGGCAACGGTTTTTGCCCATTCTGCCGCTTGGTAGCCAGGGGACGCGGCTTGCGCGTGAAGCAGTGTCGGCATCAACGATGCGGCCGCCAGTGCGGCCAGAGACGCTGCTTTCAAGGGCCCGACGGGTGAAGAATGTTCCTGAATTGATGCAATTTTTCTCATGGCTGCCTCCTCGCGGCGATGGATGGGATTCTCGATATCGGTGTGCCGCATATTACCTGAGCAACAGCAGGCGGTTTCTGGAGGCAATTGTTCTGCCAATGGCGGGCTGCCGAGGGTGCTGGCCCGCGTGTGCGCCGTTAGGGTAGGCTAGCGCATGGACGCCAAACGCCGCTACACCCTCACGCTCTCCTGCCCCGACCGCGTCGGCATTGTTGCCGCCGTGAGCACCTTTCTCGCCAGCCATGACGGCTGGATCGTCGAGGCCAACCATCATGCCGATAACGACTCGGCACGGTTTTTCATGCGCCAGGAAATACTCGCCGAATCGCTTTCCTTCGACCTGTCCGAGCTGAGGCGGCTGTTTGCACCAATCGCGGCGCAGTTTGGCATGGACTGGCGCGTGACTGACTCTGCCGTAAAGCATCGCGTGGTGCTGATGGTGAGCAGGGAGGACCATTGCCTGGACGACCTCCTGTACCGCTGGCGCGCCCAGGAGTTTGGCTTCGATGTGGCATGCGTTATCTCCAACCACGAAGCGCTGCGCGGTTTCGTCGAGTGGCATGGCATTCCCTATCACCATGTGCCGGTCACGCCGGAGACGAAGCCGCAGGCCTTCGCTGAGGTGCTGCGTCTGTTCGAACAAAACCGGGGCGATACGCTCGTGCTGGCGCGTTACATGCAAATTCTTCCGCCGCAAGTCTGCCTTGCGCTGCCGGGCCGCATCGTCAATATCCATCACAGCTTTCTGCCGTCCTTCGCCGGTGCGCGGCCCTACCACCAGGCCTATGCGCGCGGCGTCAAGCTGATCGGCGCGACCTGTCATTACGTCACCGCAGACCTGGATGCTGGGCCCATCATCGAGCAGGACACCGTGCGCGTCGACCACGGTGATTTCGTGGAAGACCTGGTGCGCTATGGCAAGGACATCGAAAAGGCAGTACTCGCGCGCGGCCTGCGCTACCACGTGGAAGGCCGCGTCCTCATTGACGCCAACAAGACGGTGGTGTTTCGCTAGCCGTTGTCCACAGTATCGCGGCCCGAGCGCAGGACCGTTCCGGGCATGTTGCCTGTCAGCCGGCCGTTCGTCGTGATCTCCACCCCATTGACCAGCACATGCGCCATGCCGGTCGCATCTGCGTAAAGGCGCGACTGGCCCGCGGGCATGTCGGCGCGCATTTGCACCTTGTTCGTGCATACGGTCGCCGGATCGAACACCGTGATGTCGGCGTGCCAGCCGGGAACGAGGCGCCCGCGCTCCTTGAGGCCGAAGAAGCGCGCCGGCATGTCCGTAATCTTGTGCACGGCATCCTCGAGTGAAATCAGCTTGCGATCGCGCACGTTCGGTCCTATGAAATCGGTGAAGAACCCGTAGCAGGCGAACACGTCCACGTGCGCGCCGGCATCGGAGCCGCCGACCAGCACGCGCGGATCGTTCCAGATCTTCGCCCGTTGCTTCCATGATTCCGCATCGTCGCCGCAATTGCCGGTGACGAAGCGCGCGCGGGCCTTGTCGGCAACCACGGTGTCGAGGAATGCTTCGAGGGCGCTGCAGCCGCGTTCGGCGGCAATATCGCCCAGCGCGCGTCCTTCCAGCGGCTTGAGGTGCGCCTCATGCACGGTGTCCACGAGCATGGCGGTGAAGTTGTAGAAGGACCGCCCTTCATTGCCGACCACACCCTTGGCCAGCTTCGCCCGCACCGTCGGGTCGGCCAGTGCCCGCTGGCGTTCGTCATGTGGCAGGCTGGTTACTTCAGGCCAGCCCGGCAGCCCATTGAAGGCGAGGCTGTTGATGTCGAGCCATATCGGCTGCGGCAGGGGCAGTGTGAGCCCGGTAACGCGTCCGCCGCGTGCGGCGGCACGGTCCGCGATTGCCATGCGCGCCTGGTTGGATGCCCAGTCGACGCCGGTTCCGACGGTGATGGCGTTCCAGTTGAGCGGGCGCCCCGAGGCGGCCGACATGTCGGCCATGAGTTCGACCGAGGTGTCGCGGAATACCGGCTGGTTGCCGGGGATGAATTCCAGCATGGTGCCGGTGCGTCCGCGCAACACCGTGGCCAGCGCAATGAGTTCTTCGCGCGAGGCAAAGCGCGACGGCACCGGGTTTCCCTGGTGGTCGCTATGCACATCGCCCCATGAGGAGGAGAAGCCCAGGGCGCCGGCGCGCAGCGCTGCGTCCACCTCCTTCGCCATGGCCGAGATTTCCGCTTCGCTCGCTGCGCGCCGCCAATCCTCACCCATCACCATGCGTCGCACCGTGGAATGACCGACCGAAAAGCCGACGTTCAGGGCGACGCGCCCCTCGAGCTCGCCGAGCCATTCGCCGAATGTATTCCAGCGAAATTCCAACGCCTCCTCCAGCGCCGCGACAGGCATGGCCTCGACGCATGCGAGCATGCGCATCACATAGTCCGCGCTCGACGCATTCACCGGGGCAATGGTAAATCCACAATTGCCGCCGAGCACCGTCGTCACGCCATGCAGGGAGGAGGGCGTGAGGCCGGGATCCCACATCACCTGGGCGTCGTAATGGGTATGGGCATCAATGAACCCAGGCGCGACTACCAGTCCCGTGGCGTCGATGCTGCGCCGGGATTCGCCCAGGCTGCCGGGCTTTCCCAGGGATGCGATGCGTCCGCTGTGTATGGCGACATCGGCAAGGATGCCAGGCGATCCAGTGCCGTCAATGACGGTGCCGCCACGAATGATGCAATCGAGCATGTCAGGTCTCCAGCGGTGATTTCAGGTCTCGGGCTTGCTCGTTCATTCCGGCAGAACGGGCAGACCCGGATTCGGGGGGACATTGAACGCATTGAAGGTGCATGCCAGCGCGCAATAGCCGCCGACGATTCCGGTCAGCTCGACCAGGCGGGAGTCGCCAAGGCGCGCGCGCATCGCGTTGAACGCCGCATCGGAGATGCGATGCGGCGGCCGCAGCAATTGCTGCAGGTAATCGACGACGACGCGCTCTTCGGCCGATAGTCCCTGGGGCGCCTTGCGCGTCTTGATGGCGTCGATCGCCTCGGGTCGCACGCCTGCATCGCGAGCGCGCAATTCGTGGTCGGCCCATTCGAAAACGCAATCCAGCTCGCGCGCCACCGTCAGTATGGCCAGTTCCTTCATGTCTGCCGGAAAGGGAGGGTCCTGGGTCTCGAAGCGGGTGAACGACATCAGGTGCGCCATGCGAGCGGCGAATTCGGGCGAATGCAGCAGGTAGCGATAGGGCGCGGTAATCTCGCCACGCAGCGCCGCAATTGAGTCGAAGTGGTGGCGTTGCGATTCCGGCATTTGCTCACGGCGGGTGATCTCGGGGATGCGGGGCATGCGAACCCTTCCTCTGTGCGGCGGTGGGGATGGCGACAACGACGTCGTGCGGCCAGTATAGTGCAGGGATCCGTTCCATCGCAGGGGCGCTGTGGGTGCGCGCCGGGGCGGGAATTGGTGTAAAAAAGCTTCCACTCGCTGCGCACAATTGGCGCGACATGCGTGCGTCGGTTCTGCGGGGAGGCGAGGGGTGGCAGGCATAGAAGGAGTGTCCATGGGAAACAGGGAACGTCGAATCTGCCTGGCCATTGCAGCGCTCGCCATGCTGGCTGCGGGCATTGCATCGGCGCAGGAGTATCCCAGCAAGCCAATACGCTACATCGTCGCCAATTCCCCCGGAACCTTGCTCGACCTGACAGCCCGCATCATCTCGCCGGAGCTCACCAAGACCCTCGGCCAGCCGGTGGTGGTAGACAATCGCCCGAGCGCGGACAGCATCATCGGTTACGAGGCGGTGGCAAAGGCTGTTCCTGATGGTTATACGGTGGGTTCGATCCTGGTGGGGGACCTCATCATCCTGCCCCTGATCCGCAACGATCTGCGTTTCGACCCGGTGAAGGACCTGCCGCCGGTGATTGCGATCGCGGAGGGACGCTTCCTCTTGGGCTCGGCGGCATCGGTCCCGTGGAAGAGCTTCAGTGAACTGGTGGCCGAAGTGCGCGCCAATCCGGGTAAGTACAACTTTGGCACCAGTAGCGTCATCGGTCGGCTTTACACCGAAGCCATCCTGCGCGATCTCGGCCTCACCATGGTGCACATTCCCTACAAGAGTGGTGGGGACTACCTTCGTGGCATGGTCGGTGCAGAGTTCCACATCGGCTTTATCGGCGAGTCCGCATTGCTGAACTTCGCCGAGAAGGCGCGCGCCGTGGCGGTCACCGGCCAGACACGGCTGGCGACTTTCCCCGGCGTGCCGACCTTCGCTGAACTGGGCCAACTGAAGACACGCAACAACGCATTCTCGATGCATTCACCCGCGGGCATGCCCAAGCCGATTGTTGACAAGCTGTTTGCCGCGGCGACACAGGCGCTGCAATTACCCGAGGTGAAGGCACAGTACGCGAAGATCCGGCTGGAGATCGTGGGTGCCGCGCCGGAGGCGGCAGCACGCAGCATGGCCGACACGGCGAAACTGTTTACAGAGATCGCAAACAGCGTCGGCATCAAGCCGCAGTAACGCTACCATCATGACAAGTCAATCAGCGGGAGGAGAAGCCATGGGATACACACGAAAGTCCGGGTGCGCTGCATGGTCGGGCGCGGCTGCGGTTGCCGCATCGATGGTTCTCGGAGCGGCCGGCGCACTGGCCCCGATCATGGCCGGGGCGCAGGATTTCCCGAACAAGCTGGTGCGCATCGTCGTGCCCAACTCCGCCGGCACGATCCTCGACTTGTTGTCGCGCATCATGGCGCCGGACATGGCGAAATCGCTGGGCCAGGCGGTGATCGTGGAAAACCGCCCGGGTGCGAACAACATCATCGGCCTGGAGTACGTGGCCAAACAGGCCCCTGCCGACGGCTACACTATCGTGACTTCCACAGTGTCCGTGCTGGCGACATTGCCGCTATTGGCCAAGGACCTGCGCTTTGACCCGCACAACGACCTGCCGCCGCTAATTGGCCTGGTGGACACGCGCTCCACACTGTCGGCGTCGGCAAAGATGCCCTACAAGAACTTTCGCGACATGGTCACCTATGCCAAGGCCAACCCGGGCAAGTTGAACTATGGCGACCCGAGCCCGGCGGTGCGCCTGGTGATGGAAATCATCCTTCGCGAATCCGGCCTCGATGTGGTGCGTGTGCCCTATGCGGCGGCAGGCCCCTACCAGCAGGCCGTGGCCGGCGGGGAAATCCAGATGGGCATCCTCGGCGAGGCGGCGGTGGCGACCTGGGGCGACAAGATCAACGTGCTCGCCGTGACCGGGGTCAATCGGCTGCCCTCGCTACCGAACACGCCGACCTTCGCGGAACTCGGTCTGCCACAGGTGCCGGGGCAGAGCACCTCGATGAACGTTCGCGCGGGCACGCCCAAGGCGGCGATGGACAAGCTGTACTCTGCGGCGGTGTTCGCGCTGTCGCAACCCGAGGTGAAGGCGCAGTTCACTAAATTGCAATCGGAGATTTCCATCGAGACCCCGGAAGTTGCCGCCAGGAAACTCGCCCAGCAGGCCAAGATGTTTGGCGACGTGGCGAAGAATGCCGGCATCCAGCCGCAGTAACGCTGGCGACACTGAATCGAAAATAGCACCGCAAGGAGATTGGCATGGCATTTGACCTCGTGATTCGAAACGGCACCGTCATCGATGGCACCGGGCGCGCACGCTTTCGCGCCGACGTCGGCGTTGTTGGCGATCGTATCGCCTCGATCGGCCGCATTCGCGAGAAAGGCAAGCGCGAGGTCGATGCCGAGGGCCACATCGTGGCGCCGGGATTCATCGAAGTGCATTCGCACATGGATGCGCAGGTGTTCTGGGATCCGCTGGGCACCTGTCCTGCCTGGCACGGCGTCACGACGACCGTGATGGGAAATTGCGGCTTCACCCTCGCGCCCTGCCGAGAAGCGGAAAAGGACCTGTGCCTGCGCAACCTGGAGCGCGCAGAGGACATGGATCGCGCCACGCTGCTTGCGGGCGTCAAGTGGAGTTGGGAAACTTTCCCTGAGTACCTGGATGCAGTCGATGCGCTGCCCAAGGGCATCAACTACGCGGGCTTCATCGGCCACAGCGCGCTTCGCACCTACGTCATGGGCCAGCGCGCCTTCGAAGAGAAGGCCACCGACGACGACCTGGCGGCGATGAAACGCGAGCTGGAATCGGCAATGCGAGCCGGAGCCATCGGATTTTCCACCTCGCGTTCGCGGCATTTCACCTCCGAGGGCAAGCCGGTGGCGAGCCGGGTTGCCGCATGGGATGAGGTGCGCGAACTGGTTGGCGTCTTGGGCCGTCTCAATGCGGGGTTGTTCGAAATCACGCCCGATAACTGGGGAGACGACGCCGACCGTGCCGCCAAGCAGGCCGCCATGCGCGATCTGGCAGTGGAGAGCGGACGGCCGATGACCTACATCACGCTCAAATTGCCCGCCCAAGGAAACGCGTGGCGCGAGATGATGGCGCTGACCGAGGATGCAGCAGCGCGCGGCGGACGCATGGTGACGCAGGTTGTTGCGCGCCAGTTCCAGTCGGTGATTGGATTTGGCACGCGACTGCCCTTCGATCACCTGCCGACCTGGAGCGTGGTCCGGGCCAAGCCTGTGGCCGAGCAGTTGCGCGCCATGCAGGACCCGAGCACGCGCGCGCGCCTGGTGCAGGAGGCGATGCACGGACCCTACAAGACGGATGCCATTGGGCCGGAGATGCGCCCGCCGGACTGGGACATCATGATGGAGCTGAACGCGCCCACCGGTCCCTATCGCACGCTGGCCGAGCTTGCGCGCGAAAGAGGGACAACGCCGGCCGATGTGCTCATCGACATCGGCATTGCGAGCCGGCTGGAGCGCTTTTTCGTGCAACCGATCGGCAACCTCGAACTGGACGACGTGCTGACCATGCTGCGTCATCCACACTCGATCCTGGGCGGGTCGGATTCGGGCGCACACGTGAGCCAGATCCTCGATTCATCCATGCCGACCCACCTGCTCGCTTACTGGGTCCGGAAGGAAAAGGCCTTCACGCTGGAGGAGGCGGTGCGCAAGCTGACTTTCGATGCGGCCATGGCGTTCTGTTTGCCACAGCGCGGACTGCTTGCCGAGGGTTACGCCGCGGATCTTGTCGTGTTCGATGCCGAGCGGGTCGGGCCGGGAATGCCGGTTGCCGCGACAGATCTGCCTGCCAACGGCCTGCGCCTGAAGCAGAAGGGCACAGGCATCGCCGCGACGGTCGTTGGCGGTGAAGTGCTGCTACGGGACAACGAGCCCACGGGGGCAACGCCGGGGCGCCTGCTGCGTGGGCCGCTGGGAGCGGCGTAAATCCCTGAGCAGGCGCTCAACGCCCGACAAACTCCTTCATGCGGTTGTAGCCCGCCATCACCGGCGGGAAAGAACCATAAACGGTTTCCTTGACCATGCGGCCTTCATGATCGAAGTCGCATTGGGCTGCAGACCACCAGTTCATCGGCTTGCCCTTGGGCAGTCCGTTGAAGTCCTCGCGCGGTATCGCGGTGGCCTTGATGCGCACCCAGGCGCGCAGGCAAGAATCGTCGATCTGCAGGTCGTCGATCTCGATCTTGTACGACACGAAAATCTGGAACAACCGCTTCCACATCTCGATGTAGACATCGGCGCCCTTGAAGAGCCCGTAGGGGTTGGGGTCGTCGGGGTAACAGGGCGCCTTGACCTCGTATTCGACATTGTGGTGCAGCGTGCCGCGTAACACGTCGTAATCCTGCTCGCCTTCGGAGCGGACATGTTCACGCATGATGCGCTCGAGTTCCTTGCGGCTGACTGGCATGGGTTCTCCCGGTTGCGAATTTGATAGAGGTAGCTGGCGTTCAATTTAGCATGGCGCGCACCCGGCCGCGCTTGTGCTTGCATCGTCGGTTGATGCGCCGTTTTGCGCACTGGATTGTGCTGGCGGGTGCGCCCGTGCTACAAGGACGCCACAACGGAAGGAACAATGCATGGCGCAAACGACCCGCTTCTCCATCGGCCTGCCGACCGCCATCGACGCACCGCTCGCGACATTCGCGCGGCGCGCCGAGGAACTCGGTTTCTGGTCGGCATGGGCGGTGGACCATGCGGTGGGAGAGGAGCACGCCGAAGATCCATCGCTCGACCCGCTGCATGTCATGACGCATGTCGCGGCAGTTACGACGCGATTGCGTGTCGGTGTCGCGGTGTTGATCCTGCCAAGGCGGAATCCGGCGCAGCTCGCGCGCGATCTGGCGACCATGGATGTGCTCTCCGGCGGAAGGATCACCGTGGGCGTCGGGTTGGGCGGCAGGGATCCAGCTGCGGCGGCGTTCGGTTTCCGGACCGGCCAGCGCGCGACACACCTCATTGAGGGCATCGGCGCGCTGCGTGCGCTGTGGTCAGAGGGCGCGGCCAATTACTCGGGAGAACTGCATTCGTTCACCGGGGCCTGGCTGCAGCCCAAGCCAGTGCAACGGCCGCATCCGCCCATATGGATCGGCGCGCGGACGCCTGTGGCGCTGGAGCGTGCCGCCAGGCTGGGTGACGGATGGATCGGCTCCGGCTCCTCCTCGCTGGAAGATTTCGTCGTTCAATCGCGTGTACTCAAGGAGGCGCTGGGTACCGCCGGGCGCGATGCTGCATCGTTTCCGGTTGCCAAGCGTGTCTATATCGCGGTCGAGGATGAGGCAAGCACGGCTCTCGCGCGCCTCGCACCACCGCTGGATTTCGTTTATCGCAAGCCTGGTGTTGCCGAGCGCGTCGCCGTCTACGGTCCGCCGAGCCTGTGCGCGGATCGACTGCACGCGCTGATGGAATCGGGGGCCACGGAGTTGGTGCTCAATCCCATGTACGACGAATTTTCCCAGATGGAAAAGCTCGCCCGCGTGGTGGAAGTGTTGCGCGCATAGCAGACTTGTTTTGACTCATCGGTGCGGTCGAGCCTGCGCAGCGGGCGGCGCGGTCCGGGCTCATCAGCGCTGCCGAGGCTGCGCAACAGGCGGCGCGGTCCGGACCCATCAGCGCTGCCGAGCCTGCGCAGCAGGCGGCGCGGTCCGGACTCATCAGCGCCGCCGAGCCTGCGCAGCAGGCGGCGCGGTCCTTTAACCCGTGTGGTCCCTCTAAAGGGGGGCGTACTTGCGCACCGACATGCCGCCGTCAACCGTTACGATCGTCCCGGAGGTGTAGGCGGAACGCGGCGAGGCGACAAACGCAATGGTCTGCCCCAACTCCTCGGGGGTCGCGATGCGCCCGAACGCGGTCTTGGGTAGCGTCATGCCCGGGTTGGATTGCAGGCGTTGTTCGGTAATCGATTTGTAACGCTCGGTGGCCACCGGCCCGGGGCTGACGCCGACGACGCGGATGTTGTCGACGGGGCTGTGCGCCCCCAGCGTTTCGGTGAAAAAGTCCAGCGAAGCATTCGCCATGCCGCCGCAGATGTAATCGAAGCGCTTCTGCAAGGAGCCGGTGCCGAGCACGTTGACGATAACGCCGCCCCCGCGCGCCTTGAGGTGCGGGTAAAAGGCGCGGCACATGTTCACGTAGGCGAATACCTTGGTGTCCCAGCCCTCGCGCCAGCGCGCTTCCGGCACGGCAAAGAGATCTCCGCCCGGCACGGCGCCGGCGTTGTTGACGAGGATGTTGATCCGCGCACCGTACTGTTCGGCGAGTTGCATCACCGCCGCGCCCGAGGACAAGTCGCAGCGCGCCGTCTCGACGTTCACCCCGGCGCTGGTGAGGATGTCGGCGCGCGTCTTCGCCAGCGCTGATTCATCGCGCCCGACGAGGATCAGGTCTGCTCCTTCAGCCGCGAAAGTGCGCGCCGTCCCGGCACCAATGCCGCGTGACCCACCGGTAATCAGCACTGTGCTGCCGCGAAGCCCGAGATCCATCTGCCGCCCCTCCGCCGCTTATTCCGGATGCGCGTTGTCGACGGGGCGCAGCACCGCAGGCAGGTGTGCCGGGCGCTCGACATTGACCGTGCCGATTTCGCCCGGCATGGAGAACTCGATTGCTTCCTTGTCACCCGAAACGTAGATCTCGTTATGGCACAGGCCTCCGGGAATGAAGCAGGCGTCCCCCGCCACGAAGGTCGCCACGGTTCCGTCTTCGAACTCGAGCTTGATCTCGCCCTTGAGCCAGTAAATGAACTGGAAATCGCACAGGTGATAGTGCCAGCCCGTGGGTTCCACCATGCTGGCGATGGAATCGGACTTGTTGGCGCGCGCGCGGCCATTGGTCGCACCCTTCACGCCGAGGTCGCGGTACTTGAAGAACGGACGACGCCCAGGAACGTAGGGCGTGACGCTCTGAAAGCCCTTGAAGAGCTTCAAGTCGGAAATGATGCGCTTGGCCGTTTCCGCATCGCTTTGCTTAGGTTTCGAGTATTCGTCCATGATCATTACCCTCCGTCAAGATGATTGAAAATTGTTTGTGGCCGTGATGGCACATCCACATGCTCATCACTCGGGTTTCAAGCCTGCCGCCTGAATCGTCTTTCCCCACTTCTCGAACTCGCCGTTGATGAATTGTGTCAGCTCTTCGGGGGAGTTGCCGCCCGGGTTGACCCCATTCTCTGCCAGCCGCCTGCGCAGTTCGGGAACCTGGAACGCTGCGCGCAGATCTGCCGTCAGCCGCTCGACTGCGGTTTTTGGCGTCCCGGCTGGGTAGGCGAAGCTGGTCCAGACTGTGACTTCAAAGCCCGGGTAACTCTCCGCGATGGCGGGAACCTGGGGCAACGCGGCCATGCGTGTCCTGCTGGTGACTCCCAAGGCGCGCACGCGCCCACCATCGAGCAGGGGCTTGGCTGTGCCATAGAGGTCGAAATAAGCCTGCACGTCACCACCCAGCATCGCGGCGTAGACCGCCGGCGAGCCCTTGAACGGGATGTGGGTAATCTCTACCGAAGCGGCTTGCTTGAGTTTCTCGCCGGACAGGTGTGTGGTCGTCCCCGTACCGGCCGACCCGAAGAACACCTTTTTTGGATTGGCCTTGGCAAAGGCGATGAACTCAGTCAAGGTGTTGGCGGGGAATGCTGCGGGCACGGTCAGGATGTATTCTCCTGTGTACATCAGCGTGAGGTGCGTGAAATCGCGCCGCACATCGAAAGGGATGTCTTTCTGCAGCCAAGGCTGGATCACGTTGCCCGATACCAGCAGGCCGAACGTGTAGCCGTCCGGCGTGGCCTGCTTGAGGGCATTCACGCCCACGAGGCCGCCTGCGCCGGTCTTGTTGTCCACAACCACCGCCTGCTTGATGCGTTGCGACAGTTCGTTGGCAACCAGTCGCGCGATGATGTCGGTCGAGGTACCGCTGGGTGTGGGAACGATCAAGTGCAGCGGTCGGTTGGGAAAGTCTTGTGCGCTGACGGGGCTGGTTCCCGCAAGCAAAGGGACCGCCAGCATCAAGAGCGCGCATGCAAAACGGGTCAGGCGCATGTCATTTCTCCGTGGCGAAAAGTACGTGCTGCTCGGCAACCGGTCCCTACTGCATTTTCATGCCGGCCTTCTGCACCACCTTGGACCATTTCTCAGTGTCCGAGGCAATGAGCTGTGCGAATTCTGCGGGGGTACCGCCGCCCGGTTCGACACTGGTGTCGGCAATGCGCTTGTTGATTTCCGGCGTGTTCATCACCGCGGTGATGTCGGCGGCGAGCTTGTCCGTGATGTCCTTGGGCGTGCCTGCAGGCGCCACGAACCCGGTCCAGAAGCGGACTTCGAAACCGGGGAAGGTTTCTGCTACCGTCGCCGCATTGGGCAGCGTGGGCCAGCGCTTGGCGCTGGCCACTGCCAGCACGCGCAGTTTGCCCGCTTCGACCTGCGCCCGCGGCGTGGCGTAATTGTCGAACAGCATGTGGATGTCGCCGGTGAACATCGCTGCATAGACTTCGGGCGTGCCCTTGAACGGGACTACCGTCATGTCGATGCCCGCCAGCTGTTTCAGCAATTCACCGGCCATGTGGCTGGTGGTGCCGGTGCCCACGGAGCCGAAGAAAACCTTGCCCGGATTGGCTCTTGCCCAGGTGATGAACTCGCCGAGCGTCTTCGCTGGAACCGAGAGCGGCACGGTCATGACCACCGGGCCGGAGTACATCAGGGTGAGCGGCACGAAGTCCTTGCGGATGTCGAAGGGCATGTCCTTCACGAGGAAGGGCTGGATGGCATTGCCGGAAACGATGACGCCGATGGTGTAGCCGTCGGGCGCTGACTGTTTGATGGTCTGGGTGCCGACGATCCCGCCGGCACCCACGCGGTTCTCGATGAGTACCGGTTGCTTGATGCGCTCCGACAGCGGCGGGGCAATGATACGCGCCACGATGTCCGAGCCGGTGCCGGCCGAGTAGGCAACGATGATTTTCAGCGGGCGGTTCGGAAAGTTCTGTGCCGACGCTGCGGTTGCAAGCAGTCCGGCAATGGCGAACATCGCGCAGCGCATCAGGTAGGGTTTCGAGACTGTCATGGGCGTTGTCCTCGGTTCAACATCGGTTGCTGGCAGCAAGTGCGCGAGCCTGGCAATTTTTTCAGTTAATGGCACCCGCCTCGCGCAAAGCTGCGATCCGCCGGTCATCCATCTTCAGCCAGTCTCGCAGGATGTGCTCGGTGTGCTCTCCCAGGGCGGGCGGCATGGGAAGGTTGGTCGGCTCCTGGTCCCACATGCGTACCGGGCTCTGCACCAGGGTCAGCGGGGGCTTGCCCGGCACATCGAGGTCGGCCGCGACCCCGCGAATGCGCGCCTGCTCGAGGTAGATCGGGCTGTCCACGTCCAGGATCGGCGAAGAAGGCACTTCGTGTGCGAGAAGAATTTGGCTCGCCTCGCGCACCGTCCGGTCGCGCAGCCACTCCTCAATGCAGGGCCTGACGACCGACTTCTCCAGATTGACGCGCTTGACACCGGTGTTCAGGTCCTCGCGGGTCCACAGGTCCTCGCGGCCGATGGCCTTGCAAAAACGCTCCCAGAGGATGTTGCCCCCGACGCCGATGACAAGGTAGCCGTCCTTGCCGCGGTAAGCGCCGAACGGCGAATTGGTGGCCGAGATGCGCGGCGGGCGAACCACGCCATCCATGGCGAAGAGGCTGAAGGTTTTTTCATTCAGCGCGAACATGGCATCGAACATGGCGACATCCACCGAGGCGGCCGGCATGCCTAGCTTGCGCGCATACAGGGACATCACGACGCCAAAGGCCGCGAACAGGCTGGTGACCTGGTCGCCCACGGCAAGGCCGCTGTATTGCGGCGTGCCGTCAGGATCGGCATTGCGCGACATCAGCCCCGTGAGCGCCTGGATGATGATGTCGAATGCCGGCTCATTGCTGAACGGGCTGGATTTCTCACCCGGCAACCCGAAGCCGCTCACCGAGGCGTAGATGATGTTCGGGTTGAGGCCCTGCACGGTTTCCGGATCCAGATCGATGCGCTTGGCCGCCTGGGGGCGCAGGTTGGTCCAGAAAACATCGGCCGTTCCGATGAGTTCGCGCATAACGCTCTTGCCCGGGTCCTTGCGAATATCGAGCGCCACGCTGGACTTGCCGCGCATCAGGCGCAACACCCCGTGCGGAAGCTTCTTGGTGTCCGGATCGAAGTAGGGCGCGTCTTTCCTCAGCGGGTCGCCGCTGCCGGGCTGCTCGATCTTGATGACCTCCGCCCCGTGCGCGGCGAGGAGCAGCGGGCCGTAATTGCCGGCGAAATAGTTATCCACCGTGAGCACGCGTATCCCGGCAAGTGGCAGGTGCCGAGGCTTGGTTGGTGATCCGGTCATTCCGTTACCCCTCCTGCTGCAATGACAATGGGCGTTGCGCCCCCGAGATTATAGCGATCATCGCCTGTCAAACCCTCAGCGTCGCATCAAGTCGCCCAGAGCGCGGACATCCTTCATGTTTTCCAGGTCCATCACCGTATCGATGAGCTTCTGCGCGCGGCTCTTCACATCGGGCAACTGCACGTAGCCCATGCAGTTTTCCATCTTGGCGCGGATACGCGGGATGGACATGGGGTTGCTCGGATGGCCCAGCGCGCGATCGACGTAGCGTTCCACCTTCCTGCCGTCGGCAAAAGTGACGACCACATGCCCAGGCTCGATGGTGCCGTATTTTTCCATTGCGGCCTCGACCTCGAAGCGGATCTTGCCGGCGGCGGCGACCACCGCAGGCGCGTTGAGCGCTTGGGTTTCCACGGCCTCCAGCGGCACGGCGCGATGCGCCACCGCCACGCTGCAGGCGAACACCAGGTTGCACAGGGCATCGATGCTGGTGGTGGGCCAGGCCTTCTCGCAGATGATCGCATTGCCCTTGCCCACATAGAGCAGAACGTCCTTCACCTCGGCGCCGGCGTTTTCCTCCAGCACTTCCAGCAGCGCGGTGAGGGTGCCATGGGTGTGGCGGCAGAAGGGCCATGGCTTGAGCGATACGTTGGCGCCTTCGAAGCGCTGGCCCAGTTCATGGGTCAGCACGCTGCGCTCGTAGTCGCTGCGAAAGTACGCGGCGTACAGGCCGTAGGGGCCGTCGAACACGCGATCCTCGCCGCGCACGCCGCGCGAAGCGAGTTTTGCGGCAAGGATGGCGTCCTTGTAGATCAGGCCGTCACGCATGGTGCGCACGGCCGAGCGCACGCCGGTCACGGACTCCAGCGTGCCGGCAACTTGCGGGAGGGACAGGCCCATGGCGTTGTGCATGCCGTCTGCGTCGAGCTTGTAGATCTTGCCGGCCGACACGGCGGCGCCAAAGATTCCGACCATGGGGGCGCGCACCCAGTGGTAATCCCACAAGGTTCCCTTCAGCGCCAGCGCGAGGCGGCACTGTATGTCCACGCCGATGGCGATGGCGGCGAGCAGTGTCTTTCCATCCACGCCCCCGACCGATTCCGCGGTGGATAGCGCGGCGTTCAGCGATGCCGAGGTGGGGTGGCAGACGGCGGTGTCGTGCGTGTCGTCGAAATCGTGCTGGTGCACCATGCCACAGTTCACCATGGTGGCGAGGTAGGCGGGGAGTTTCACGTCATGCCCGGTAACCGTGCTCTCCGCCACGCCGCCCCAGGACGTGGCCACTTCCAGCAGGGCGAGTGCCGAGGGACCGCGGCTGCCGGCCAGCATGCAGGAGATGGTGTCCATGATGGACCACTTGGCCGCCGTGACGGCATTCGCCGGCAGATCGGCGTAAGTGATGCTCGCCGCGTGCTTGGCAAAGGCGAGGACGGTATCGGGCGGGGCGTTCGGATCTGGTGCGTGATTGTGGCTGCTCAAGCGAATCTCCTGGGGTTGTCGGCGAGTGCCTGGCGAACGTCGCCAGGCTCTTGTCACGTTCTCTGAGGTTGGTCTACTTGCGGATCCGGGCGAGGACCTTGCGGGCGCGGCGCAGGTGCGGCGGATCGGCCATCGCGCCATCGACCAGCACGGCACCGCCGCCCGTGGGTGCGAAGGCGGCGAGCACGCGTTCGGCCGCGGCAATTTCGTCTGCTGTCGGCGTGAAAGCGGCATT
>CANJXQ010000055.1 GCA_947478805.1 Betaproteobacteria bacterium | reverse complement strand
TCGTTCAGGCGCCGTATGAGTTCGGCGATCAGGTTGAGCGATATCGGGTCAAGGCCGGCGAACGGCTCGTCGTACATGGACAGGATCGGGTCATGCGCAATGGCCCGGGCCAGCGCCACGCGCCGCGACATGCCGCCGGAGAGTTCGCTCGGCATCAGGCGTGCCGCACCGCGCAGGCCGACTGCATTGAGCTTCATCAGCACCAGTTCTCGAATGACAGGTTCAGGCAGCTTGGTGTTCTCGCGCAGGGGGAAGGCGACATTTTCGAACGTGGATATGTCGGTGAACAGTCCGCCTGCCTGGAACATCATGCCCATTTTCTTGCGCAATTCGTACAGGGCATCGTTGCCCAGCGTATGCACCACCTGCCCGTCCACCACCACCTCGCCGCGATCCGGCGTTTTTTGTCCGCCGATCATCTGCAGCAGCGTCGTCTTGCCGCATCCGCTCGCGCCGAGGATGGCGACCAGCTTGCCGCGCGGGATTTTCAGCGAAAGTCCCTTGAACAGCGGCCGGTTGCCGTAGGAGAAATGCAGGTCCTTGATTTCGACCAGAATATCGTCAAACGTGGATGGGTTCGTCATGGGCCCGATTCTACCCGACAGCACCTGGCGCCTTGCGACGAATCCGCTGGCGGGTACAACTCAGGACGCAATGCGCGCCGACAGGGTCCAGTCGCCTGACTGCTTGAAGCGCTCGGCAAGGAAGTCGATGAAGACTCGTACCTTGGCCGACAAGTGCCTGCGGCTCGGATAGACAGCCCAGATGTCGAGCGGCGGCGACTCGAACGCGGCAAGGATCGGAACAAGCCGGTCCTCGCGCAGTTGCGGCGCGACAATGAAGCTCGGCTCCCAGGCGATGCCTGCACCTTCGGCGGCGGCCGCGACAAGCATGTCGCCATTATTGGAATGCAGGTTCCCGGCAACGCGGACCACGATTTCTGCGCCGACCTTGCCAGCTCGCCCGTTTTCAGTCGCAACGCCCGCACCGCGGAACGTCCACTGCCCGACCGGCGGCCCATACGCGTAGGTAAGGCAGTTGTGCTTCACCAGATCTTCTGGTCGCTGCGGAGTCCCGCGCGCAGCCAGGTAGGCAGGCGATGCGCACGCGATCATGCGCGATTCGCCAAGCTTTCTCGCCACCAGGTTCTGCAAGCCGAGGGTGCCAATACGCACCGCGAGGTCGAATCCCTCTTCGACAATATCCACGATGCGATCCGACAAGGACACATCGAACTTCATCTCGGGGTATCGGCTCATGAACGCCGCAATGGCGGGCGCAAGCTGGCGCATGCCGAAATTGGTCGAGCAGGTGATCCGCAGGGTGCCGCGCGGGGCTTCGGCCGACTGGGCCACCAGCCGCTCCGCCTCATCGAGATCGGCGAGCAGTTGCAGCGATCGATCGTGAAACGCACGCCCGCTTTCGGTCAGGCTCAGCTTGCGCGTGGTCCGGTTGAGCAGTCGGCCGCCCAGATGGGCCTCCAGATCGGCGACACGGCGCGAGCAGGCCGTGGTCGAGATTCCCAGCCGCTCCGACGCCCGGGCAAAACTGCCCGATTCGACGACCTGAACAAACACTTTCATGGCCAAGAGCTGATCCATGGCCGATTATCTCCTAAACAGGGATAGTTAATTACAAATAGTGCTATTTGTCCCAGTTAAAGGAATACTGATAATACTCGCCATGGACTGGGGGAAAAGCGCAAGGCCACCAGCGCCCTCCAGTCATATCAACTTCAACCCAATGAAACATATAACTTTTTGGAGAAAACAATGATCGACAATCGCACCGCACCTTACGCCGCACTGGTTCTGCGCATCGCCCTGGGCGTCATGTTCATCGCCCATGCCCTTCTGAAGTACGCCGTGTTCACCATGCCGGGGACCGTTCAGTTCTTCGAATCTGTCGGCCTGCCCGGCCCCCTCGCCTATGTAGTGACCGTGGCCGAACTGGTCGGCGGCGCGTTGATCCTGATGGGCGCCTGGTCGCGCTGGGTATCCGCAGCGCTGGTGCCAGTCTTGCTCGGCGCCCTATTCGTTCACGCAGGCAATGGCTGGCTTTTCACCAATGCCAATGGTGGCTGGGAATACCCGGCCTTTCTCGTCATAGCCGCGGTTGCGCAGGCGCTGCTCGGCGACGGAAAGTATGCCGTCGCCAATCTGTTGCGCGACGGGAGTATCGCCAAACTCGCGTGAGCAATGATCAGGGACCGTGCCGGGCGCGCCACAACCACCCGGCACCTAGATTTGATGCAAGAATCCGCTACCCCGAATTTTTTCAGATCAATCCGCTGCATTCACTTCCAGGAGGAGCACGTAATGAAACTGTATTTCTCACCCGGCGCCTGTTCGTTGTCCCCGCACATCGCCCTGCGTGAAGCCGGCATACCTTTCGAACTGGTCAAAGTGGACCTGCGCGCGAAAAAGACGGCCGACGGCCGCGACTACTTCACGATCAATCCCAAGGGCTCCGTCCCGGCACTGGAACTCGACGACGGCCAGGTGCTCACCGAAGGCCCTGCCATCGTGCAATACGTCGCCGACCTGAATCCGGCGGCGAACATCGCCCCCAAGGCAGGCACCATGGAGCGCTACCGACTGCAGGAATGGCTCAACTATCTTACCTCCGAAGTGCACAAGACATTCGGTTCGCTGTTCGCGCCCAACATGCCCGAGGAGTGGAAGAAGGTCGTCATGGGGAACGTGGAGAAACGCATGGACTACCTGTCCAAGGCGCTCGAAGGCAAGCAGTTCCTGATGGGCGACCAGTTCACCGTGGCCGATGGTTACCTGTTCACCATGCTCAGCTGGACGCGCTTCTTCAATCTCGACCTGAACCGCTGGCCTGCGATGGCGGCGTATGCCGGACGCTGCTGCATGCGCCCCAAGGTGCTCGAAGCCATGAAGGCCGAAGGCATGGGTGGATAGGGAGGGACCGCGCCGCCTGCTACGCAAGCTCGGCGGCGCTGCTAACTGCTGGGACCGCACGGCCTGCCGCGCAGGCTCGGCCGCGCTTTAAGAACCACGACCGCGTAACCACCAACACAGATAGGCAACATGCCCCGCCTCCCTAGCGTATTCATCTCCCACGGCTCGCCCATGCACGCCCTGGAACCTGGCGCACTGGGAGCGTCCTGGGCGGCTTTGGCGAAGACGCTCCCGCGCCCCAAGGCGATACTGGTTGCCTCGGCGCACTGGGAGGCGGAACTGCCCACCCTCACCGAGGCGGCACACCCGGAAACGGTGCACGACTTCTACGGATTTCCGGAACCGCTCTACCAACTGCGCTACCCGGCCCCCGGATCGCCCGAACTCGCCGCGCGCGTGCGCGACCTGCTCAAACACCAAGGCGAGCGCGCAGGCATCGACGGCTCGCGCGGATTCGACCATGGCGCATGGTCGCAACTCCTGCACATGTATCCGGAGGCGAATATTCCGGTGGTGCAGATCTCCGTGCAGACGGGTCTCGGCGCCGCTCACCACATCGACCTCGGGCGCAAGCTTGCACCGCTTCGCGACGAAGGCGTGCTCGTCATGGGATCGGGCAACCTCACGCACAACCTCCGGGAGGCGTTTTCGGCCATGCGGGGCGGGGCCCCCGCCTCGCCATTGCCCTATGTGCGGGAGTTCCAGCAATGGGTAAAAGTGGCGCTTGAAGCCGGTGACGCCCAGGCGCTCGCCGACTACCGGCAGCGCGCGCCGAACGCAGTGCGCGCCCACCCGAGCGAAGAACATTTCCTGCCGCTGCATGTCGCTTTCGGTGCCGGCGGCGCCGAAGCCGCGCGCGCCGTGCGGGTGTATGAGGACGTCGAACTCGCAGCCCTTGCGATGGACACCTGGGTGTTCCACTAGCGGATGCCCGCCGACCGGCGCGTTTTTCAGTCTGCCGTGTGACGCCACCCGCGGCAATGCTTGGCTTCGTGCCGCAGCACGTAGTCGAAGCTCACGCTGTCTTTGACCAGTTCGCGGGCGACATAGATGATGCAAGAACCCCGCCCTGCCGCCGAGCTCGCCCCGTCTGACCGCGTCGGGTCGTTGCCCCGGTCGTGATATGGCCTTGCGCACCCGAGCAGATTTTGCCGGTCTTCGCGCAGGCAAAATCCCTGCAAAGCGGAGCGCTCCACCGAAATGACGGACATCCACGCCGGGTCGAAACTGTCGTCGAATTCGGCGTCACCAGCCGGACTTGCCACACACGCGCACAGGCACATCGCAAGCATTGCAGCGAGCCACCCGCCGTTCGATTCCCGCCACCATTCCATGCACGCGATGCTAACCCGGAAATCCCGCGGAGCACGGTTGCTCACGCGCGGGAACAAATCGGATTCACGAGTGCTGTAAAGTTCATGCACCGGTGGATGCGTCCGGGCATCGCGCCCCTTCGCCTCGCAACCGAGAACAGCGCACTCATTTCAGACCGAACGGAGGATCCACATGCCGCACGCACCGGAAATCCAGCGCCTGCTCGACGAGCAGGCCATCCAGAAAGTGTTGTTCGACTATTGCCATGCCGTCGACCGCTGCGATGCCGAGGGTATTCGCAATGCATTCCATGAAGACGGAACCGATGACCACGGCGTATTCAAGGGCACGGCCAAGGACTTCGTGACCTGGGTGGTGCCATTCCTGCTCAAGAACTACGTCTCCAGCATGCACCCCATCACCAACTTCCGGTTTCGCATCGACGGCGATGTCGCGCGCACCGAGTGCTACGTCGCCCCGGTGTTGAAGCGCAGGGACGATACCGGCGAATACCTCGACTGCTCTGGCGGGCGCTACATCGACCGCCTGGAGCGGCGCAACGGCGTGTGGAAAATAGCCCACCGCAAGTTCATCCGCGACTGGCGCGAAACCCGCAAGGTTGCCCCGCCCGCCACGCCCGATGTCTACCAGTACGGCGTGCGCTCCAAGGAAGATCCGTCGTATTGGAACGACGAGTAGAGTATTGAAATAAAGGTGGGGCCACCCCAACCCTTGCCCCTCTACTGCGGGGCGTAATTGGCGAGCCGCGCGAGCTCAGCCCATGCCTTGAGTTCCGCGGCAACGATGCGGCGCGTTTCTTCAGGCGTGGAGCCCTGCGGATCGGTGCCGAACAGCTTGCGGTACTGCTCGACCACCTCGGGAACCCTGGCGGCGGCGATGGTCGCATCGCTAACCACTTGTATGGCTTCCTTGGGCGTCTTCAGGGGCGCCCATATGCTGAGATTGAAACGCAGCGCGTCCAATTCGCCCAGCCCGACATCGCCTGCTGTTGGCACCGCCGGAAACATCGCCGAGCGCCCCGTGGAAAACAATGGTCGTATGCCGCCCTCCCGGATATAGGGCGCAAAAAAGGGCGCCGCCGACAACACGATATGCAGATCCCCCGAGAGCAACTGCGGCAGCGCCTGTGACGTCGCCGTGTAGGGAATGCTGGTGTAGACGAGCCCGTTGCGCTGCTTGAGCATGCTCATGATGATGTCGAAGAACGGCGCCAACGATGCAAAATTGACTTTCCCCGGATTGGCCTTGACCCAGGCAAGCGCTTCATTCCAGTTGTTGGCCGGCACTTTCGCACTCACCGACATGAGGTATTCGGACGATGATGCCATCGACACCGGAGCCAGCTCGGCCAGCGCATCGACAGCGTTGTTCTTGACAAAGGTCGGTTGGAACGGCGTTACCGCGCCGAAGAACAGGGTGTAGCCGTCGGGGTCTGCCTTGGCAACGACGTTCGCAGCGATGGTGAGATTGCCGCCCGCCCGGTTCTCCACCAAGATGGGCTGGCCCAACCGGGCGCGCATGGGAGCGGCGAAGAGCCGCGCCGCCACATCCGTGTTGGTTCCCGCAGGCACCCCGACGATGAAACGAATCGGCTTGGCAGGATAGGTCTGGGCTTGCAGGGAATGGGCAATGCCCCACAGCACCAACGACATCAGTCGCACTAGAATCTTCATCGCACTCTCCTCACCCCGCTGTGAATGGCGCACCTTAGCATGACTTGCCGCACTGCCATCGCAGCCGTTATGATGCTAATTAATACTGACATTTTATTGTTAAACTCTATTACCACTCTACCTAAACAACATAATTCCTGTCATTTGTATCGCCACGATGGCGCCTGCTTCACCTACGCCTCCCCAAAGTCGCCATCGCTACGCCCGCAAATATGCCGACCACTCCCCAGACGTGAAAGGTCTCGAAGCGCTCGCCAAGAAACGCGATCGCAAGCAGCGTGCCAAACGCCGGCAGCAGGTGAATCGAAAAGCCGGCCACATTCGGCCCAACCGCCGCGACCGCAGCGTTCCAGCAAGCGAAGGCCGCCACCGATGCGAACAGCCCGACATACAGCACCCCGCCCAGCGCCGGCAGGCCGGGTATCTGTTGCGGTATCCAGATCGACTCGATGGCATAGCCCAGTCCCAGCAGGGGCAGGCCCATCATGGCGAGGACCAGCACCAGGGTCATGCCGCCGAGCTCCGGCGGCCTGCGTCGCAGCAGCACCGAGTACAGCGCCCACACCGGCATGGCCAGCAGGATCCAGAAATCGCCCATGGCAAAGCGCATGTCCTCCCAGTGCGCCACTTCACCGCGCGTCACGATGACCAGAACGCCTGCCATTGACACGACGAGCCCGATCAGTTGCCGGACTGTCACGGTATCGCGAAGGATGAGCCACGAGATCAGGATCATCGAAACCGGCAGCGTGGAGTTGATCAGCACGGCATTGATGGCGCTGGTGCTGCGCAGCCCCAAGTAGATCATCGACTGGAACATGACCACGCCGCACACGGCCAACGCGGCGAGGATCTGCCAGTGCCGGCGAATGGCCGGCCACTGGCGCAACACTTTCGGCAGCACAAAGGGCGCGAGCACCAGGACCGCAATCGCCCAGCGCCAGAAATTGAATGCCACCGGACCGAACGATTCCCTAACCGCGCGCCCGGTAACCCAGTTGCCGGCCCAGAACAGGTTGGCGAGAACCAGCAACAGGTACGGCAACAGGCGCGCCATCACGGGTTGGGGATGTTGCCCATACCCGCGCGCTCGGCGCATCCTCTAGCGGCGCTTGCCCGGCGAGCGCACCAGCATGACCGGAATACTGGTATTGCGGACCACTTCTTCGGCATCGCTTCCCATCACGACGCGCTTGAGACCGCGTCGACCATGGGTGCCAAGAACGATGATATCCGCCTTCCATTTCTTTGCATCCCGCACGATCAGGTCCGCAGCACGGCCGCCCACGCTCTCGACCAGCGTGGATTCGGCGACGATGCCGGCCTTGCGCACCCGGGCCACCGCCTTGGCGAGAATGGCCTTTCCGGCATCGCGCAGCATGTCGATCGCCTCGCCCACCATCATGCCGGCCTCGGGCGTGGACATGAGAACGAGTTCATCGACGACGTGGATCAGCCGGATCCGGGCCTTCTGGTCCTTCGCCAGCCGCACCGCCGCGGCAATGCCAAGTCCGGAGGTCACACTTCCGTCCACGGGTACAAGAATGCGCTTGAACATATTAAAACCTCTCTCAAAAATGGCCGTCGGAAACGAGTCGATACAACCTGACTGATCGGCTCATTATGGCACTTTCATGGCATCCGCCGCAGCAGTCGCCGATCAGTCGCGCATCGATCGTTTTGCGCTCGCAGCCGAACCTGTTATAAACGCCATTTTTTCCACATGGGAATTGCGTGACCAAAATCAAATACGACTGTGCCAAGTGTCCCGGCTACTGCTGCAGTTACGACCACATTGAGGTATCCGATTACGACATCGGCAGGCTTGCACGGCACTTTCAGGTGAATGACGCTGAAGCCCGCAAGCGTTACTTCAAGGTCGTCAAGTCCGAGGGCAAGGACATTACCGTGCTGCGCCACAAGAAGGACCATGTGTACGCCACCACCTGCATGTTCTTCGACCAGGACGAGCGGCGTTGCACCGTCTATGCTGCCCGTCCCCGCGTGTGCCGCACCTACCCCAACGGCAATCGCTGCGGCTATTTCGAATTCATCCAGTTCGAGCGCGAGCATCAGGACGACCAGGAGTTCATTCCCAGCGCCTGAGGATCAAGCGTACGGGGCGCGCGGGTCGAAGGCGCGCGCCAGGCTTGGCCCGCCCCTTCTGCCCGTACAATACGGCCATGAACGTCAAATCGCCTGGCGCGCCGCATGACGCAAGTCTCCATCCCTACTCCAGGCTCACGCCGGATACCGTGCTCGATGCCCTGGATAGCGCGGGATTCCATGGCGACGGTCGCCTGCTCGGGCTGAACAGCTACGAGAACCGTGTCTACCAGGTGTGGCTGGACGATCCGCTGCCGGGCGAAGCGCAAGCCATGCAATCCGTGGTGGCGAAGTTCTACCGGCCCGATCGCTGGAGCGACGCGCAGATCGCCGAAGAGCATGCCTTCGTGGCCGAACTGGCCGGCCGGGAACTTCCCGTTGTCGCACCGCTCTCCCTTCACGGCGGCAAAACCGTTACCGGCGTTACCACCCTGGCCACCCATGACGGCTTTCGATTCGCCGTCTACCCCCGACGCGGCGGGCGCGCGCCTGAACTGGAAGACAGCGACACCCTGAAATGGATGGGGCGTTTCATCGGTCGCATCCACGCGGTGGGCGCCCTGCGCCCGTTCGACGAGCGGCCGGCCATCGACGTGGAGACCTTCGGCTTCGAGCCCTGCGAGTGGCTGGTGGACAACGAATTCATCCCCGCCGACCTCGAGGACACCTGGAGCAGCGTTGCCCAACAGGCGCTGGAAGGCATCGAGCGCTGCTATGAGCGCGCAGGTGATGTGGCCATGATCAGGCTGCACGGCGACTGCCACGTCGGCAACGTGCTGTGGACCGAGCGCAACGAGTCGGCCAATACCGGGGGGCCGCACTTCGTGGATTTCGACGATGCGCGCATGGGGCCGGCCGTGCAGGACCTGTGGATGCTGGTGTCCGGCCAGCAGGACGCGATGGCCCGCCAGTTCCGTGACCTCCTGTCAGGCTACAAGGCCTTCCACGATTTCGATCCGGCCGAGCTGCATCTGGTGGAAGCCCTGCGCACGCTGCGACTGCTGCACTATTCGGCGTGGATTGCCCGGCGCTGGGAAGATCCCGCATTCCCCGCGGCCTTCCCCTGGTTCAACACCCAGCGTTACTGGCAGGACCGCATCCTCGAATTGCGCGAACAGGTGGCGCTCATGGATGAGCCGCCCCAATTAATCTGACAAGGTGCCCGATTGGAAACTGCGTGAAACCCAGTGAATCCCTATTCGTCGACGTCCGCGGCCTGAAGTACCACGTGCGCAGTTGGGGCCGGCCGGGTGCCCCGAAGCTCTTTCTCGTGCACGGGTGGATGGACGTGTCGGCGTCGTTCCAGTTCTTCGTCGATGCGCTCAAGGGCGACTGGCATGTTCTGGCGCCGGATTGGCGCGGCTACGGACTGTCGCAATGGTCCGGCACCGATACGTACTGGTTCCACGATTTCATCGGTGACCTGGACCACCTGCTCGCCCACTTCCAGCACGATTCACCAGCGCTTCTGGTCGGGCACAGCATGGGCGGAAGCATTTCGAGCATGTATGCCGGCATTCGCCCGGAACGCATCGCGCGCCTGGTCAACATCGACAGCCTGGGCATGACGCCGAGCACGCCCGAAGATGCGCCCGCCATGTACGCCAAGTGGCTGGCGTGGCTGCGACACCACCTGACCATCCAGCCCTACCCGTCGTTCGAAGCCCTCGCGGCACGTTTCCGAAAGGAACATCCCCGACTCAGCGTCGAGCGCGCGCTGTACATGGCGCATCACATGGGGCGCACCACCGAATCCGGCGGCGTCGAGCTGTCATGCGACCCGCGCCATCGCGACATCTACTCGCGCAACCTCGCGTTCAAGGCCGCCGACATGTTCGCCTGCTGGCGCGCCGTCAAAGCACCAGTGCTGCTGGCGCTCGCCGACGACGGGAGCCTCGCGCGCAAGGACCTCAACCCGGCGCTGATCGACGAGCGTCGCGCCGCCTACCCCGATTGCCGGCAAGTGGTGTTCGAGGACACCGGGCACATGGTGCACCTGGAGCGGCCGGAACGGCTGGCTGGGGTGGTGGAAGCGTTTCTCGCCGAGGATCACGCAGGCTAGCAGGGCTGCTGCAAAATAGTTCCATTTGGCAAGTTAAGTCGTATGTTGTCAATCTACCCTCATTGATACAGCGTTGACCATTTCGGACGACCAAACAAGCGGTTTTCGAAGCGGGTAGGATCGTTAGAATGTGAGCAATGCATCCGTGGGCTTCCTTGTTACTGCAATGGGGGACAAAGAAAGTGTCAGAAATATCGATACCAATGACCTCCACTGATCTCTGCGACTGCAATAAGGCTGTTGCCTTGGATGTACGCGACTTCGTTTTAAACGTTCCAGATGTAAAGGAAGAGTCAATCACTGACTATCTCGTGTGGAAATGGCGCCTTCTTGATTCGCGTTTCAATTTCCTCAAAGTCAAAACATTCACTCGGCAGGAAGAAAATACAACTACTGGCGCAGACTTTGAGCTTTGGCTTATTGGCCGGACGAAATGCATCCCCCTGCTCTTCCAGGCGAAGAAGTTTCTGAAACCATTCGACTCGTACGTTCTGAAGCTGAACTTCCCGAAAAATACTCAGGGACAATTGGGTACGCTGCTAGCGCATGCCAAGTCCGGAAGATTCTTGCCGTTCTACGCAATCTACACAGGGCACAATAGAACTGTTCGACCCATGTGCGGAGGACACCGCTCGGATTGTGATACTGGTGTCTACATGATCGATGCAACAACAGTGAAAGGATTCGCAGACGGTAGACGCCGTAAACCACTCGCTCTTGACGACATACTCCGCAAGAGCAATCCTTTTCACTGTATGTTCTGCTGCACAATGGGTATCGAGAAAAACTACTTTAGTCGGCACTTCAGCGCGCAGCCACTTGTAGACGTCGTCCGCGGTCCAAATGATTTGCCCCAATACGTTCAGGAGCTACTGAACATGGACTTGGCATCGCAATTGCCCGAACAGAGCCGCGAACGATTACAAAACGTTGCGCTTTCGCCTGCCCGTATAATTGGCGTCTATGATCTACGGCAGGAAGAATAGGTGCCTTCTACCCAACAAGCGGCTTCTGAATATCAACAGCGTGGCATCATCAATTAAATTTCTGAATTTTGGCGACTTGTACTATGAATACGGCTCCATGAGACTGAGAACACCGTGAATCCGTGCATAACACAGCGCGTACTTATTCTGGTCTTAAGCACATCCTCGTTTGGCGTTCAGGCCCTTGCTCCCAGCGAAGTATTCGATAGGGTCAAGGATTCTGTAGTCGTCGTCAGAGCACTCAGTGCAAAAGGCACCACTATTTCCCAAGGAAGCGGGGTGCTGTTGCCTTCAGGCAAGATTGGTACCAATTGCCACGTTGTTAAAAATGGCGCGCGTTTTCAAGTTGGTGCGGGCAAGATGTTCAAACCCGCGACGATCTGGGGCGGCGATGAAGACAAGGACATTTGCCTATTAGAAGTCAAAGGACTTACAGCAAAGCCCGCACGACTGGGGCAGGCCAACCGGCTGAAAGTAGGCTGGCCAGTCTATGCTGTGGGTGCGCCCCAGGGATTGGAGTTGTCCATCTCTGACGGCATCGTGTCGCAATTGCGTGGCGGGCCGCCCCCTGTCATCCAAACCACGGCTGCTATTTCACGCGGTTCGAGTGGTGGTGGTCTGTTCGACACGGAGGGCCAGTTAGTGGGCTTCACTACACTGTATATCGAAGGGGGGCAAAACCTCAATTTCGCAATGCCAGTGGAGTGGGCCGCAGAAATTCAAGCCGGAATAAAAGTCGCACAAGGACGTAGCGCTGGAGAGTTGATGTCGCGGGCCCTTGCACTGGAGAGCACCGAAAATTGGGCTGGGATGCGTGACTGGTGCCAGCAGTGGACGATGGAGAAACCTGAAAGTGGTGCGGCTTGGGTTTGCCTTGGGTTCGCTTACAACAAGCTTCAGCGTTACACCGAGGCCATCTTGGTCTTCCGCGAGGCTCTGCGAATAAATCCGCAACACGCTGCGAGCTGGACATCTATCGCTTTGGCCTATAGCAGCCTAGGGCAAAAGTCTGAAGCGATTGGGGCTTTTCAAAAGTCTCTGCTTATCAGTGCGCAAGACTCTATGGTGTGGTTTGGCCTTGGGCTCGCCTACAACGACACTAAGCGCCACACTGACGCCATCTCGGCCTTTCGCGAGGCCCTGCGCATAAATCCCGCACACGCTGCGAGCTGGAGTGGCCTCGGGCACGCCTACGCCATCCTCGGCCGCTATTCGGATGCCATTGAAGCTTTAAACCAGTCCCTACGGATCGAACCCCAAGATTCGGTTACTTTGTCCACTTTGGCCCTTTCCTACGCTGGCTCTCGCAATCTCCCTGCGGCCTTGGAGACGGCGCAGCGGTTACGTGGAATCGATCCCGTCGAGGCAGAGAAGGTTTTTAACATTCTCGTGCGACGCTGATCGAAATTGGGCGCAAACCCCTACTTGCCAAAGTTGATTCAAAGAACGCTTAAAACGACCATAGCGAACCAGCAACCAATCATTCGGGCCACGTAGCTGCAGGCTACGCAACACTACCAGGCGCGCGCGCCGTTGCAGAAGATCACTTCACCCGAGGTGTATGTGGAAGCCGGCGAGGCAAGGTATACCGCGGCGCCGGCTATCTCGCCCGGCATGCCCAGGCGCCCCATCGGAATCTGGTTCATCACTCCGGCCTGCACGTTGTTGCGTGGCTCGCCGCTGGGCGTCACCACACCGGGCACCAGCGCATTGACGCGGATATGCGGCGCCAGCGACATGGAGAGATAACGCGTCATCATCCACAGCGCCGCCTTGCTCACGCCATAGGGGCAGGCCAGCGGCGTGGGTACCGGCAGGAAGCCCGAGCCGGACAATACGTTGATGATGTTGCCGGGTCGCCCCGACTTGTGCGCCTCGGCGAACAGGCCTCGAATCAGGCGGAACGGTCCCAGCACGTTGGTGCGATGCACTTCGTCCCAGGTCTCGTCCCCGATCTCGAGGATGGAGGTGGCCTTGGTGGTGCCGTAGCCTGCGGCATTATTGACCAGCACGTCGGCGCCGCCCGCCTCCTCCAGCACGAAGGCACACAGGGCATCCGCATCCGCCGCATTGCCGACATCGGCGACGAAGGTCATGATGCGCCGGTCGGGGGCCTCCCTGCGCACCATGGCGGCGGCGCTGTCCAGGCGATCCTTCTTGCGCGCCACCATCACCACGTCGGCCCCCGCCTCGGCGAAGGCCAGCGATATGGACGTACCGATGTTCTTGCTCGCGCCGGTGACGACGGCGACCTGGCCGTCGAGCCGAAACGAGCCCTCTGGCATGCCAAAGGTCTTGCGGGGAAATTCGTCCGCGGAGCCGCCGGCCTTCGGTGATGGGTTGCTCATGTGATTTCCCGGGCTACATTCCGCGACGGTACTGGCCGCCGACCTCGAACAGCGCCTGCGTGATCTGCCCGAGCGAGCAGACGCGCACGGCATCCACCAGCACGGCGAACACATTGTCATCGGCGATGACCGCCTGTTTCAGCCGCGCCAACATGGCGGCCGACTCCCCGGCGTTGCGCTGGTGGAAGTCGCGCAGGCGCTTCAACTGGGACTCCTTCTCCTCGGTGGTCGAGCGGATCAGTTCTACGGTGGGTGCAACCCCATCGGAATGCGGGTTGCGGAAGGTGTTCACGCCGATGATCGGGTACGAGCCGTCGTGCTTCTTGTGCTCGTAGTACATCGACTCCTCCTGGATCTTGCCACGCTGGTAGCCCGTCTCCATCGCGCCCAGCACGCCGCCACGCGCCGAGATCGCCTCGAACTCCTTGAGGACGGCTTCTTCCACCAACTCGGTGAGCGTGTCGAAGATGTAGGCGCCCTGGTTCGGGTTCTCGTTCTTGGCGATGCCGAACTCGCGGTTGATGATGAGCTGGATGGCCATGGCACGGCGTACCGACTCCTCGGTAGGCGTGGTGATCGCCTCGTCGTAGGCGTTGGTGTGCAGCGAATTGGTGTTGTCGTAAGTCGAGAGCAGCGCCTGCAGCGTGGTGCGGATGTCGTTGAAGGCGATTTCCTGGGCATGCAGCGAGCGGCCGCTGGTCTGCGAATGGAACTTGAGCTTCTGACTGCGTTCGTTGGCACCGTAGCGGTCGCGCATGGCCACCGCCCAGATGCGCCGCGCCACGCGTCCGAGCACCGCGTATTCCGGGTCCATGCCGTAGCTGAAGAAGAACGACAGGTTGGGCGCGAAGTCGTCGATCTTCATGCCGCGCGCGAGATAAGCCTCGACGAAAGTGAAGCCGTTCGCGAGCGTGAACGCCAGCTGGCTGATCGGGTTCGCGCCGGCCTCGGCGATGTGGTAACCGGAGATCGACACCGAGTAGAAATTGCGCACCTTGTTGGTGACGAAATACTCCTGGATGTCGCCCATCACCTTCAGCGAAAACTCGGTTGAGAAGATGCAGGTGTTCTGGCCCTGGTCTTCCTTGAGGATGTCCGCCTGCACCGTGCCGCGCACGCTCTGCAGCGTCTTCACGCGGATGTCGGCGGCTTCCTTCGCATCCGGCTGGCGTCCTTTTTCCCTGGCGAAAGCGGCGACCTGCTGGTCCATCGCCGTATTGAAGAACATGGCGAGGATCGTCGGTGCCGGCCCATTGATGGTCATCGACACGCTGGTCGTCGGGCTGCACAGGTCGAAGCCGTCATACAGCGCCTTCATGTCATCCAGCGTCGCAATCGACACGCCGCTGTTGCCCACCTTGCCGTAGATGTCCGGACGCTCGTCCGGATTGAATCCATACAGGGTCACCGAGTCGAACGCCGTGGACAGGCGCTTGGCCGGCATGTCCTTGGATAAGAGGTGGAAGCGGCGGTTGGTCCGGAACGGGTCGCCTTCGCCCGCGAACATGCGCGTCGGGTCCTCGCCTTCGCGCTTGAACGGGAACACGCCGCCGGTGAACGGGAAAGAGCCCGGCAGGTTTTCCAGCATGTACCAGCGCAACAGCTCGCCGTGATCCTCGTAGCGCGGCAGGGCCACCTTGGGGATGTGCGTCCCCGACAGCGAGACAGTGGTCAGCTTGGTACGCATTTCCTGGTCACGCACTTTGGTGACCAGTTCGTCCCCGGAGTAGGACTTGGCGAGCTCGGGCCAGTGATCGATGAACTGCATGGAACGCGCATCGAGCGCCCGCGTCTTTTCCTCGACCAGCGAATCCAGCGCGCCCGCGTCCTTGCCGCAGCCTTCGAGCATGTCCTTGACGGTCAACAGGCTTTGGCGTTCGCGGGCAATCCGCGCCTGGCTCCTGGTTCGTTCATGGTACCCACGAACGCCTTCCGCGATTTCCGCCAGGTAGCGCGCCCGCTTGGCCGGCACCACTGCATGAACATTGGACGAACTGGTGGCCGTGACCAAAGGAAGGCGACCCGCCGCGAGCTTGAGGCCCTTCTCGGCGAGCTTGGAAGCCAGCGCCTTGTACAAGCCGCTCACGCCGTCGTCGTTGAAGCGCGCGGCAATGGTGCCGAACACCGGCATGTCCTGCGTCGCGGTGGAAAAAGCCGCGCGATTGCGCTGCATCTGCTTGCGCACATCGCGCAACGCATCTTCTGCGCCGCGGCGATCGAACTTGTTGATGGCGACGAAGTCGGCGAAGTCCAGCATGTCGATCTTCTCGAGCTGGCTGGCGGCGCCGAACTCGGGCGTCATCACGTACAACGACAGGTCCACGTGCGGGACGATTCGCGAATCCCCCTGGCCGATGCCGGAGGTCTCCACGATGATGAGATCGAATCCCGCCGCACGACAGGCCGCGATGGCATCAGGCAAGGCGCGCGACAACTCCGCCCCGGCGGATCGCGTAGCAAAAGACCGCACGAAGATGTTTTCCCCATGGATGGCATTCATTCGAATGCGATCGCCCAGCAGCGCGCCGCCGGTCTTCTTTCGCGACGGGTCAACGGCCAGCACCGCGACCTTCAGGCGGTCGTCCTGGTCGAAGCGAATGCGCTGCACCAGCTCATCGGTCAGCGAGCTCTTGCCCGCCCCGCCGGTGCCCGTGATGCCCAGCGCGGGGGCCTTGTGGGCTGCGGCCAGGTCATGAATCTCCTGGCGGACCTTCGGGTCGATGGTGCCGAGCTCGCAGGCGGTGATGAGTTGCGCAAGCGCGCGCCGGTCGCCCGCTTTCATCGCCGCCAGTGATTTCGGCGCATAGTCCGACGGGTCGAAGTCGCACTGCTCCAGCATGTCGTTGATCATGCCCTGCAGGCCCATCTTCTGGCCGTCTTCAGGGGAGTAGATGCGTGCCACGCCGTACTTGTGCAGCGCCTCGATCTCCGACGGGACAATCACCCCGCCACCGCCACCGAACACGCGAATGTGCTCGCCGCCGCGCTGGCGAAGCAGGTCGATCATGTAGGCGAAGTACTCGTTGTGCCCGCCCTGGTAGGACGAGATGGCGATGCCCTGCACGTCCTCGTGCAGGGCCGCCGTGACCACCTCATCGACAGAGCGGTTGTGCCCGAGGTGAATCACCTCGGCCCCTGAGGCCTGCAGGATCCGGCGCATGATATTGATGGCAGCATCGTGCCCGTCGAACAGGCTGGCGGCGGTCACGAACCGGATCTTGTGCGTCGGCTGGTAGACCGCGTTCTTCGCCCCGCCTGGAGCCGGTGCCGTGCGCCGCGCGGACGCACGCTCAAGATTGGAAACCTCAGTAGTCGCCTGTTTCATGGGATCACCGTCACTCGGGAACAATGGAGATGGCGGGATTTTACGGCATCGCACCGACCAGCGGCGCGAAGCGATCCCAAAGCCGGGAGATCACGTCACAGCATGACGCGCGCAGCTTTTCCGGATTATGGAAATTGGTCGCCCATGATGGCACAACTCCCCGCGTTTCACGGGCAGTTACGACGAAGCTCGGTCGCCCAGCGCTTGCGCACCAGGACAGACCTGCAGATCAGCCGCTGACGAGCTTGTCGTTGGAGTAGATCAACGCATCCCGGTGCGCAAAATTGACGCGCACCGCATCGCCGGGATTGAACGCCGTCTTCGCCGAATGGGTACTCACGTAAAGGGTCTGCCCACCCACGTCGAGCACATAGTCGATCTCGCCCCCCGAATACAAGGCATCAACGACACGCCCCCCGCCAAGCGAGAACGAGCCACCCGACGGCGCAGCTTCGCCCCCGGCAGACATGTGCACGGCATCGGGACGAACGTACATTTGCAACGGTCCTTTGTGCGCGCTGAGGATGCCCAGGTCGCCTTCGAGCCGCCCGGCGTCGCTCATCCAGCCGCCCTCGGCCTTGAGCGCAAGCACGTTGCGGATGCCGAGGAACTTGGCCACGTATTCCGTCGCCGGCCGGTCGTAGACTTCGCGAGCAGTGCCCAGCTGTTCGATCTTGCCGGCCCGCATCACGGCGACGCGCGTCCCCAGGTTGAATGCCTCGATCTGGTCGTGCGTCACGTAGATGCCGGTGAAACCGACTTCACGATGAATGGCCCGCAAATGCGCGCGCAACTCCACGCGCAACAGCGCATCGAGGTTCGAGAGCGGCTCATCGAGCAGCATGATCTTGGGCTTGGGTGCGAGCGCGCGGGCAAGCGCAATACGCTGCTGCTGGCCGCCCGACAGCATCGCAGGAAGGCGGTCGGTCAGGTGGCCGCACTGGACGACTTCCAGCACATCCTTGACGCGTTTGTCGCGCTCCGATGCCGCCACGCCCCGCGCACGCAGCGGGTACTCGACATTGCGCTGTACGGTCATGTGGGGCCACAGCGAATAGTTCTGGAACACCATGCCGATGTCGCGAAGATGGGTGGGCTGGTTGAACTGGATGGACGCGTCGAACACCGCCTTCCCCTCCAGCGTGATCTTGCCCTGTTGCGCGTCCTCCAATCCGGCCACGCAGCGCAGCAGCGTGGTCTTGCCGCAGCCGCTTGGCCCGAGCAGCACCAGCATCTCGCCAGCCTGGACCTCGATGTCCACGTTGTTCACCGCGATCACCTTGTCGCGTCCCGGATACTGCTTGACCAGCGCCTCTACCTTGAGCTCTTGCACGATTATTCCTTTGCTAGATTTTCTTCAGCGATTCGGATCCGCCGATCCAGACCGCGATCATGACTCCGATCACGGTGACGAGCACCATGATCAGCGCAAGGACTGCAACTTCCGAGTACACCCCACCGGTCCACACGTCATACATCACGCTGCCGATCACCTGCGTGCGCGCCGAGCGCACCATCAGCGACGCGCTGAATTCGTGGAACAGCAGCACGAAGGTCAGCGCCGCGGTCGCGCCGATGCCCTTGCGACACAGGGGCAGCAGGATCTGCAACAAGGAGCGTAACGCGCCGCCACCGCAGGCCTTGGAGGCCTCGAGGAACTCCTGACCCGTGGCCACCAGCGTGGTGAATTGCAGGCGCGTGGAATGGCCGATCATCAGCGTGATGTAGGTCACCACCAGCACCGCTGCCGTGCCGTAGATCTGGATCGGCGGCCGGGTATAGGCGAACAGCAGCCCGAAGCCCATCAGCGACGCTGGTACCGCCATCGGCAGGGTGGCAAGAAAGTCGATGGCCATGCGGATCGGCTTGAAAATGCGCGTGGACTGCAGCAGTGCAAAGGCCATGCCGAAACCGAGCGGGATGAGAATCGCGATCGCGATCACCGAGGTCTTGATGCTCGTCCAGACCGCATTCACCAATACCGGGTTGTCGAGCACCGATTTCCAGTGGCGCGTGGTGAGCTCCGTCATGACCAGCGACCCCGACCAGAACGGTGACAGCGACACGTAGGTCAGCGCAAGAAGCGGCAGCACGGTGGTGACCAGGAGGTACAAGCCGATGACGCCGGCCGCCCACCAGCGCGTACTGCGCGCATCGTACTTGGAGCGCGCCGAGACCACGACGTAACGCCGCTGCTCGCCCAGCGCCAGCTTCTGCAGCATGACCACGATGAAACCGGCGATCAGGATGGGAAATCCGAGGGCGGCACCCAGCCCGTAGTCGATCGGGTAGCGCAGCGTCAGGTGGAACATTTCCGTGGTCAGCACGTCGATGCGCGAGGTTCGTCCAAGCAGCAGCGGCGCGGTAAATTGCCCCATGCCCAACAGGAACACTACCCCGGCGGCGAAGATGATGGACGGCCGCAGCAGTGGCAGCGTGACGGTGAAGAGGATTCGCACCGGCGACGCGCCGCACGCGGCAGCCGCGGCCTCCAGTTCCTGCCCCATGTTCTTGAGGCCGGTGTGCACGAACACATACACGAAGGAACTCAGCAGCATGCCCGTGATGAGAACAATCCATTTGACGGTGTAGATGTCGAAGGGCCCCTCTTCCAGGCCTGATAACAATGGCAACTGGCGCAGCATCATGTTGAGGTAGCCGACCTTCGGCGACAGCAGGAAGATCCAGCCGGTCACGGCGGCCACCGCGGGCACGATCAACGGCAGCAAGGGCGCCAGTTCGCCGAATTTCTGCACGCGCCGAGGCAGCAGCGACGCGCACCAGGCGAGGAACGTCCCTACTAGCACAGCCAAGGCGCTGGACATGAACGCCAGGATTACCGTGGTGCGCACCGTATCGCCGATTCGCGGCAATTCCCCCATGCGCGTAAAGGCCGAACCGCCATCGATAAAGGCGCGATATTGCAATTGCACGATCGGCCACACCACGGCAAAACCCACCACAATCACGATCAGCAGCCAACCGATCTGGGGAGCCACCTGCCGGCGTAACAAGCCTCCGGCCCCCCACCATGCCAATCCTTTTGAACTCGTGTTTTCAGCGCTCACAGCATCTGCTCCAGTCATTCAACATTGCGTTTCGCGACGTCTCTGCCCAGGGCGGCGTCTTGACGCCGCCCTCGCAAGACTACTTGAAAATTCCACTCCAGTATGCACGGTACTTGTTCACCACTTCCGGCGGGTACGCACTGGAATCCCAGGCGGTGATCGCCGCCGCGGGAATGGCCCCGGGGACGTCAGTACGCGGACTGGCCCCCTCGCCGGTGCCGCTCCAGGCTGTCTGCCCGGCCTTCGACATCACGTAATCCATCAATACGAGCGCGGCATTCGGCCTCCGGCTCCAGGCCAATCCGCCCATCGCATACTCGAATCCAAGCCCCGGGTTTGGTAGCACGTACTTGACCGGCGCGCCCTGATCCATGAGTGTCTTGAAGGCCGTGATATTGCCGAACGCTCCCACGGCAATCTCCCCGGCCGCCAGCGACTGGGCCAAGGGAGTCGTTCCATTGTAAAGCTTGGGATTCTGAGCCCGCAATTTCTGCAGGTAGTCCTTGCCCTGTGTTTTCTCCAGCCAGTCGTACCATGCGATGAGGAGCGTCGATGCCAGTTCGCTGGTGCCCAGCCGCCCCTTGTATTCAGGGCGCAGCATATCGGCATAGGAGGTTGGAGGATTGGCGCCAATGAGTTTGGTGTTGTAGACGATCGTCAGGGGCTCGAGTCCCGCCGTAATGACCGAACCTTCGCGAATGTATTTTGCGGGCCAGGTCGCCGCCTCCGGCCCGACCGGCTTCAACAGCTTTCCCTCCTTGGCGCGCGCGCGAAACCACTCCAGCTCAGTGGAGATGAATACATCCGCGCCGTCAACGCCGCCGGATTGCTCCTGCCCGACCTTGGTCAGGATCTCGCCGCTCGGACCACGCGTGAACTCGATGTCGATATCCGGATAGGCTTTCTTGAATCCGGCCACGAGCCGGTTGCCAAGCGAAGGCGGTGTCGCCGAGTAGAGCACCACCTTGCCCTCTTTTTTGGCCGCGGCAAGCACGTTGTTCCATGACTGCTGCGCAGACACCGAGGAAGGGGCAAAGGCGGCCGTCAAGGTGGTTGCAAGAACAGCCGTTGCCAATGCGAACCGCCCAAGACCGGGCAAAATCGTGTCCAGCTGTTTCATCCTCGCCTCCTCACCCAATCAAATTCACAAGGCAGAATCCATACTGTGCCCGGGATGCCGTCACTTCGAAAAGCGCCTACTGTACCCGTGATCCCCGGGTGAGCGGCAATATTCTTGCTAGCCCTTCTTGCCTTTCGCGGCGGCCAGGCGATCCCACATTCCCTTGACCCCCATTGCCCGAAGCTTCGCCTTCTGGACCTTGCCCGAAGGCGTCATGGGAAAACTCTCGACGAACTGGATGTAGCGCGGCCGCAGGAATTCCGGCAGGCGAGTAGACACCCAGGTGTCGATGTCCTCGGCCGACGCCTTCATTCCCTCCTTGAGGATGACGAACACACCGACCTCGTCCTCCCCCGCCTCCTCGTCCGCCGGCATGCCGGTGGCGGCGCAGTCCTGCACTGCCGCATGGGCGATGATGGGGCGCTCGACCTCGAACGACGAAATGTTCTCGCCTCGGCGACGCAGGCAATCCTTGAGGCGGTCCACGAAGTAGTACCAGCCGTCCTTGTCTTCGCGCAACCCGTCCCCGGTATGGAACCACAGGTTGCGCCGCGCATTGGCAGTGGCCTCCGGCATCCCGTAGTAGCCCGAGTTGATCAGCCAGGGCTCCTTGGCGCGAATCTGCAGTTCGCCCACCTCGCCCTGCGCCACCTCTTCATCAGTGTCCGGATCGGCCAGGCGGATATCGAACCAGTCCGACACCGCCAGACCGCAGGAACCCGCAGGGCGCTCCATGCCGTACGGCGTCAGCATCGGCAGGCAGATCTCCGTCTGGCCAAAGCACTCCACGAAGGCCTCGATGCCGAAGCGCTTCTTGAGCACGTCCACATGGCTCCAGGCGGTCGGCGTCGAGAACACGCAGCGCAAGCGGCTCTTCTTGTCGAATTCGGAAGGCGGCTGCTTGGCCGCCCAGTCCATCATGACCCCGACGAAATTGGTGACCGTTGCCTGGGACTCGGCGATGCGCTCACTGAATTTGGTCGGGCTGAACTTCGGATACAGGTACATGCTTGCACCGGCAATCAGCACCGGATAAGTGGTCAGGAATTGGGCATTGCCGTGAAACAGCGGGTTGCCCGTCATGAACACATCCTTGTCGGTCAGGCGGGTGAGGTCCACGCACTGCTCGCTGAAGAAATACAGCTGCGAATGCGACATCATCACGCCCTTGGATGGACCCGTGGTCCCCGAGGTAAACAAGATGGCGCCCAACTCGTGGCGCTGGATGGCCGGCGGGGACGCGATCGGCATGGCATTGAGCAACGCGTCGAACGATTCGGCAGTGAATCCCTGGTCGCGCAGTGACTTGATTTCCGCTTCGACGTTCTCGCCGACGACAAAGAACATCGGCTTGATCTTGGCCGTGGACAACGACTTGCCGATTTCCACAAAACGCGGAACGTAATTCGGACTGACCACCACGCCGCGCGGCGCGGTCACGTTGGTGCAATGCGACAGGAAATCGCCGAAATAGCTGTTGTTGGTAGGGACTTCGACCACCCCGGCACGCGATGCGCCGAACCAGGCAAGGATGTACTCGGAGCAATTGTCCAGATAGATCGCCAGTCGATCGCCCAGCTGGAAACCACGCTCCACCAGCCCGCCTGCAATCCGCGACGCAAGCTCATCGGTTCTCCGGTAGGAATAGACCCTGTGCGCCGGATCGCGCTCGGGTTCGGTCAGGAAAGGCTTGTCGCCGTATTTCTTGGCCTGGATGGCAAGAATGTTTCCCAGATTCCAGTCGGCCCTGTTCGGAAACGTGATTTTCAGTGGCCCGTATGTTTTTTTCATCTTTCCTCCGGAGATACCAGTTGCCAGCCCGAGACGGTCCGGCACTCGAGACGCAACCCCTCTTGCGAACTGTCGGCTACCACCATCGATTTGAAGCCCGCGATATTACTATGACAATCAGTGGATAGGAATGCCTTGCGCATGCGCAATATTGGTTGGATGCGGCGGCGCGTCAAACAGCCCACGACGCCTAAGCACGAATTCTTTTCGCCAGCGAGACTGCTTTAAACTCACACCTGCGTTTTTCCCCTGCTTTTCCATCGTCACTACAACGGGATATTCATGCAACAGACATCCAACGCATCAGCGAAAGCAGCAGCACGCGGCCCTTTATCGGGACTACGCGTCATCGAATTCGAAGCCATTGGCCCCGCGCCCTTTTGCGGCATGATGCTCGCCGACATGGGGGCCGATGTCCTGCTGGTTGAGCGCCCGCCTGTGGCAGCACCGGGCGATGCGAAGAAACGTCGCCACGACATCATGCTGCGTGGCGCTCGCTCACTGACGCTCGATCTCAAAACCGATGCGGGCCGCGAAGCGGCCGGGTTGCTGGCCGCAAAAGCAGATGCATTGCTCGAGGGGTTTCGTCCCGGCGTCATGGAACGCCTCGGCCTGGGCCCGGATGCGCTGATCGCTAAAAATCCGAAACTGGTCTATGGCCGCATGACAGGATGGGGACAGACCGGACCGATGGCCCACAGTGCCGGACACGACATCAATTACATCGCGCTCTCGGGCGTACTCAACGCGATCGGTCGCCGCGGCGAGGCGCCGGTGCCACCGCTCAACCTCATTGGCGACTTCGGGGGCGGCGGCATGTTGCTGGCCTTTGGCGTGTGCTGCGCGCTCATCAGTGCCCAGCGCAGCGGGCAGGGGCAAGTGGTCGATGCCGCCATGGTGGACGGAGCGGCGATCCTTGCCAGCATGTTCTGGGGCAGGCAGGCCACCGGGCTGTGGAGCGAAGAGCGCGGAACGAACCTGCTCGACACCGGCTCTCCCTGGTATGACGTGTATGCAACCGCCGATGGCAAATATGTATCGATAGGCGCCATCGAACCCAAGTTCTATGCCGAATTCCTGCAGAAGATGGGCTTTGTCGCAGCCGAACTGCCTGACCAGAATGATCGAAACCGCTGGCCGGA
>CANJXQ010000054.1 GCA_947478805.1 Betaproteobacteria bacterium | reverse complement strand
CGCGATCGTCGTAGGGACCGGCTTCGTCGTGAAAGCGCTCGCCGGCGAGGTTCACCGCAATGACGTCTTCCACGAACAGGGAGGCCACCATCACCAGCGGCTGCACCATGGTCATGTTGATAAGGTCAGCGCCCATCGATTGGCCCATGAGGTGGCCGTCTCCGCGGCAGGTCTCCACGCCGAGGTAGGGCGTATTGGCAAGGTGCTCCGGCTGGTAGCGCCGGCGAATCTTCGCATTGGCCTGGTAGCCGCCGGTGGCAAGCACGACGCCACGGCGAGCGATGTAGTCGGTTTCGACGCCGTCGGTGTTCGCCGCGCGCACGCCGGTCACTCGTCCCTGGTCGCTCAGCAGTCGCCGTGCGCGCGTCTTGTACACCACGGGAATGTTGCGCTCGGCAAATGCGCGCTCGAAGGCGGGGCGCAGCGCGAACGTGTCGTCGAGCTTGGCCATGCGATGCACGGTATGCTGCAACGGGCGTTCGATCAGCCGCTCGAAGGTGACGCCGTAGCGCCTCAGAAAGCGGTAGGTAGCAGCCATCCCCTTGGCGTAGAGGCGGGTGAGGGCTTCGTCCCACACGATGCCGTAGAGCTCCTGTTGCCGCGCCACCTCGGCGCGCGCATCGTTCATGAAGTGCTCTTCGCTGTCCTTCAGCCCGCGTTCATCCTGCATGTCGTAATTGCAGAACACCAGGTAGCCCGTGGACCAGACCGCATTGCCACCGATCTGGTCCAGTGCCTCCAGTACCACCACCGATGCACCCGCGTCGGCCGCGGCAATGGCGGCGCACATGCCGCCGGGACCCGCGCCGACGACGACGATGTCAAAAGCCTTTTGTTCCATGTGTTTCATCCCCCGCGACAGTGTTGGCGAAGAATGCGACGGGATTGCGTTCTGGTCAATCCGAAAATGGCAGCTCGGTTCCGGGTCCAGCAAAGGGAAAGAATGTTCTTGCGGCAGGTTCGTCGAATGGATAGCATCCGTTGCAGATCCGCGTGGCGGGTCGCGGCCTGAGGGGGCTCGAATGGGGGATGCGATGGTCAGTTCAGTGACTGAATTCACGGGATCTGCCGGCGGCAAGCGCGAATTTGGCGCAGGCGTGCAGGAAATCTTCTCGATCGTCCTGATCGCACTCGCCGTTGCATGCGTGGGGATGTGGCCTCAGAAAGCCTGGTCGCAGCAGGCGAACGCCGGCTACCAGCCAGCCGAGTGGGCAAAGATCGTCGCCGCAGCAAAGTCCGAGGGCACGGTGGTGATCTACTCGCAGATCACGCCGGTCGTCATCGAGCGGCTGCGCACTGATTTTCCTAAGTTGTATCCGGATATCCGCTTCGAGCTGAGCCGGATCATCACGATCATTCCCAAGGTGGAGGAGGAGCGCAAATCTGGCTCTGATGGCGCCGATATCGTGGTGATCAGCGAGCCCTTGTGGATAGAAGGCTTGGCGAAGTCGGGCGTGCTGAAAACGCCGGTGGGGCCTTCCGCGCCAGCATGGCCGGCGGATTACATGGTGGCTCGAGTCGCCCCGGTGCTCCTTGTCGAGCCGTTCATCATCGCCTACAACACGCGCGCGACTCAGGCGAGCATCAACGGGTACCAGGACTTGCTCAAGCCCGAGCTCAAGGGCAAGCTGGGGACAGTGGAAATCGTGAGCAGCACCGTCGTCGCCTGGTATGACTGGCTGGAGAAGACCCAGGGCGGGGATTTCCTCGCCAAGATGGCTGCTCAGGCGCCGCGCCGATATGTATCCAGCCCGCCCTTGAACAACGCTCTTGCATCGGGGGAAATCGCCGCCTCGGCGTTCTCCGGCATGTCCGCTGCAACGGCCATGGCGGCGACGGGCGCACCGATCAAGGTGGTGGTGCCGCGCCCGAGCTTTGCTTACTGGCAGGCGGCTGGTGTACTGGCCTGGTCCAAGCGTCCGAACGCCGCGCTGGTGGCGATGGACTACCTGATGTCGGCACGCGCGCAGACGCTTTGGCACAACACCGGCACCTCGGCCAGCGTGCTGCCCAATATCCCCGGCTCGATGGATGCTCGGGCGATGCAACTGGCCGATATGAACAAGTACACCCCTGAGGTGGTGAAGGCCTATACGGAGCGCTGGAACAGCATGTTCACGGCCCGCTGACCCGTCACTGAACACGCCCCGCGTTATCGGGGGGCTGGTTCGGTATATTGGTATTCTCGGCGCAAGCAAAGGAGGAATGGCATGGAAACCGTCAAAGGCAAGTCGGGACCGGAGAACGACGTTCGCGTGTACTGGGTGCCTGGCTGATCACAGTGCGTCCGGGTGAAGGATTACCTGAGAACGCGCGGCGTCGAGTTCGACGCCATCAACCTGCAGTCCAATCCGGAAGGGTTCGAGGAGCTCAAGGGCCGGAACATCCGCACACTGCCGGCCATTTCGGTGGGCGACCGCTTCATCAACGTGGATGCGTTCAGCACCAAGTACCGCGAGCTCGACGCGTTGCTGGGACTGGGAGAAACTGCGAAGGCGCTGATCCCCGGGCCTGAGCTGGTCGATCGGGCGATATTCCTGCTGACGGCGGCCATGCGCTACGCAAGGCAGCTACCAAGGGATCGCTACGAAGACAAGATTCCCGGCATGAAGGGTGAACCGCTGCGGCTGAATGACGGCACGCTGGTGCGATATCCGGATGGCACGCCCTATGTGCCCCACGACACCAATATTGGGCTGGTGCGCCACATCATCGGGCATGGCAGGAAGTTCGAGGTCATCGCCAAGGCGCCGGGCGCCGAAGGCTACGACCGCATCGAGAAACTGGCGCCGCTCGGGGAGCCGGACGCGCGTTCGGATTTGCCTGAGATCATCGCGCAGGGAAACCAGATCGTGGTCGGGATCCGCCAGTGGTGGGATGAGACCCGCGGTCGCGACCTTGAGTGTGAAGTGAACGCCGTGTTCGGAAAGAACAGCCTGCATGAGGTTTTGCAGGGCATGACCTACGGGCTTGCGCAGCACTCTCGCCAGCTCATCCACGTGTTGCGTGCCATGGACATCGAGCCGATCGAGCCGCTGACCGATGCAGCCTACGAGGGCTTGAACTTGCCTGAAGTCGTGTGGGGATGAGGGAGCGAAAAATGGGTGTATCTGCAGTGTTGTCGTTCTCTGTCAGAACCTTGAAGTGCGTGATCCTGGGGGCGGCGTTCATGGTTGGAGCGGCGCGGGCTGCCGACTATCCCTCGCGCCCAGTCGTGCTCATCGTGCCCTCGTCCCCCGGCACCTCCGCCGACACCATGGCACGCTTTCTTGCGGAGGGCATGCGGGGACGACTCGGCCAACCGGTCCTGGTGGAAACGCGAACCGGGGGAGGGGGCGTCATCGCGGTCAAGCAGACCATCGCCGCGCCAGCAGACGGGCACACGCTCCTGCTCTATGTCGATGCCGTGAATACGGGCTCCTTCTTCGAGAAGTCGTATGACGTCGATCCGATCACGCGGCTCACGCACATCATCGAGCTGGCACTGACGGCGGGGTACCTGGTCACCAACGCGCAAACGCCGTTCAGAACCATGCCCGAAATGATCGCCTATGCCAAAGCCAACCCCGGCAAGATGAACATCGGCAGTGCGTATCCGCAGAATGAGTGGGACCTGAAGCAGATGATCGAAAGACTGGGGGTGGACATCCAGGTCATCCCCTATCAGGGAACCGCCGCCATATTGCAATCGGTCATCTCCAACGACCTGCAGTTGGGCGTCCCGGCATTCAACATTGCACGGGGGCTGGCCGCGGATGGCAAACTGCGCTTTCTCGCCATCATGCATCCGGACCGGTCCACGCAAATGCCGAACCTGCCTTCGATTACCGAGTTCGCTCCTGGATTTGGCGGTGTCTATGCATCGACGGGGATCTCCGGGCCGCCGGGATTGCCCGGTGATATCGTGACGCGACTGAATCGGGTGCTGAATGAAATCCTGAAGGAGCCGGCAGTGCGGGATCGCATCATCAATGTCATTGGTTCGGAGGTTCGAGGCGGCACGCCGGAGATGTGGCGCGCGTCGCAGGAGCAGGTCTTCAACCGCTACAAGCGGGAAACGCAGGCCAAGGGGCTGGTGCCGCGCTAGCACAGCCCGGCTTGTGCTGTTACATAGCATTCGGGAAACATATCAGGGAGGAAGGGATTCACATGAAGATTGTTCACGGCCTCATCAGCGGAGATTCGCACGCGCAGTTGCACCGGGATGCATTCACCAGCCGCATGTCCGCCAAGAAATGGGGTGACTTCATTCCGCGCGTGGTGGAGACGCGGGACAAATCGCACATGACCGAGCCGGTCGATCGCGCGGTTGAGCGCTGGATGGTCAACGGCCAGGTGATCGAAAAGCGCGGCGTGGCGAACTGCCCCGCGATCATGACCGATCCCATGCGGGCCTACCATCCCCAGCGATGGGACGAGGTGCCCAAAGCGGTCTATGACCCGCTGGAGCGCCTGAAGGTGCTGGACCAGGATGGCGTGGATGCTGAAGTGCTGTTCCCCAATCCGCCGGTGCAGTCGGCTTCTTTCCTGCAGGGGGATGCCGAGTATGAGCTCGCCTGCGTGCGCGCCTACAACGATGCGCTGGCGGAGTGGCGCCAGGCGAGCGACCGATACATTCCGCTGGCGCTGATCCCGTACCTGAGCGACGTGAAGGTTGCAGTAAAGGAGCTGGAGCGGGCGGTGAAAGCCGGGCATGGCGGCGTGCTGATGCTGGCCGAGCCCAATCGCGCGCTACAGGGGAAAGAGAATGTCTTCGGCTTGACGGGCGTGTCCTCCACCAGTCGTTCGGTGCCGATGATCAACGACCCGTATTGGGATCCTTTCTGGGCGGCATGCCAGTCACTTGGGGTTGCCGTGCACTGGCATGCCACGGGCGGCATTGGCCTCTTGCCCCCGCGCTGGGAGAAATACAACCGCGCCCAGGAAACCGTCACGCTGCTGCCCTGCGGCCTGTCGGTGCTGAGCCAATACCTGCCAAGCCTGCTGTTCTCGGGAAAGCTCGATCGCTTCCCGCGCCTGAAGTGGGTATGCACGGAAACCGGCATTGCCTGGTTTCCATACGTGCTCGACGCGTGTGATCACGAGTGGGAGCGTCGCCACCTGTGGACCGAAGGCGTGACAACGCGACCAAGCGAGGTGTTCCGCCGCCAGATGCTGGTGTGCTTCTGGTTCGAGAAGATCGGCGTCGACCTGAGGCATGCCATTGGCGTGGACAACATCATGTGGGAGTCCGATTTTCCCCACAACACCTCGACCTATCCTGGATCCCGGAAAATGGTCGAGCAGTCCATGACGGGGGTTCCCGATGGTGAGCGGCGCCAGATGCTGTACGGCAATGCCGTCAATTTGTACAACTTGAACTAAGGCCGGGGACGCGTATCCATGACACAAGCAAAGGGATTCATCAGCGCAGACGATCACGTCCTCGAGATGCCGGACACATGGACGAGCCGGCTGTCCAAGGCCCAGTGGGGAGACCGAATCCCGCACTTGGCGGAGGGCCCCGGCGGCGCGCAACATTGGATGGTGGATGGGCGACGGTTGGCGCTTCCGGGTGTTGCAGCCAGCGGCGCAACGCAGCCCGACCGCACGCAGGAGCCGCAGCGCTGGGAGGCGGTGTCCAAATCGGCCTACGTTCCCCGCGAGCGTCTTGTGGCCATGGATGCCGACGGCGTGTCGCGCTCGGTGCTGTATCCCACTGTTGCAGGTTTTGCAGGGGAAACATTCGGTCGCATCGAAGACCCGGCGCTGGAACTGGCATGCGTTCAGGCCTACAACGACTGGATCATCGAGGAGTGGGCCGGCGCGAGCGACCGTTTCATCCCGCTGTGCCTGGTGCCGCTGCAGACGATGGATGTGGCGGTGAAAGAAGTGCGCCGCGCAGTTGCCAAGGGCCACAAGGGCGTGATCCTGCCGGCATTTCCGCAGCACTTGCGCAAATTGCCGCATATCAATGACCCGGCCTACGATCAGCTGTGGGCCACCTGCCAGGAGCTGGGCGTGCCGGTCAGCCTGCATTCGGGGGCATCAACGGAGATGCAGTATCCGGCCGACCCGACGAATTCACGCGTGCTGGCCGAAGCGACCGAAGCCATCACGCGCCCCTTGAGCAGCATCGGCGTGGTGTCCAATTTCCTGATCTCGGGCATCCTGACGCGATTCCCGCGCCTGAAGGTGGTGTTTGCGGAGAGCACGCTGGGGTGGGGGGCCTTCGTGATTGAAACTGCCGACTATCATTACGGCACGTTCCGATTGCACCTGCAGGGCTATGACCTCAAGCCGAGTGAGTTGTTCAAGCGGCAGTGTTACCTGACCTCATGGTATGACGGGACGTCGCTCGAGCACACGGTGCGCAACTTCGGCGCCAACAACGTGCTGTGGTCCACCAATTTTCCGCAGACCACCTCGACGTGGCCCAACAGCCAGCAGGTGATTGCGAGCTGCTTTGCCAATTTGGCTGCGGACAAGCGGCGGCAGATTCTGTGGCAGAACGCGGCGACGCTCTATGGAGTGAATGCCTGAGAGGCCATACCGGAAATACCCTTGTGGCCTCGCGTGCAGGGGGCTGAGGGGAGAGTCCTCTCTATAGTGCAATGACCTGGTGTTCAGTCCGCTTTCAGGTTCAGTCGGCGGACGATCGGGCCCCAGACTGCTGCATCCGAGCGGATCTGGCGAGTCATGTCCTCCGGCGTGGTGCCGTGGTTCACCAACCAGCCGCCGGCCGCCATGGCCTTGGCTACTGCCTGGGTCTTGAGTGCCGCATTGAAGGCGCCATTCAGTTTCATGACAATTTCCTGAGGTGTTCCCGGCGTGGTGACGATGCCAACCCAGTTGCGCAAGTTGGCCTGTGGCACACCGGCTTCCGCAAGGGTCGGCATATCGGGTAATGCCGCCAGGCGCTGCGAGTGAATGACCGCGAGACCGATCAGCTGACCTTGCTGAATCTGGGGAACGGCCGCGTCCGGTCCCGAGATATACATGTTCACCAGGCCCGAGAGTCGGTCAGGAATGGCGAGCGCGCTGCCCTTGTAGGGCACATGGAGCATGCTGATGCCGCCGGCCGCATCCATGAATACTTCGTAGGTCATGTGTGCCCAGGAGCCCACACCTGGAGATCCGAATGACAACTTGCCAGGGTTCGCTTTGGCGTAGGCGATGAGTCCCTTGATGTCGCGAAACGGCAGCGAAGGATGGCTGGACCAGACCGGCGTGGAATCGACCGCGAGAACGACGGGCGCGTAGTCCTTGCCCAGCTCCGCCTTGAATGTAGGGCTCATCAGCGGCAGCGCAGTGAAGATGGTGTCGAGCCCGGCCGCGACCAGGTGGCCATCTGCCGGTGCTGCCGTGACGGCGGTCACCCCCAGCCGCGAGCCACCGCCGGGACGAAACTCGGTAATCATCGGCCGTCCCAGCACCTTGCCGGCTTCGTCCGCCAACACGCGAAATGCCTCGCCATTGGCCGTCCCCGGGCCAAAAGGCCAAATGAACGTCATTACCCGATTGGGAAAGCTGCTCTGGGCGGCCGCATTGGACGTAACGCCCGAGAGCAGCGTCGCGGCGACAAGCATTGCCCAAGCGGAAAGCGTGTCGAAGCGCATCTTGATCATGAACCCTCCCAACATTTGAGAACTTGCATTTCCAGCCATGAAGGCATCGACTACTTGCCGCTCAACGCTGACATGAGCCCGGTGATGGTGTCGAGCTTTGCCATCTTGCCCAACAGTTCCGCTGCGGTTTTCGCGCGCTCTGGGCTGAGCACGCCCTGGGCGCATTGCGCAAACTTGGCCATCAGCACTTCGTCGCTCATCGGGTTCAGTGGCGATCCGGGGGCGTTGACGACTTCATTGCGCTCACGAGCGCCCTTGGTGACCAGGGTGACGGCGGCAGGCAGGCAGTCCCCACGCTGCCACATCCTGCTGAACTCCGCGTTGTCGCGGATTTCAACCTTCTCGATCAAACGCTGTATGGACGGTCGTTTCACGGAGTCATCGGTGAATTGGGGCATGCCGGCGGCTCCATCCGCCAGCGCGATTGCCATGCAGGCTTCCATGCTGAATTTCGCTTCGAGGCCGGTCGTTGGGCGCGGGTGGATCAGGACGCTGCGGTACTGCTCCGAGCCCTCCACGATCACGCTCTCGATGGCCTCAGGATTGGGCGCAAGATGCCGCAGCGACAGGGCCGCCTGTATGGCGGCGTGAGTGCCGCCGCACGACGCATAGGGCTTGCGGGTTGGCGGGTGGAGCGTGATTCCAATCTCACCGGCGTAGAGTCTGTCCACCTGCTCGGTGAGGCGGCTCCGCTGCGACGGGGCGTGGGTGTGCGCAAATCCGAAGTCCGCTTCGATTCCGTCGGCCGAAGCAGTGAATCCTCTTGCCGCGAGCGACGCAGCCAGAATGCCATTCCCGGCCGCCTGTCCGGCATGCAGGGGCTTCACGTCCGTACCGAAGTTAACCCGCACGCCCGACGCGAGAGACGATGCAATGCCAAGGGCGATGCGTGTCGTCGGCGCGTCCAGGCCAAGAAGAACGCAGGCGCAGGCACAGGCGCCAAGCGTGCCGATGGTGCCGGTGGTGTGAAAGCCGGCGAGGTAGTCTGTCGGGCTCAATGCGGCGCCAACCGTCTGGGCGACTTCGTAGCCGGTGATGTAGGCGCGCAACATTGTTCGCCCTGGGCTATTGAGTTGCTCTCCGAGCCCCAGCGCTGCAGGCACGAGTGACACGCTCGGATGCGAGTACGCCAGCAGTTCGTAGTCGTCGTAGTCCAGCGCGTGCCCGGCTGTTCCGTTGATTTGCGCCGCGGACCGTGCAGACGCGCGCAGTGGCGTGCCGATGATGGAAGCCTGAGCGCCATCGCCTGCAAGCAAATCCCGCAGCGCACTTGGTCCGTGCCCGCCGCTCCCTGCCAGGGCGCAGGCACACGTGTCGATGAAGGACTGCGTCGCAATCCGGTACTCGGTTTCCGAGCGCTCCCGGCGCGAGTCGGTGGCGATCCAGCTTGCGAGGCGTGCCGTGACCAGTTGGTTTGCATTGCTCATGTTCCCACTCCCTGATGATGGCGAACCCGGTGCAGTGGTTCGAGAAGCACAATATTGACCTCGTGTCAGCTACTTCAACCCGGTTCGGCATGTGATAAAACCAGCTACTGCGTAGCCGCCATGTGTTCATCCGGGTGCGTTACGCACGTTGAATATTACGCGAAAGCCTATTGCGCGGTTTTGTTGCCGCGCACACCATTCTGAAGCGGGGGAGCACGATGTCGGACACGGAAAAAGCGGCAACATCCTATTGGACCGAAGCGCAGATGCAATCGGTTCACCACATGATGAATCCGCGCTCGATTGCGGTCGTGGGTGCAACCGAACGCATGCAGTACGGTGGTCGCATGCTGGCGCTTGCCCTGCGGGCCAAGGACAGGGTGCGTGTCTACCCGGTGAACCCGCGTTACAAGGAGTTGCTGGGCGTCAAGTGCTATCCGAGCGTATCCGAACTGCCCGAGGCGCCCGACACTGTCGGCATCGTGGTGCCGCATAACCATGTGCTCGATGTGATGAAGGAGTCGCATGCGCGCGGGGCCAGGTCGGCGATGATCATTTCCGCCGGATTTTCCGAGCGCGGCGATTCGGGCCGCGCCAACCTGCAGGACGAATTGTCCGCGTATGCAAGGTCGTCGGGTGTGCGGGTGTGCGGGCCCAATGGCCTGGGCCTGGTGAATGCGAAGGACGACATCTGGCTGAGTTCCGCGACCCTCGATGCTCGCAGCACGAAGGGGCCGATCGGCATGGTCTGCCAGAGCGGGGCTTCCGCATTCGGCACGCTGCTGCCGCGTGCCCTGGATGAGCACATCGGCTGCAGCTATGTGGTTTCCACTGGCAACGAGGCCGACCTGGACCTCTGCGATTTCATGCGCTACCTGCTCGATGATGAGTCGACGCGCGTGCTTGCGGGGTTCGCAGAGGGCTTCAAGGACGGACGCAAGTTCCTGGAACTGGCGCGCCTTGCGGCCGAGCGCAGCAAGCCCATCCTGCTGATCAAGGTTGGGCGATCGAGCCTTGGGACCAACGCCGCGCGCTCCCATACGGCGGCGCTCACCGGGGAGGATGCGTTGTACGAGGCGGCGTTGAAGCAGTATGGTGTGATCCGCGTGCAGGAGTACGACGAATTGCTGCAGATGGCGCGCTTGTTCGCGCACACGAAGAAGCCGCGCAACCGGGGCGTTGCGCTGCTGTCGCACTCCGGGGGAATCAATTCGCTGGCGGCCGACATGTGCGGCCAGGCCGGTCTTGATCTGCCGCCCTTGACGGACGTGGCGCGAGACGGCATCAATGGCATCCTGAAGGGCGTGGGGTGGGCGGCAAATCCGGTGGATGCAACCGGCTTCGTCATGGGCGACCAGTTTCCGCGGATCATGCAATACCTCACCGACCAGCCTCAGGTCGGTACCCTGGCGGTTGCCAGCGGGGGCGGGGACGGGCAGGCCGATCAGGTGGCTGCACATCGAGCATCGAGTGGAATGAACCTCGCATTTCTGTGGACGGAGAGCCGCTCTGCGCTCCCGGGCCTGAAGAAATTGAAGGAATTCGACATTCCAGTGTTCTACACGCCTGACAAGATGGCATTGGGCCTGCGCAGCATGCTCGACTATCACGATTGGCGTGAACAGCGCATGGCCCAGCCGTTTCCGAAGGCCGCGCCCATGACCGAAGCTCAACGAGGCGTGCTGGCGCGGCTGCAGGGCCTGGGGCGAAAGGGCCTGTCGGAATCCGAGAGTAAGGCGCTCATTGGCGCCTGGGGCATTCCGCGGGCCGAGGAAGTGCTGGCGGGCAATGCTGCCGAGGCCGTCGCGGCGGCAGGCAGGCTGGGTTTTCCGGTGGCGCTGAAGGTGGAGTCGGCCGACATCGCGCACAAGACCGAGGCCGGCGTGGTCAAGCTCAACCTGCGCGATTCAAAGGAGGTCAGCGCAGCCTTCGAGACCGTGACGGCCAATGCGCGTCGCCATGCACCTTCAGCCCAGTTGAATGGCGTATCAGTGCAGCAGATGGTCGGCAATGGCGTGGAGGTTATCGTTGGCGTGAATTACGACGCCCAGTTAGGCCCTGTCGTCATGTTCGGCATGGGCGGTGTGACGGTGGAACTGTATCGGGACGTGGCTTTCAGGGTGGGCCCGATCGATCGCATGGAGGCCATGCGCATGATCGGCGAGGTCAAGGGCGCGAGCTTGTTGCGCGGCTTCCGCGGGCGTCCGGCGGCGGACATCGGTGCACTGGCCGATGCGCTGGTCGCCGTATCGAACCTGGCCGTAAACCTGGAGGGAAGCCTGGCGGAGCTCGATATCAATCCGCTGATGGTGCTTCCCGAAGGGCAGGGCATCAAGGCCGTGGATGCACTGGCGATCCTGAAATAAGGCTGGTCCGAATGGAAATGCTCCGGTACGCGGCTAATCGCGCACTCGGGTAGTAGCAGCCTTTTTTTCGGCATCTTTGCGGGCGCAGGCCGCGGCGGTTTCCAATACAACAGCCGCCCACTCATCGACCGGGACGTCGATCATTCGCTTGCCCAGGGGGGCGGCTGCAGTTCCCGCGGCAACGGCCTCGGCAAACACGCGACGAACCTCGGTGTAGTACGCCACCTGCTCCGCAGTGGGGCTCATGGCGGCGTTCACCGGCTCCACCCAGGATGGGTGTGGGCAGATCAGGCCCCGGAACCCGAGGCTTCTCGCGTGCGCCGCCAATGGCACCACGGCCTCGTTGTTGATGACTCGCTCCGGCATGCCACGGGTCAGCAGGATCGGTTGCACGCCCACGGCGACCGCTTCCACGGCAAGACGGCCGCGAGCGTATTCCAGAGCATCGCAGTCGGCGTTGGTGAAGATGCCCATGCTGGCAGCCAAGTCGCTTTCGTCGAGCCCCGCCTGGCTGATTCGTTGACTGGACCTGAGAATATCGCCGACACGCCAAACGGCTCTGGCCGACTCGAGGAGAACGATAATCTGCAGCGCGCTGCGGGCAATGCCTCGCGACTTCTCCAGCTCGCTCAACAGACGCTCGGCCGCAAGCACCTGTTCGGCGTCTTCCACCTGAGGCAGCACGATCCCCGTGAGCGCGGGTGAAAAAGCCAGCTCCAGCTCCTCTGCAATGAAATCCGGATTGACCCTCACAAAGACTTCCGCTCCACCGCGGCCAGCGGCGGTGACGGCTTCACCGAGCATGCGCCGCGCCGCGGGCCGATGGGCTTCCGGAATACCGTCCTCGAGGTCCAGCGTGATGGCGTCGGTGTTGCTTCGGCTTGCGGACTGAACAGCCTGAATATCCCGCACTGGCACCAGCAGATTGGAGCGGCGGATGAGCGGGGCTGGCATCAACTGCCTCCACCGGAATCGAGTCGAGCGCGCGTTTGCGCAATCATGGCGGCCTTTTCAGCGTCACGCTCCAGGCAAATTTTCGCCCAGTCGATGACCTGCCTTGCACGCTCGGTTTCATAACGATCGATGATTCGCCCCTCGTGGATTTCCCAGTTCACTGGGTGCCCCGCGAGCAATGGGTACCTTTCCAGCACCCGATGGGCATCAGCGACTTCTTCCGGCGTCGGCGTGAATCCGCGGTTGAGTTGCTCGATGACTGCGGGGTGCAGCGCAAGGCCGCGCCGAAAGCCGCATTGGCGTGCGGCCTCGGCCTCCTTGAGCGCTTGCTGCGGATCGCTCACATTGCCGGTGACGTCGGCAACCAGGGGCGGCGGGTTGGGCTCCAGGCCGGCTGCGCGCGCCGCCAGCTCGACCTCACCCTTGCTGTACATGAATTGCTCGCGTGCGCCAAACATTTCCACGCCAAGGTCGCGCGACATGTCATACCCGTAGCCGCCGGCAAAATCCTCGATGCGCGTACTGGCCGCGGCGATTTCAAACGCATGCGTCACCCCGAGGCAGGTTTCCGGATGCGCGCCGATCTTCACGGAGCTCGCAGGAATGTCGCGCTCCGATTCGAGCCGCGTGATCAGGGCATCGAGTTCGCGGACCTGCGCTGCGCTCTCCGTTTTCGGGTACATGATGCGATGCAGGCCCGGCCAGACCGCGGCGCTCGTGTCAGCCTCCATCAAGTCATGGTTGACGCGGCAATGCACCCGGCTGCCGCCCTGGGCCGCCTTGGGGATGGCATCGCGCACCAGCGTGCGCGCATGGTCCTTGAGATGCGCGGGCACCGAGTCCTCGAGATCGAGGATGATGTAGTCACAGCCGCGTCGCCAGGCGGTGTCGACGAATTTGGCGGTGACGATCGGCATGAACAGGCCGGAACGCAGCACAGGCGGCTTGCCCTGTTCGGTACTTGCAGTGGCGCGTGCCTGGGAGCGTTTATCAGATTGCGCTGTCGGCGTTGGGTGTACTAGCGCAATCGAAGCGCCCAATCCAGTCGTCGATTCCTCTGCTGCTGCGAGGAGTCGCCGGTCCTGCTCGGCGCATGCCTTCGACCAGTCGATGAGCGCCTGTGCCTGTCGTACCCGGCCTCGATCGAGCGAGGCGTCATTTGCGTCCCTTGTATGAATGGCGGTGCTGACTTCTGCCGGAGCCGGCGTATATCCCTCGTTGAGCGAAGCAGCCTGCTCTTCCAGCAGGCACAGGCTTCCGCGGTAGCCGATGGCGCGTCCACGTACAGCAGCCATTCGGGCATGGTCCGCTGACGAGTAGAGGCCACGGTCCGGTGCGCGCCACCACGCACCGACCGGCTGCACGCCGACGGCATGGGCAATCGCGATCAACCGCTGGTTCAAGTACGGCATGAGGTGAATTTCGCCCGAAGGTTCCGGGCGCAAGTCCATCACCAGGTCGGCACGCCCCAGCGACACCGTTGTCACCCGAGGGCTGGCGGCGGCGATGGCATGGGCATGACGATTGCCGGTCGCAGTCTCCAGCAGGACTGCGATTTCAATGCTGCCCGGTGACAACCCCGCAGATTGCTCGAGGCGATGCAATCGCTGATCGGCATCGCGGACGGTCTCGGGGGATTCGACGCGCGACAGCATCACGCCGGTCAGGCCGGGGACAACGCAGGCTTCGAGGTCTGCCGCCAGGTCTGTGGCATCGATTTGCACGAACACGGCGCGAGGCTCTGCCGCCAGTTGCTTGATGGCGTCGGCGGCGATGGCGCGCGCCCCAGGCTTGAACCCCTCCGACACCAGTTCCACGAGGTCGAGCACGACGACATCGGCGCAGGTCTGTCTCGCGGCCGCAACTCGGTACGGATCGGACAGCGGCACCAATAGCCAGGATCGACGGACCTTCATGCCCGATTCTGTGGCATCAGCGCTTGTTCACCAATTGACCGTCTTGCGACGCGCCAATCACTTGCCTTTCGTGTCCTTGTGGGTGAACTCGACGATGAAGGGCGCAATGACGTCCACATTGACCTTGGCGTCGATGAAGATCGGCCCCTCGGGGTTGGCCAGCAGCGGCGCGAGTTTCTTCAAGTCGTCCATGGTGCGGATGGTATGCGCGTCGAATCCGAGCGGCTCCATCATGGGCGCGAAGTCCACGTCCAGGAAGGCCGCCTTGGCCGGTGGCATGTTCTGGCCCTTGAGAATGTGCACCTCTGCACCGTAGGCGGCATCGTTCATGCAGATCACGATCACGGGCAGGTCTTCGCGGATGAAGGTTTCGATCTCACCCATGGTCATGAGCATCCCGCCGTCGCCGATGAACAGCACCACGGTACGGTCGGGCTGCGCGCGCTTGACGCCCACCGTCGTGCCGAAACCCAGGCCCACGGAGCCCGAGTCCTGCGTGTGCGTAAAGTGACCGGGGTTAGGCACGGTGATGTAGGCCCAGTTGGCCATGAAGTTGCCGCCGTCGAAAACGATGTGGCGGTTCTCCGGCAGCATCTTGGAGAGCTCCAGCGCGAGCAGGCGCTGGTCCAGGGTGCGCGCCGTGTGCGCCGGCTGGAAATCCTGGGTGTGCTCGAAGGCGGCGATCGCCTTGCGGATCTCGTCGGTATGAAACGGTTTGTCGGCCGCGCTGCGATCGGGCAGGGCGGCGACGAGTTGCTCTGCGGTGAGCTTGGCGTCGCCCACCACCGCTACGTCGGCATGCCACCAGCGACCGATGTTGGTGCGTGTGGTGTCGATGTGGATCAACGGCACCGCCGGCAGGGCAATGCCCGAGCTCATGGTGAGCGAATTCAACGCACCGCCGATGGCGATGACCACGTCGGCCTGCTCGATATGGCGGCGGGCAAGCGAATGCGAGGAGGAGCCGAGAATGCCCATGTCCCAGGGGCTGCCGCGGAACAGGTCCTTGGCCTTGATGGTGGTGACGCACAGCGCACCGATCTTTTCAGCCAGCGCGTCGACTGCCGCGCGCGCACCGCCGCGATGCACGCCGATGCCGCCCACGATGAGCGGCCGCTTGGCATTCCTGATCATGGCGACCGCGGTGTCGATGGACTGCTGCCGTGCCTTCTGCGGCGCGGGCCGCACGGAGAGTTTCACCGGCGACGGGCCATCGGCCACTTCGGTGTAGGCGGTCTGGACGTCCGTGGGCAACAGGAGTGCTGCTGCGCGGCCGAGCGACGCTTCTGCCACCGCATCGGCCAGCGTCTGTCGGGCTGCCGCGGCGCTGGTGGGAACGAAGGTGGCGATGCCGATGTCGCGCAGCACGTTGGCGGCCGGGAACGCCTTCAGGTCCGGCCCGAGCAGGTTGGTCGCACCGCGCATGATGGGCGCCTCACCGCTGATGATCAGCACCGGCATGCCGGTGCGGCTGGCCGAGACGCTGCCATGCACGCCGTTGGCCATGGCGGGGCCGCGGCCGATCAGGGCCACACCCAGCTTGCCGGAGGCGGCGGCATAGCCGGCCGCAGCCATGATCGCGTGTGATTCCTGGCGATTGCCGATGAAGCGCACGCCGATGGCGTCCAGCGTGGCGACGAGCTGGCAGATGTCGTCGCTCATCAGGCCGAACACGGAGTCGACGCCCAAGGCTTTGATGTCTTCGGCGAGTATCTGGTAGACGGGTTTCTGGCTCATGGCTTATTCCCAAGTGATGGAGCGCGCATTATAGGCAATTCCGCATTGCTTAAACGCCCTGTTGGCAGCGTGGCCATTGAGTGCGAGGGAAGTGCGGCGGGGCTTTCCGGGCGCCGATTACAATAGGCGGCCGCTGATCGGCGACACCAGAAATGCGAACCCTGCAATGACCGACACGCCCATCCTCGAAGCACGAGATATCAACGCCTGGTATGGCGCGAGCCATATCGTGCGTGGCGTCGATTTCACGATTCAGCGCGGCGAAACCGTGGCGCTGATGGGGCGCAATGGCATGGGCAAGACGACGCTGCTGCGCAGCCTGCTCGGGCTGTTGCGGCCGCCGCTGGCAAGGGTTGAAGGCAGTGTCCGCGTGCATGGGCGCGACATGACCGGCGCGCGGCCACACCTGATCGCTCGCGCGGGCATTGCTTATGTACCGGAAGGGCGGGGCATCTTTCCGAATCTGTCCGTGCGTGAAAATCTTGTGATGGCGGCAAGGCCCGGCCCTGGCGGTGCCGGCGCATGGACACTGCAGCGCGTGCTGGAAACCTTTCCACGGCTCGCAGAGCGCATCGCGCACGGGGGAGGGCAGTTGTCGGGTGGGGAGCAGCAAATGTTGACGATCGGTCGCGGGCTGATGACCAATCCCGATTTGCTCATCCTCGATGAAGCAACCGAAGGGCTTGCGCCGCTAATCGCGCGCGAGATCTGGCGCATTATTCGTGCAATCCGCGAAGACGGCATTGCCACCGTCATCGTGGACAAGAATTTTGCCGCGGTCTCCGCGATCACCGACCGATCGCAGATTCTGGTCAAGGGGCGGACCGAGTATGAAGGCACCTCAGAAAGTCTTCGCGCGAACCCCGATCTGCACCTGAAATACCTCGGCATCTAGGCGAGCTTCGTACGCGGCGTTTCGGTGCCTTGGCAGGGGGTGCGGTGTACAATGGCGCGCATTCTTTCAGGCACATTTCAGGAGGTCCAATGCGCAAGATTCCGCTGGGCAGGTCCGGCACCCAGAGTTCGGTCCTCGGCTTGGGCTGCATGGGAATGTCCGAGTTTTATGGGCCGCGCGACGACGTGGTGTCGATGCAAACGCTGGAGCGCGCCTTCGAGCTGGGCATCACGTTTTACGACTCCTCCGACATGTATGGCCGCGGCCACAATGAGGAGTTGCTGGGAAAATTCATCAAGAACAAGCGCGACAAGGTCATCATCTCGACCAAGTTCGGCTTCAAGCGCGATCCGAACGGCGCGGACGGCAGCACGCATGACCGCGACCTCGACAATTCGCCCGAATACATCCGCCAGGCCTGCGATGCGGCACTCAAGCGCCTGGGGACCGACTATATCGATGTGTATTCGGCGCATCGCTACGACACCACGCGCCCGATCGAGCAGGTGACGGAGAGCATTGCAGGACTGGTCAAGGCGGGCAAGGTGCGTTCCATCGGTTTCTCGGAGATCACCGGCGAGCAATTGCGCCGCGCACACAAGGTGCATCCGATCACCGCCTTGCAGAACGAGTATTCGCTGTGGCACCGCCGGCCGGAAGAGGACGTTTTGCCGGTGTGTCGTGAACTGGGCGTGACGCTGGTGGCCTACAGTCCCCTCGGGCGCGGCTTTCTCACTGGCGCGGTGCAGGACACCAAGCAACTGGCTGCCAACGACGTGCGCCTCACTGTGGAGCGATTCAAGGGCGACAACCTAGACAAGAACCTCCTTCTCGTCAACCAGGTGAAGGCCATTGCCAGCGCGCGTGGCATCACGCCGGGGCAAATCGCACTGGCGTGGCTGTTTGCGCAGGGCAATGACATCATTCCGATTCCAGGCACCAAGCGCATCAAATACCTGGAGGAGAACGTCGGCTCGGTGGACGTCAGCCTCAGCAAGGAAGAGCTGAAAACAATTGCCGAGATCGTCGATCCATCGAAAATTGCCGGCACCGCCGAAACGGCCTCGCAGGCAGCTGCGCGCATGGCGGCCATGACCGGCGGCTCGTCGGCGGGTTCGGACAAGCTCAAGCGCATCTGATCGCGCGGGCTCACTGAGCACGCAATGTGCAATAAGGGAGGGGAGAAGTGACTATCAAGGACAAGACGGCCATCGTCGGCATCGGTGCCACGCCGTACACCAAGCGCGGCCAATCCGCGCCCCAGACGATGGAAGAACTCATCGCCAAGGCCGTGCTCAAGGCCGTCGATGACGCCGGTCTGAAGATCACCGACGTCGATGGCTTTGCCTACTTCGCCGGCGGGCACGACACCTCGCTACTGACCGAAATCCTCGGCATCCCCGAGATCCGCTTCACCGCAACGCTCACGGGCGCAGGCGGCGGATCGGCCGGTGCGCTCGGCCTCGCGGCTTCCGCCATCGTGGGCGGCCTCGCCAAGACCGTGGTGGTGGTGTGCGGCGTGCAGCAGGCGGTGTTGCGCTACGGCACCTATTCCTCGTCGCACCCGGCCGACCCGTACAGCTCGTTCTACCTCTACTCGGGGCTGGTTTCCCCCGGACAGGCCTTCGCGCTGCTGGCGCGCCGGCACATGCACCTGTACGGCACCACGCGCGAGCAGTTCGCCGAAGTGGCCATGTCCACGCGCCTGAATGCGCTGTCGAACCCCGCCGCGCTGATGAAGAAGCCCATGTCGAAGGAGGATTACTTCAACGCGCCGATGATCTCCGACCCGCACTGCCTGTTCGACTTCTGTCTTGAGACCGATGGCGCGGTGGCGGCGGTGGTCACGAGCTCGGAGCGTGCCAAGGACCTCAAGCAAAAGCCCGCCTACATCCTGGCCTCCACGCACGGTGGCGATGGCAACTGGGGGCGCTCCTTGTACTGGTTCAACATGCCCGATGATCTGTTCACGTCCTCCGGCCACAACACCGTGGCCAAGCAACTCTACGAGATGGCGGGCGTCGGCCCCAAGGACATCGACGTGGCGCAGATCTACGATCACTTCACCTCGCAGGTCATCATGCAGCTTGAAGACTACGGTTTTTGCAAGCGCGGTGAAGGCGGGCCCTTCGTTGCCAGCGGCGCCATCCGCCACAAGGGCGGCTCGATTCCGGTGAACACCGACGGAGGCCAGCTCTCCTGCGCCTACATCTGGGGCATGAGCCACGTGAAAGAGGCCGTGGAGCAGATTCGCGGCACGGCGGTGAACCAGGTCAAGGACGCGGAGCTGTGCCTCGTGACCGGCGGCCCGTCCAACATCCCCATGAGCGGACTGATCCTGAGGAGATGACCATGAATGCCCAAGTGATCAATTCAATGCCCGATGCCATCAGCAAGGCGCCGCCCGAGGAGATGGTGCACATCGCCACCGACCAGTGGACGCAACCTTTCTGGGACGCGGCGAAACAACACAAGCTCGTTGGCGCCAAGTGCGGTAACTGCGGCAAGTTCCGCCTGCCGCCGTCGCCCATGTGCCCGAAATGTCACTCGCAGAAAATCGACTGGGTGCACCTGTCGGGCGAAGGCACCATCTACACCTACACCATCATCACGCGCGCCATGTCACCGGCCGTGGAGCCGTATATTCCTTATGTGCCGGCCGTGATCACGCTGGAGGGGGGCGGCGGCACGCGCCTGGTGAGCAACATCGTCGGCGCGCGCGTAGGTGACATCGCCATCGGCGGCAAGGTGCGCGTGATATGGGAAGACCACAAGGACGGCATGACCGTCCCGCATTTCGAACTCGTGCCGGGCTAGCCGGCCACTTTCACCTGTTTGCGGGCGCATCCACCGCGTCCCGCAGTAACCTTCCGGAGGCGATTCTCATGAGCTTTGAAGCCGCAGACATCCCGGCGCACATTCCAAAATCCCTGGTGTTCGATTACGACCTGTTTCGTGCGCCCGAACTCGGCCACGATCCGCAGCGCGATGTGAGCCGGTTGCTGCACAGCCAGGCTCCCGAAGTGTTCTATTCTCCGTACAACGGCGGCCACTGGATCGTGGCACGCGCCGAGGCGGCAGTGGACATGCTGCGCCAGCCGGATAAGTTCTCCAGCCTGCCCGAGCACAACAAGCACCGCGACTTCAAGCCGCGCATGCTGCCCATCCAATCGGACCCGCCCGAGCACGCGGCGTATCGCAAGCCGCTGGGAGAGCGCCTGTCGCCCGAAGCGGTGCGACTGCTGGAGAAGGACATCCGCGCCTTTGCGCGCGAGATCATTGACGACCTCTATCCAAAAGGGCGCTGCGAGTTCGTGCAGGACGTAGGCTTGCGCTACCCCATCACGATCTTCATGCGCCTGTCCGGCGCACCCATGAAGGACGTCAAGATGCTGGTGTCCATGGCCGACAAGTACACCCGCTCGCCGGAGCTTGTCGATCGGCAGGACGCGGTGAGGCGGCTGGGCCAGTACCTGAACAATGAGTTGCGCGAGCGGGTGGCGTGCCCTCGTGGCGACCTGCTGACGATGGTCACCCAGTCGAAGATAGGCGACCGGCCCTTGAACGACGACGAGCGCGAGGGAATGTGCGTGCTGCTGTTCCTGGCGGGCCTGGACACGGTGAAATCGGCGCTGTCGTTCATCTTCACCCGCCTCGCCCAGTCGCCGGAACACTATCAGCGGCTGGTTGACGATCCCGCAAGGATCGAGACGGCCATGGAAGAGCTGATGCGCCTGAGCGGCGTGTCGCAGCCCGAACGCGGCGTCACCCATGACTTCGAGTACCGCGGCGTGCCTTTCAAGAAGGGGGATCGTGTGGTGTTCATCACCCCGCTCTACGGTATGGATGATCACGTCACGGATAATCCCTCCAAGATGGATTTCGACCGGCCCATGCCCAAGCACTGGATCTTTGGCGCAGGAACGCACCGCTGCCTCGGCTCACACCTGGCGCGCCTGGAAATCCGCGTCCTGCTCGAGGAATGGACGAAAAGATTTTCCGAAATGCGCATCGAGAACAATCAGGAAATCGAGGTTGAAGCTGGGGGGCTGGTCTGGACGCCCAAGGCGCTGCCGCTGGTGTGGAAGGTTTCCTGACGGGGCGCGTGGGAACCGCAGCGCTGCCCGGTCACCATTGGAGTCCGAATCAGGTTTGGGATCCTTCCTGCTTTTGTTCCCTCCGGTGACTGGTAAAGTATCGACATGTTCTACCTCGACCTTTTCAGCGGACTGCAGAAGCACGAAGTCAAGTACCTCGTCATTGGCGGCATCGCGATCAATTTGCACGGAGTGGAGCGAGCCACCATGGACGTGGACCTCGTGCTTGCGATGGACGAGGGCAATCTGCAGCGTTTCCTGCAGGCTGCGACGGAACTGAAGCTGAAGCCGTTGTTGCCGGTACAACTGGAATCCCTGGGCGATGCCCGCCTGATTGACGATTGGGTGCGCGAAAGGCATCTCATCGCATTCAGCCTGCGCCCACCGTCGAACACGGCCCCGTCAATCGACATCGTCGTGCGACCCAAGTTGCCATTTGAGGTGATGTACCAGAATCGCCTGGAGAAGGATGTGGGCGGCGTGCGATTGAATGTTGCGTCGATAGACGACCTGATCGCACTCAAGACCGATACCGGACGAACCCAGGATGCCTCGGACATCGTCGCGCTTAGCAAGGTCAAGCAGGTTGTGGCCAAAGGTGAATGATGCGATGAAGATCGACTACGAATACGAAATCAGTGAAGAGCGGATCCGCGCCTATCTTGAGATTCCGGAAATCGAGCGCCTGCGCTGGCTCGAGGAGCTCTGCATTCTCACCAATATGTTCAGGCAGGCGCCAGCGATAGCCAGGTCGGACGAATAGGGATGAGCGCGCGGGGCAGGCCTGGCAAACACTGGGCCCTGCTGCTGCCGATTTTCTTCGTCCTCATCCACGGCGGCAACATCGTCGTATCGAAACTCGCGGCCACCGCGATATCGCCCGAAACCATTTCCTTCTACCGCTGGCTGGTGGCTGCAGCCGTGATTGCGCCCTTCCTGACTGGCGGCCTGATCAGGGAATGGCCGGTGGTCCGGCGGCACCTGTGGCAGTTGTTCAGCCTCTCGATGCTCGGCATGGTGGTCTGCCAGGGGCTGGTGTACGTGGCGGCGGCGAGCACCAGCGCCACGCAACTGGCCATCATCAATTCGCTCATCCCGATGATCTCGGTGATTTTCTCGGTCATGCTGCTGCGCTATCGCCCGGGCTGGCTGGTGCTGGTGGGCTGCGCGATTTCCCTCGTCGGGGCGGTCGAGCTGGTGCAAAAGGGCAACCCTGCTGCCGTGTTCTTCCACGTGCCAGATACCGCGGACGTGTACCTGCTTGCCGCCGTGGTCATGTACGCGCTCTATGGCGTGCTGCTGCGCCGCTGGAAACTGCTGCTCTCCACGGGCACGCTGTTCTTCGCGCAGGTGCTGATCGCGGTGATCACCACCGCGCCTGCGCCTATGATTGGAACATGGTCGCCGCTCACCGCCTACAGCGCCGGCCTGGTCGCGATTGCCGGCGTGCTTGGCTCGGCCGTGGCTCCGTTCCTGTGGATGAAGTCGACCCAAACCGTGGGGCCGGTGGCCAGCGCCGTCTTCATCAACTTCATCCCGCTCATCGGCACTGCCATTGCCGTCAGCTTCCTCGGTGAGCGCGTCGAGACCTACCACCTCCTGGGCGGCGGGTTGATCATCGGCGGCGTGGTGCTGGCGCAGGTGGAGGGCTTCCTGCGCGCACCGGCCACAGCCAAGTAGCACTCCGGCGGCTGTGCCCGCGCTCCGGTAGCATAGGCGCGCGTCCCCATCCATCGGAAGGAAAACCATGCATCCTTCACTGAAACCTGGCATCGCCGTGCTTGCCCTGCTGGCACTGCTCGCGGGCACAGCGCTCGCCCAGGAAGTCCGCTACTTCAAGGTCCCCGCTGGCGCCGGCCCCCACGACGTGGCGCCGGCACCCGACGGCACGGTCTGGTACACGGCGCAGCGCCAGGGGGCGCTGGGGCGCCTCGATCCAGCCACCGGCAGAACCGAGCAGATTCCGCTGGGCTCACGCTCGGCACCGCACGGCGTCATCGTCGGGCCTGACGGCGCGGCCTGGGTGACCGACGGCGGGCAGAACGCCATCGTCCGCGTCGATCCGAAAACGAAGGCAGTGAAGGTGTTCCCGCTGCCGCAGGGAACGCCCTACGCCAACCTCAACACCGCCGCCTTCGACGGCAAGGGCATGCTCTGGTACACCGGGCAGTCGGGCTATTACGGCAGCGTCAACCCGGCCACAGGTGCCGTGCGCGTGTGGGAGGCCCCGCGCGGCCGCGGCGCCTACGGCATCACCGCCACGCCCAAGGGCGAGATCTACTACGCCTCGCTCGCCGGCAACCACATCGCGCACATCGACACGGCCACCGGTCGCGCCACCGTGATCGAGCCGCCCACCAAGGGGCAGGGCGCGCGCCGCGTGTGGTCGGACTCGAAAGGCCGTATCTGGGTGAGCGAATGGAACTCCGGCAACGTCAGTGTGTACGACCCGGCGGCGAAGTCGTGGCGCCAGTGGAAGCTGCCGGGCAAGGAGCCGCGCACCTACTCGGTGTACGTGGACGAGCGCGACAAGGTGTGGCTCACGAATTTCTCCGGCAACGCCATCGTGCGCTTCGACCCCGAGACAGGGAAGTTCCAGAGCTTCCCCAGCACCGAGCCCGGCGCCAACGTGCGACAGATGCTGGGTCGCCCAGGCGAGGCCTGGGGCGCCGAATCGGGTGCGGACCGGCTGGTGGTGGTGACGCAAAAGGACAGCTGAAGGGCCGTGGCCCCTGCAGTCATCCCACACAAAATACTGTCAATTTAGTACACAAGTGGGCGACTTGACCTAGCCCGAAATAGCTGTACCAGTAGATGTGAGAGGATTTCACGAACTGGACATTATTTTGGAGGAACAGGTTATGCCGACCAAGCACCACAAGGCGGAGCAAATCGTTGCGAAGTTACGGCAAATTGAAGTTTGTATGGCG
>CANJXQ010000053.1 GCA_947478805.1 Betaproteobacteria bacterium | reverse complement strand
GCCCGAGCTGTGTCCCGACCTCGAACCCGGCCACAAATCCCGCGAGAATGTCCCCACCGCTGCAACCGCGGTCCATGCCCAGCGCCAGCGCCGCAGCGAACGTCGGTGCGCTGGCGTGATGCACACTCGCCAGGTGAAAGTCATCGAAATCCACCGTATGCGCAAGCATGCCATTGACCAGCGCCATGGGGGCCGCGGCGCCACGCCGCCCATCGAGGGCCAGCGCCTTGCCCTGCGAGCGCTGGGCGTGGATCAATTCGACGATCGGGCGCACGTCCGGATCGCCACGGCCCGCAATGCAGGCGGCAAACCAATCGACGGCGCATTGCTTCGCCGCCTCTGTCACTGCCGGTGGCAACACGGCGCGCGTGATGCCGGATGCGAACGAGGCGATGGCGCTGCTGTTCAAGGACTGCTGCAAGGAATCTCCCCCTATGCTCGCGCGGCTGATAGCTTTGGCTGCAAATCAACCGGTCGCAGCCGCCGCTTACGCCGGATTCGGAATCACCGCGCCGATCGGACGCATCACTTCTTCGCTGAATTGCTGCAGCCGGTCGCGGATCTCCGCCTCATCCTTGCCGAAGGTGCGAATGGTCAGGTGGTTGAACCCGGATCGCTGCGCCTCGGCGATCTGGTCCATCGCGCGCGCCGGCTCCGGCCCGAGGATCATGTTGCCGCCCTTGGCGCCGGCCTGCGTGAGATGCAACGACATGGCCTCGCCCAGGTCGTAGGTGAACACATAGTCGAACTTGTCCGGGTCGCGGCCGACCTTTTCCAGCTCCACGCGCATCTGCGCAGCCAGTTCCTGCATGCGCGAGAACGGCCCGCCGAAGGCCTGGTAGCCGTCGCCGAAGCGCGCGGCACGCTTTACCGACACATCGGCCGCGCCGCCCATCCAGATCGGTGGGTGCGGCTTTTGCAGCGGCATCGGGTCGGACACGACATTCGCGAACGAGGTGAAACGGCCTGAATACGAATGCACGTCTCCCGACCACAACGCCTTGCACGCGAGCAGGTAATCCTCGGTGCGGGCGGCGCGCTCGCTGAACGGAATGCCCATGGCGTCGAAGTCGGCCTTCACCCAGCCCAGTCCCACGCCCACCGTCAGGCGACCGCCGGTGAGGCAATCGGCCGTGGCGATGCTCTTGGCCAGCATGATGGGTTGGTGCAGCGGCATCAGCACCACGCCGAACACCACGCGCAGCCGGCGCGTCACCATCCCGATGGCCCCGGCCATCGCGAAATTGTCGTACCAGCACGGGTCCAGCGTGTCGATGGTCTCCACCGGCACGAGGTAATGCTCGCCCAGGCTGATGTGGTTGAAGCCCAGATGCTCCAGCCAACGGGCCATCTCCACCATCCTGCGCGGATCGCCGATCCGCGAATGCGGCGTGAAGTTCACGCCAAATCGCATGGGTTTCATTTTGTCCTCTCCCCGATTGAAATTCGATGCCCAGTAGCAGCCGTCGTTGCCGTTGCGTCATTCAGCCGACATCGCTACCGCTGATCAGATCCAGCGCGCCCGATACGCGGCGACTGCGAAAGCCCTCCCGATCGCGCAGCTTGCGTTGCGCCTCCTGCGGCAGGTCGGTGAATTGCAGCAGGCCCTTTTCGATCAGCGTATAGATGAGGTCTTCGGTCACGCGCACGAAGTCGGCGTCCAGCATGCCGAATGCCACCTGTTCGCCGCCGCCAAGAAAGGCGATCACGTCCATGTGATTGGCCGGGAGCTGCTCCGCCGCATCCGGCGCCGGCTCAGCCAGCAAGGCAACGATGCGACCTGCGGAATTGCGACGAATGTATGGCATGCGGTCCTGCGAGGGTTGTGGATTGGGCTGGGACGGCAAGCAGTGGACTGCGCGCCCGGCGACAACCCTGAATATACCTGAGGCAAAGCCGTGCCGATTGGTTGCGCTAAAGGTCGCGACCGCAAGCCCGCTCTCCGGGCCGTGTGCGGTCATCACCGAGGCGGCGACTCACGCCTTGCGCTTGTTCTCCGTCGCCATTGCGACCATGGCCGCCTTGACGCGCTCCCGGGTGAATGGTGCAGTGCGCAGTCGCACGCCGCAGGCATCGAACACGGCATTGGCGAGTGCGGCGGGAACCGGCGTCGCCGCTGCCTCCCCAGCACCCAGCGGCGGCTCTTTGGGGCGATCCACCACATCGATGAGCATTTCCGGGACCTCCGGGAACTTCAGGATGGGATAGCTCGACCAGTCCCTGCTGCTCACTGCCGAGCGGTCGAACTTCGTCTCCTCGTGCAGTGTGCGCGACAAGGTCTGCAGCAGGTTGCCCTCGATCTGGGCGCGCACCGCATCGGCATTGATGACGAGGCCGCAATCGTGCGCACAGGCAAGACGCTTCACACGGATCGCACCGGATCCGCGATCGACCTCAACCTCCATGGCCACCGCGACATAGGTCTCGTTGTTCTTGTAGTGCATGTAGGCCATGCCGCGTCCGACAGCCACGCCCTTGCCGTTGGCCGTCGGCGCAGGCGACGGCCGCGGCTGCCAGCCCAGCAGGGCCACGGTGCGCTTCAACACCTCGATGCCACGCGCATCGCCGAGGCCCTGGAGACGGAACTCCACCGGATCGCGCCCGGCCGCGGCCGCCAGCTCGTCGGTGAAACTTTCCACGGCAAAGCAATTGGCCACTTTTCCCGGTGCGCGGATGTTCGATGGCCGCAGCGGCGCATCCTTCAACCAGTGCACCATCACCTCGACGTTCGGCGCGGCATACGGCGGGTTGCCGTTCTGGCTGATCAGGCCGGTGGAAATGCCCATGGGTTGCGCGATGCCGGCCGCAGCTGGGCCCAGCAGCGGCACGTTGGGCAGGCTGGCGGTCGCGCGGGGCAGGAACATTTCCGTCTTCCAGGCGCCGATGCGCCCATCGGGTGTCAGGGTGCCCTCCAGGTCCAGCAATTGCGGCGGGCCCTTCGGGTCCCAGGCGTGCTCGTCCTCGCGCATCCACTGCACGCGCACCGGCCGCCCGGTCGCGCGCGACAGCAGCGCTGCATCCGCGGCCGCATCGTCGTGCCCGTTCATCCCGTAACACCCGGCGCCATCCAGGTACACCACGCGCACAGCCTCGGCGGGCAGTTGCATCAGGCGCGCCACGATGCCGCGCAGCCGGTGCGTCGCCTGCGACGCGCTCCACACCATGGCCTTGCCATCGCGCAGGTCGACCACCGCGCACGAGGGCCCCATGGAGGCGTGAGACTGCACCGGCCAGTAGTAGCTGGCCTTCAGCGGCTTTCCTGCGGCCAGCGCGGCGCGCGCATCGCCGCGCTTCATCAGGGTTTCATCGGCCTCGAACGGGCCGCGCCGCATCCAGTCGCGCACGCCCGCATCGCCGACGAGGCCCTCCTCCTTCGTCCAGGTGGCCTTGAGCGCTCGCGCCGCGCGAATGGCATCCCATTCGTCATCGGCCACCACGCCCACGAAGTCGTTGATGCGTACCACGCGCGCGTTGCCGATGCCGCGAATCGACGCCTCATCCACCGACACGAGCTTCGCGCCGACCGACGATGGGCGAATGACGCGACCGTGCAGCATGCCCGGCACCGAAAAGTCCTGCATGTAGACATGCCGCCCGGTAACCTTGGCCGGCACATCCGGGCGCTTGATCGGTTTCCCAACCATGGTGTATGCGGACGGATCGCGCAAGGGCGCCTTGGCATCCAGCTTCAGGCCGAAGCGCTTGTCGCCGATCAATTCACCGAAACCCAGGCCGGCGCCTCCCGCCCGGGGACGCACTTCGCCGTTGACGGCCTCGAGTTCGGCGGCGGGCCGGCCCAGGCGCTGCGCGGCGATGCCGATCAGCGCTTCGCGCGCCGTCGCTGCCGCCTGCCGGATCTGCACGCCGCCGCGCATGATGCCGGTGCTGCCCGCGGTCGCCCCCTGGTCCGGGGTCAGGCCGGTATCCCCTTCGATGATGCGAATGCGCGCGACATCGATGCCCAATTCCTCTGCTGCCATCTGCGGGATGGCGATACGCAGGCCCGTGCCCAGGTCGACCTTGCCGCTGAACAGCGTCACCGATCCATCCGCGTGCACGGCGAAGAATCCGTCCACTTCGCTGGCGTCCAGCGTCTTGCCGATCGCGGCCTCCGCGCCGCCGCGCTGCTGGGCCAGCGCTATGCGCGGAATCGCAGCACCGATAACCAAGACGCCTGCCGCGGCGCCGCTGGCCTTGAGGAATTCGCGACGGGACAACGCGCCGCCTCCGTTCGCCACGGCAATCATGCCTTGCTCCCCGCGCCCTGGCTCACACGCATCACCGCGCGCTCGATGCGATGCTGGGTGCCGCAACGGCACAGGTTGCCCGCCAGCGCCGCCTTGCACTCGCCAAGGGTTGCGCGCGGCTTTTGCGCCAGCAACGCCGCGCTGGTCATCACCATCCCGTTTACGCAATAGCCGCACTGCGCCGCCTGCTCGGCAATGAAGGCCGCCTGCACCGGATGAGGCGCTTCGGGCGTGCCGAGGCCTTCGATGGTAGTGATGCGCTTCGCTCCCACCGACGACACGGGAACGAGGCAGGAGCGTACGGCCTTGCCGCCGATATGCACGGTGCAGGCGCCGCACTGCCCAAGGCCGCAACCGTACTTCGCGCCGGTAAGCCCCAGCGAGTTGCGCAGCACGTAGAGCAGCGGCTGCTTGGGGTCGCTCACGGTCACGGACCGGCTTTCGCCATTGACGGATAGTCGGTAGGTCGGCACAGGGTTTCTCCTCAATTCAAGAACATTGGCTCGCCGGCGCATGGCTAACCACGTCATGGTGACCTTGCGGTCACTACGCGCTCACTGCGTCGGTTTTACACCATCCTTGCTCACCTGGACGCGCACGGCCGTGAACTTGTTGCCCTCCTCCACGCGCGTCGCCACGAACACCGTCTCGCCCGGCTTGATGTCGGCACGCGAGCCCGGAACGGATTGCGACATCGGCGTGCCCGCCGGCACCAGCACCTTGACCACGCCCGATTCGTAGTTGAGCGTGAGTTCCTGCCCCCCCGAGGACTCCACTGCGGCCTCCATGACCGCGTTGGTCATGGTCGATCCGGGCTGCAGGTCGAACGACGACAGGCCTCGGCGCGCGGCCGGAGGAATGGGACGCACGTCGATCGCGAACACCGTGCCATCGGCGCGTTTCATGGTCGTGACGCCCAGCACCATGCCGGGTTTGACATCGGCCATCGTGAACGCCTTGGTAGCATTGACCGGCACGCTCTCAGGCAGCGCGATGCTCACGTCGCCGCCGTCACGCGATTTGACCGCCAGCACCTTGCCGTCGAACGCCGTCACCACACCCCGAATGTTGATATTCTGCGGCGCTGGCTGCGCCAGCACCGACGTGGCCACCACGGCACTGACGGCCCCCAACAGTAGTTTCAGCGCAGTCTTCATCGCGTTCTTCCCCAGGTTCGTTTTCCGGCAGGCGCCAAATGGCCCGCGCGGCGCCCCGTATACGGGCCCTCCGCCCAGTTTATTCCGTCTTGGTTCGCGTAACTGTACGCATGGATGTACGCATGAAAGTCGGCGCCGGCAACACGAGGGGTGAAAGCACGCGCCACCCGCGCTAGAATTGGCCCATCATGGATGAAGAACTCGACTTTTCCGCGCCCACTCCTGCCAAGCCAGCTGCGCCGCTGCCGCCGCGCAGCACCGTGCAGCCCACCGTCCGCAGTACGCTCTACGATCCCAAGCTCGCCCTGGCGTTCTTCAAGTCGGCAGGCATGCTGGAACAGAAGCCGGGCGGCAAGCCGATCTTCGTCGAGAACGAGAAATACGGCGGCCTGTTCGGCAAGGCGGCGCGCATGTACCTGCTGCTCGAGGGAGACATCGGACTGGTGGTCGGCGGCAAGTTCCTCGGCGGCGTCAAGCCCGGCCAGGTCTTCGGCGAACTGTCCGTGATCGCAGGACTGACCCGAAGCGCGACGGCGCTGGCAAAGACGGACTGCCGCCTCATCTCGATGGACGAGAAACAGTTCCACACCGCGCTGCAGAAGACGCCGGAATTCGCGCTCATGCTGATGAGCATCATGGTCGATCGACTGCGCCAGAACATGGCCAAGCTCGGCGCCAGCGCCAGTGGCGGCGGCGCGGTCGAGCGCGAAGCCGTGCTCGACAAGAAAATGCTGGCCGAGCTGCCCAAGGCCCTGGGCGACCAGCTGCCCGCGTCCTTCAGCCTGGGCAAGGTGATCATGAGCGCAGGCGCTGTCGGTGCCTTCATGTACGTGGTGACCAAGGGGCGCGTGGCCATCTCGATCGGCGACAAGGTGGTCGAGCGCATCGGTGCGGGCGGGATCTTCGGCGAGATGGCCCTGGTGGATCGCGCGGCGCGCGCCGCCTCCGCCATCGCCGAGGCCGACTGCGAACTCCTGTCGGTCGGCCGCGCCGATTTCCTGGAACTGGTCAGGTCCAAGCCGCAGTTCGGCGCGTCACTGCTGAAGTCGATTGCCGAGCGCATGCACTACGTGGCGCAGCAGGTAGCAAGGCTGCAGGGCTGAATCCACCGGGGCTGGATCGCGGCGATCATCCGCGGCCCCCTGCCACCCAAACGACCGTTTCTGGCTTGTTGCCGGAATCAATTGCAGGCGGCACGCACCTGCAGTAGATCCGTCACGCCACGCAGGCACTTCAGTATCCCGTCCTGCTTGAGCGTGCGCATCCCCCCCGCTATGGCCTGCTCGAACAGCTCCGACGAAGGCGCGCGCTTCTGGATGAGGCGCCTCACGGGCGGGGCATTCACCAGCAATTCCTGGATGGCCACGCGGCCACGAAACCCGCTTCTTCCACAGATTGCGCAGCCCACCGGCTCGCACACCTGCAGGCCATCGGCAAAGCGCACTCGCCATCCGGAGAGGATGGCGTCGGGTTCGTGGCCGGCATTGAGGCAGTATTCATCGGCCAGCGCCCGGGCTTCATCCTCGGCCAGCGGGCGCGGCCGCTTGCAGTTCTCGCACAACTGCCGCACCAGTCGCTGCGCCGTGACGCCCAGCAAGCTGTCGGAGAAATTGAAGGGGTCGAGCCCCATCTCCAGCAAGCGGGTCACGCTGTCGGGCGCGGTATTCGTGTGCAGGGTGGACAGCACGAGGTGCCCGGTGAGCGAAGCCTCGACCGCGATGCGCGCGGTTTCCTCGTCGCGCATCTCGCCCACCATGATGACGTCGGGATCGGCGCGCAGGAACGCGCGCATGGCGCTGGCGAACGTCCAGCCGACTTTAGAGTTGACCTGCACCTGGCGCAAGCCCTCCTGAGTGATTTCTACCGGATCCTCGGCAGTCCAGATCTTTCGGCCGGGCTTGTTGATGTGCCCGAGAATCGAATGGAGCGTGGTCGTCTTTCCCGAACCCGTGGGCCCGCATACCAGGATCAGGCCGTAGGCTCTTGTCGCAACCGTCTCCAGCGCCGCGAGATTATCCAATTCCATCCCGAGCTCGTTGAGCGCCACCGGCTTGGATGATGCGAGGATGCGCATCACCACGTCCTCGAGGCCACCCGTGGTGGGAATGGTTGCAATGCGAAGTTCCAGCGGGCGCCCGACGCCGACGGAAAAATCGATCTTGCCGTCCTGCGGCTTTCTGCGCTCGGAAATGTCGAGCGCCGCCATGATCTTCAGGCGCGACACCAGTGCAGCGCGAAAGCTCGGCGGCACCTGCAGGTATTCCGACAATTCCCCGTCACGGCGAAACCGGATACGCGTGTTGTTCTTCCCCGGATAAGTCTCGATGTGGATGTCCGAGACACCTGTGGTATGGGCCTCGACGATCATCTTGTTGACGAGACGCACCAGGGTACTGTCGCTCTCGGTGATCGCGGCGGATTCCTCGCGCACGATTTCGAACTTCTCTCCCTCCTCGAACAGCTGGATCGCGAGAGCGTCGGCGCGCGAGTTCCCGTCCATCGAAAACGAAACTTCGGCCCGCTCGGGCGCCGCATCGCGCTCCAGTCGGCGCAATCCCTCGCCGCCGTTTCCATAGAGCTCCGAGATACGCCCTGCAATGGCTTCCGCGGTCGCCATGACCGGAACAACGCGAAGACTGGTCATCGTGCGAAGCAATTTGAGCGGCGCATCGTCAAGCGGGTCTTCCACAGCCACAACCAGATCGTTCAACCGCCGATAGAGTGGCAACAGGCGATGCTGCATGGCGAATGCCACCGGCACCAGCCGCAGGGTATCCACATCAAGCTGCATCCGGTACAGATCCACGAACGGGATTCCAAGCTTCTTGGCCAGCACCTGCTTGACTTCGCCTTCGGTGACAACGCCCATGTCAACGAGGATGCGGCCCAGGGGAACGTTGCGCTGCTCGCGCTGTCGCGCGAGGCCAGCCTCGAGCTGCTCCTCGGTCAGCATGCCCAGGTGCTTGAGCGCATCACCCAGCCGCATGATGGGCATCGACTTCTGGTAGGTGATCGCCCTTTCCAGTTCCTCCTGCGTGACCAGTTGGTTCTCGATCAGAATCTCGCCCAAAGGCCGGGTCCGCAGCTCCCGCTGACGTTGCACCGCCTCCGCGATCTGCTCGCTGGTTGCAAACTCGTGCTCGACCAGCAGTTTTCCGGTCAGGTCGCCGACTGCAAGCTGGCGAACCACATCGGAGGGGACGAACCAGCGCAGCAGCCTTCCGGCCTCGCCCAGAGGAAACAGGAATATGCCTCGCTGTTCGCGCACCATGCCGGCGGTCTCGCCGCTGGCCACCTGCCCGCTGATGAATTCAAGGATGAACGCCTGTGTACTCCCGGCCTGTCCGACCTCGAAACGCTGCACCAGCTTGAGCGCCGGATCGCGACGCATGGCGAGCGCGCGCGTCAGGCGGACGGCCTTGATGTCGGTCAGCGGGACTTCGCGTCGATCCCGGCCATCCTCGCGAAACTCGATGACGGTCTCGCCGGGAAGGAACCGGAGCAGCTTGCCAGAACGCATGGCGCCGTCGCGCATGTCGAGCTCGCATGGCTCCCCGTTTGAGGGCGCGATCACGCTGTTGGATATGAATGCTGCGGGCGGTGGCCACCCCAGTTCGGCACGCTGGGGGGCGGGGGCTTTCGCGAGCTTGGCCATGGGGGGCTCTCAGGTCGACGTGCTGGTGGCTGGCGGGTCGAATACGGTGATCGATGATTCCAGCCATGGTGCCTGCATCGCGTCTCGGGAAATACGCGGAACTGCGCGGGAAAGCCCCTTCTTTTCGCCGCTTTCATCCTTGGTCCGACAGGGAGGGCAACCCCGGGCAGTCCCGGCCAGATGACCCGATATATACTGACAATATAGTGGTTGTATGTCCGCTTATCCTAGCTTGAAAATGGATTTACTGACAGACCTCGACCGCACGACTTGCTGCGTGGTTGTTCAGCGCAACGCGGTAATTCTCACCGCAGCCACCGGCCGCGCCAGCCCCTTCAGCGTCAGGTCTCCCGCCGGCTCCCCGACCACCGCCGATTCGATGCGCGCATAGGTCTTCTGGTTGGTGAGGATTTCCCCGCCCTTGGCCTCGCCGCACAGCCGCGCCGCGAGGTTGGTGACGCTGCCGATGCAGGCGTAGTCCCAGCGCCCCTCGAAGCCCACGGCCCCCAGCGTCGCATAGCCATGGGTGAAGCCGATGCCCAGCTCCAGGTCATAGCCCTCCTTCGCCCATGTCGCGGCCAGCGGCCGGAAACGCTCCTGCATGGCGATGGCCATGCGCGCGGCGGCCCCCGTGGGGTCCGCGAGCGGGATCGGATCATTGAAGAACACCATGAGGCCATCGCCGGCAAACCGCTCCACTGTCCCCTGATGCGCAAGGATGATCTCGCCCATGGCGCGGTGATAGGTGCCGAGCACGCCCATGACCTCCTCGGGCTCGGCGCTGTCGGTGAATGCGGTAAAGCCGCGCAGGTCGAGGAACACCACGGTCACGTCCTTGCGGTGCGTGCGCAGCAGGTCCTCGCCGCCGCCGGTCAGGATGGATTCGGCCAGCTGCGGCGAAAAGAAACCCTTCAGCCTTCCGAGCCGATCCAGTTGCGCCACCTGCTCGTTGACCCGCGCCTCGAGCGAATCGTTGAGCGCCTTGAGTTCCTCGGCCTGGCGCGCCACCGTGTCCTGGTAGGCCTTGATCCGCAAGAGCGAGCGCACGCGAGCCAGCAACTCCGGCTGGTTGATCGGCTTGGCAAGGAAATCGTCGGCCCCCGCCTCCAGCCCGTTGGCGCGCTCCTTGCCGGGGTCGAGCGCCGTCACCATGACCACGGGCAGGCGCTCGGTGGCCGGGTCGGCACGCAGTGCGCGACAGACGTCGTAGCCATTCATGTCGGGCATCATGACGTCCAACAGCACCAGGTCCGGCTTCTCGGACTGGACCTTGGCCAACCCCTCCTTGCCACCGCCCGCGGTGACGACCTGGTAACCCTTGAAGGTGAGGATGTCCGCCAGCATCTTGACGTTGAGCGGTGTGTCGTCCACCACCAGGATGCGCTGCGGCGCAGATGCGGCAGCCGATGCTGCACCGGCTGGCTGCGTTGCGTCATTCATGCCGGCCCGCCACCGCGCTTCTTGGCCAGCGCGCTCTCGACCGCGGCGATGAACTCGAGCACGCTGATCGGTTTTGTCTGCAGCCCCTCGAACCCGGCCTTCATGATGCGCGCCCGGTCCTCGGTCATGGCCGACGCCGTCACCGCGATCACCGGGATGGCCGCCGTGGCCGGATTGGCGCGCAGCACGCCCAGCGCCTCGATGCCGTTCATGCCGGGCAGGTGGAAATCCATCAGGATCAGGTCGGGCTTCTGCTCCTCGGCCACTTTCAGCCCCTCTTCCGCGCTCTCGGTCTCCACCGTGCGATAGCCCTTGAAGGTCAGCACATCGCGCGCCAGCTTGCGGTTCTTTTCATTGACCTCGACGATGAGGATCAGTTCGCCTGCCATGGCCGCATTCCTTTCGTGTCATGTCGTATCCACATCCCAGTCATCCTTCGACACTGGCGGCTTTCGCCACCAACGGCAGCGTAAAGTAGAACCGCGATCCCTTGCCCACTTCGCTCTCCAGTTCCAGCTTGCCGCCGTGCAGCTCCACGAACTTGCGCGTCAGCGTCAAGCCCAGCCCCGTCCCTTCGGCCTTCCTCATGATGTCGGTGCCCACCTGCTGGAAGGCCTCGAACACCTTGCCTTGGTCCTCGGGGGCGATGCCGACGCCGGTATCGGTGACGCTGACTTCGATATGGTCGTTGAACCGATGGGCACCCAGGGTCACGCGCCCGCCCTGCGGCGTGAACTTGACCGCGTTCGACATCAGGTTGAGCAGGATCTGCTTGAACTTGCGCTCATCGCCGATGATGGTCCCCACTTCGGAGTCGATGTCGTCCGCCAGCTCGATGCCCTGGCGCTGCGCGCGCTCGCGCACCAGCAGGCGCGCGCTGTCGATCGCATCCCGCACTCCGAACTCCGCCAGGTCGAGCTCGGTGCGCCCCGCCTCCACCTTGGAGAGATCGAGGATGTCGTTGATCAGCGACAGCAGGTGCTTGCCCGAGGAGTGGATGTCGTCGATGTACTCGGCCTGTTTCTCGTTCATCTCGCCGAACATCTTCTGCTGCAGCACCTCCGAGAAGCCGATGATGGCGTTCAGCGGCGTTCTGAGCTCATGCGACATGTTGGCAAGGAACTCCGACTTGTGCAGGTTGGCGGCTTCCAGCTGGCGGCTCTTGTCCTGGATCTCCCTGAACAGCCGCACATTCTCGATGGCAATGACCGCCTGATCCGCGAAGGTTTTCAGGATGACCATCTGCTTTTCGGTGAAGCCGCCAGGCTCCTTGCTCAGAACGTTGATGGCGCCGATTGCCTGCCCCTCCCGCATCATGGGCGCAACCGCGATGGCACGAAATCCCAGCTTGCGGCCGTTGTCGCGGGCATGGATTGGCGCGTCCGGCGCTTCGGTGTCCAGGATATTCACAGTCCGCCCATCGACGATGGCGGTTCCGATTGCACTTTCATAGCTGGCAGGAACGATAACCTCTGTCAACGTCGCCTCGCTGCTCAGCCCGGTCGCGGCGCGCACATGCACCCCGTCACCCTCCAACAGCGCAATCGCGACCCGCCCCCCTGGAAACACGTTGAGTCCGCTTTGCACGATCGCATCGAACACCGGCTGTGTGTCGGTGGGTGTGCTGGAGATGACTCGAAGAATTTCCGCCGTTGCCGTCTGCTGCGTCAATGATTCGCTCAGCTCGCGCGTGCGCGCCTCCACCTTCTGCTCCAGCCCGGCGTACGACTCCTGCAACTGCCCCGCCATGCTGTTGAATTGGCCCGCCAGCTCCTCCAGTTCGTCGCCGGTACGCACTACGATCTGCTGGTCGAGGTTGCCTTCACCGATGCGCGCCGCACCTTCCTGAAGGGCGCGGATCGGAGTCACCATGCGCTGCGCCAGCAGCAGGCTGACGCCAATTGCAAACACCAGTCCGAGCAGCAGCAGGTAGCCGGTGCGGCGCAGCGACGCGTACAAGGGTGCGAAAGCCTCCTCCCGAGGCTGCTCGACGAATACCGCCCATCCAAGCTCGGGGATGTTGGCATAGGCGGTCAAGACTTCCCCGCCGCGAAAGCCCTGGGCGATGGCGACTTGCTCGCCCGCCCCGCCCGGCCCACTCGCTCCAGCGCGCGCGGCCTTCACCTGCTCCAGCCCCGAGAAATCGGTTTTCTGCAGCACCAGGCTGATGTCCGGGTGGGCGATCAGCTGGCCGCGACCATCCACGGCGTAGGCGAGACCGCGCTCGCCGATACGGATGCGCGAGATCACGTCCCAGATGAACTTCAGGTTCACCTCCACCGCCGTCACCCCGCCCTCGCGCCCGGTCATCGCCACGCTGATGGTCATGTAGGGCTCGGTGTCCTTGCGAAAGTACACCGCGCTGAAGTAGCTCTTGCTGCCGCGCGCGCCGGTGAAGCGCGGGTCCTGCGAATAATTCATGTTGGCGTCCGACACGTCCATGCCGACGCGCGACACCTTGAGCTTCTCATTGCCTTCGGTGTCGATGTAACTCACATCGGTGATGGCGGGCACCTGGCGCAGCAGCTTCAGGTATTCGATGCGCCGCTGATCGAGCGTCAGCGAGTCGATATTGGGCAGCCGCATCCAGCCCAGCTGGTGGTCGATCTCCTGCACATAGGCTTCGATGCGACCGGCCGCTGCCGTGGCCTTCTCGCGCTGCAGCTCCAAGAGCGCCGCCTTGGTTTCCTGGTAGGTGAAATACACGCTCACCGCGCCGCTGGCGACGAGCGCTACCGTGACGAACGCGACGAAATAAAACGCGTATTTGCGCCGCAGCGGGCTGCGACGAATCACTCGATGACCCTGTCCGCGCGCAGCAGCATCAAACATCGCATACGACTGCCCAGGACAAACCGGCTGCGCCACATTTTTCTCGTTTCCCCTACCGAATGAACCTGCATGAGAGTCTACGCATTGTCGCCCAGCAAATTGCGCAACCAGGCGAGGATGATACCCCTAGATGGGCGGTCGGTCGAAGCCGCAACTTTCGCTATCTTGCCTGCAACGCTTCACAGGCGTAGTATGGGTACCCATATTGCATAACCCATCGGTACGGCTAATGAAGACCACCATTGAAATTTCCGATCCATTGCTGCAGCGCGCCCGCAAACTCGCCGAGCGCGAAGGCCTCACATTGCGCGCGCTGGTCGAACGCGGGCTGCAGCGTGTGCTGGCGGAAAAGAAGCAGGCCAAGCCGTTTCGCCTGCGCAAGGCTTCCGTTTCCGGCAAGGGGCTGCAGCCGGCTGCGCGCAACGCAAGCTGGGAAGAACTGCGCGAGCGCGCCTACGAGGGCCGGGGCGGCGCTTGATCGCCGTCGATACCAACATCCTCGTCTACGCGCACCGCGAGGACGCACCGTTCCATACTGCGGCCGCAAGATGCATGGCCCAGCTTGCCGAGGGGCTCGCGCCCTGGGCTCTTCCCTGGCCCTGCCTGCACGAATTCCTCGCCATCGTCACCCACCCGCGAATCTACGCCCCGCCGAGCACGCTTGAGCGCGCCATGGCGCAGGTCGATGCATGGGTCGAGTCACCGTCGCTCGCGCTGCTCGCCGAATCGCAGGACCACTGGAGCGCATTGCGCGCTCTGCTGCACAACGGCCGAATTGCCGGCCCGCGGGTACATGATGCCCGGATTGCCGCGCTATGCATCGAGCATGGCGTGCGGGAACTTTGGTCGGCAGACCGCGACTTCAATCGCTTCAGCGGGCTTACCGTCATCAACCCGCTGGTGAAGGAGCAGCCCACCGGTTAGCGGCGTCACCAGGCTGCGAAGAATCAATCGATTACCCGGTCCGCGCGCAGCAGTACCGATTGCGGCACCACAACACCGATGGCACGGGCTGTCTTCTGGTTGACCACCATCTCCACCCGATTGGGGATCTCCACCGGCAGCTCACCGGGCTTCGCCCCCTTCAGGATGCGATCGACATAGAACGCCAGGCGGCGCGATGCTTCGGCGAGGTTCGGCCCGTAGGAAATGACGTTGCCGCCTTCGGCAAACTGCGCCCACCCCGATATCGTCGGCACCTTCGTCTTGATCGACCACTCGGCGATGCGCGACCGGTTGGCAATGATGGTCTGGGTCGGAAAGAACATGGCGGCATCGCCGCGTGATTTTTCCACCATGACGAGAATGTCGGCAATCGGGGTCGTAGCGAGCACCTCGAAGTATTCGATGGCAACGCCAAGGCGCGCCGCCGCGGCCTGCGTGGCACGGCGCTCGGAGCTATCGCCGGGGTGCGCGGGACTGGCGACGACGGCAATCCGCTTGGCGCGGGGCAGCAGTTCCTTCAGCAGCTCCATGCGCTTGCCCACCAGCTCCACGTTCATGTAGGTGAGGCCCGTCATGTTCCTGCCGGGACGCGGCAGGCTGTCGATCATGCCGGCCTCGATCGGATCGCCGCTGTAGCCGAACACCACCGGAATCCCGGTCACCAGCTTGCTGGCCAGAGGGCCCATGGAGCCCTGCGTCACAATGAGGGCGGGACTCGTGGCCAGCACCTCGGCCAGCAGCTTCGCCGAGCGCTGCGGCGTCCCGTCGCTCCAGGCCGCCTCGAGCTGAATGTTGCGGCCCTCGACATAACCGAACTCGCGCAAGCCGCGCCGCAATTCCTCGAAGAATGGCCCGCCATCGAGGACGGGGGTGGGCGACACCCAGGTCACTTTCGGCAGAGAGGATTGCGCAGCGGCTGGCATTGCACCGCAGAAAAACATTGCAACCGCCGCCCCACAAATAAGCTGCTGAACGGCGCGTCGCGTGGTGGAGTAAATTTTCATTTGATCCCTTTATCAGCTCCAAACATCAGTTCCTGTCGGAGCGTCAGTCCAATGGCACGAGCTGTCGCGGCACGAGTTGTAGCCGATTGATGATAAGGTCAAATTCGGTCGGCTGCTCGAACGGAGGTTTTCTGCGCGCGATCACCCGATCACGCGGTCGGCACGGAGCAGCAGCGATTGCGGGATCGAGATGCCGATGGCCTTCGCGGTTCGCGCGTTCACGACCAGTTCGATCGACCTTGCCTGTTCGACCGGAAGCTCCGACGGTTTTATGCCACGCACGATCCTGTCGACGTAATACGCGCCGCGGCGGAACATCGACGGAATATTGGGGGCGTAGCTGAGCAGGCCGCCACCTTCGGTCATGAAATGCCACCCGGAAATCAACGGCATCCGTTCGCGCAGGGCAAACTCGGCAATGGCAATGCGGTTCTCGGCAACCGCGCCCTGCCCGAATGCAACATACAGCGCAACGGCCTTGGATGCAGCGAGCTGGCGCAAGTTGGCCTCGATTCCCGCATTGCTTCGCAGTGGAACCCGAACGAGGGCCATGGACAGGCGGCGGGCCGCAACGACTGCAGCCTCGGCTTCGATTTCGGCGTTTCGGTTATCCGCGTCCCAGACAACTGCGAGGCGTTTGGTCCCTGGAACGAGGTCTCTAAGCAATTGCACTCGCTTTGCGGAAAGATCCGCGGAGAGGAACGATACCCCGGTAACGTTACCCTCGGGCCGCGCCAGCGATTTCACCACCCCCAGGCCGAGCGGATCTCCCATGGCGAGAAACACGATCGGAACAGAGGTCGTTGCTCTTCGCAAGGCGTCGATCGCCTCGGATCCCGCCGTCACGACGAGATCGGGCTTTTGCTCCAGGAGTTCACGGGCCATTGCACCGAGAAACTCCACATTCCCCTCCGCCGAGCGATAGATCAGCTCAATATTTCTACCGGGAACGTAGCCAAACTCGCTGAGCCCATCGAGGAACGCCTGACGCTCTTGCGACGGCGGCTCCCGCCGTGGTGAGATGAGCAAGTAGCCTATACGCGGCGGTCGCCCTTGCGCGAATGCCGGAATTCGCGCTGCCAAGGCCGCCGCGCCAAGAGCCGTCAGCAACTTTCTTCGCGTCGTCACTCGATTACCCGGTCTGCACGCAGCAACAGGGACTGCGGCACCGTCACACCGATCGCGCGTGCTGTCTTCAGGTTGATCACGAATTCCACGATGGTGGGCAGCTCCACAGGCAGTTCGCTGGCCCTGGTGCCGCGCACAATGCGGTCGACGAAATAGCTCAACCGGCTCGCCGAGGCCCGCAGGTCCGGCCCATAGCTGAACAGATGGCCGCGATCGGCCATCGTGTCCCACCCGCCAATGAGGGGAAGGCGGCGCTGGGACGCAAGCTCGCTGATGCGCGCCGCCTGATTCACCGTGAAATAGTCAGGAAAGGACACGATGGCCTCGGCGCGCTCACGGTCGAGTGACGCGAATACGCGATCCAGGTCCGACGCATCCGTTGCAGTGAGATATTGCATCGCCATGCCCTGGCGCCTGGCCGCATCCAGCGAGACCTCACGTTCCTGCGGCTCGCCCGGGTGCTCCGGATTGGCAATGACGGCAATACGTTTCAGGCCAGGTTTGAATTCCTTCAGGATGTCGATGCGCTTGGCTGCCAGTTCCAGTTGCATCCACGACATCCCGGTACGTTCGCCGCCGGGCCGCGCAAGACTCGACACAAACCCTGCCTTCACCGGGTCGCCGGAAAATCCGAAAACCACGGGCACATTGCCTGCAACATTGTGCGCGGCATACACGGCGGCTCCGGTGGCGACGATGACGTCAGGCCGCAACTGGATCAATTCCCGGGCTACCGAGTCGTTATTCTCCCGCTGCGGGATCCACCGTGCGTCAATCTGCACGTCGTGGCCTTCTCTGTAACCACGTGACCGCAGGCCATCGTAAAACGCTGCCAATGTGGGGGGCGGCGCAGCGGGGTTTCCATTGGCAAGCCACAGAATGCGCACCGGTCGCGTGCGAGTGGGCTGCCCCCGTAGGTGCGGTGCAACCCCAAACGCTGCGCCGGCAATGCACAAGCGAAGAAAGTCCGCTCGTTTCACCGGCTTCCCCGAATCATGCCGCCAGCGCGGGTTCCCCCCCGCGTCCGCGTTTGACTGGCGAAGCGCACCGATCGAGATACTGCGCCAGCGACCCCGCGTCGGCTGTCCCGTCGAAGCTGAACACCCGCTCGACCAATTCATCGATCGCCGCCGGCGGCAACAATCCATCACACAGGGCGCGGGCCTTGGCGATGATGCCCTCGCGCCCGAACGGGTTGTCGGTGGTGCCGCGCGCGTCGATCACACGCGATTCGAACTGGCGCCCATCCTTCAAACGGATGCGCGCGGCACCGGCCAGCTTGCCCGGAAATACCGCTTCGATTTCCGGATCGATCTCCAGGCGAATGCGCCGGGCGAGGCCCAGAATGTTGGCATCCTGATAGCTGCCCTCGTCGAACATTCTCGGGTCAAGCGAACGGCCCATCAACGCAACGGCGGCGGCGTAGGGCATGCTGTACTGCGCCGCCATCACCGACTCCGGCGCAGTCGATGCGTGCTGCTCGACCACGGCGCGGCTGCCGCCGATCACCACGTCGTCGATGTCGGCGAGCGCGATCTGGTGCGCCCTCATGATGTCCTCGACGGCGTCCATTGGCGCGTGCAGCATGCCGCAGCAGGCATAGGGCTTGACGTTGTTGCGGCGGATCTCGAAGTCCTCCCCGAGGCCGCGGGTCAGGGCATCGGGATTGGGCGCGTCCGAAAACACGTTGGCGTAGCCGTACTTGCCGTCCAGGCTGGCGCGCGGCGCGGTAAGCCCGCGCAGCGCAAGGTCGACCGCCACCACGCCGGCCTGCGCCGCGCGCCCTGCGTGCGCGCGCTTGACCATGGTGCCCTCCTCGTCCTGGCTGAACTCCATCAGCCCGGCCGCGCACGAGGCGCCAATGCCCAGCGCCGCCGTCATCACCTTCGGCGCTACGCGCAACAGGTTGCCCACGCCGGCTGCGGCGCCGATCGGCCCGTGCGTGCCGGTGGGGTGGTAGCCGCGCATGATCACGCCCGGCGCCACCGACATGCCGGCCCGCGCCATGACTTCGTACCCGGCCACGATGGCCGCGAGGACGTCGCGCCCGTGCAACTTGTCGCGCTCGGCAATCGCCAGCACCGCGGGAATCACTGCGGCCCCCAGGTGCGACAGCGAACCGGCATGCCAGTCGTCCAGCTCGAAACCGTGCGCGGCGGTGCCGTTCACCAGTGCCGCGGCTGACGCCGGCACGCGCAGCCGGCGTCCGTAGACCGAGGCCTGCGCTGCCCCGCCATCGGCGGCAACCATGTCGGCGACGAAACCGCTCCAGGGCTGCTGCATGCCATACAGCGACACGGCGATGTGATCGAGCAGGTAGTCCTTGGCGCTCTCCAGCGTGTCGGGCGGCAGGTTGTCCGCGGTAAAGCCCGCCGCGGCGGCCGCCAGGCGCTGGGTGGGCGTCTGCGTCATGGGCGTTGCGCTTGTCGGGGTCATTGCCGTCTTCCTCCAGAATGCGTATCGGGTGGGACTGTCTCCCGATCGCCCCGCCCTGTCAAGGATTGCCCACCTTGTAAAAAAGCCCTCACGACGGTAGTCTCTGCCCCCTTGTACACGCCTGCAAGCGCCGGCAAATTGCCGGCCGCGCGCGAACGACGCCGCAGCCCATTCGCGGTGACCTGCCCTGTGACCACCATCGGAAGAGGACTCCCCATGAAAACCAACCTGACGGGCATGACTATCGCCCTTGCTTCCACCGCCATCGGCCTGGTGCTAGCCTCGACGGCAGTGCTGGCCCAGAACTTCCCGACGCGCCCGGTGCGCATCATCGTCCCCACGGCACCGGGTGGCGGCACCGACGTCGCTGCGCGCGGCTTTGCCAAGGCGCTCACCGGCCGCTGGGGCCAGAGCGTCATCGTGGAGAACCGCACCGGCGCCAACGGCAGCATCGGCGTGGGCGTGGTGGCCAAGGCCGACGCCGACGGCTACACGCTGGGCGCCACCACCAGCGGCTTCGCCATCAGTGCCGCCACCGAAAAAGACCTGCCCTATAACCCGCGCCGCGACCTGGCGCCGCTGGCGCTGTTCGGTGACCAGCCGCTGGTGCTGATCGTCGGCAACCATGTGCCGGTCAGCAACGTCCAGGAATTCCTGCAATTGGCCCGCGCCAAGCCCGGCACCATCACGCTGGGCTCCTCCGATCCGTCCACGGTGCTAGCCAACGACATCCTCAAGCGGCTGGCCAAGATCGACATCCAGAACATCGACTACAAGGGTACCGGCCAGATCATGACCGACGTGCTGGGCGGCAATGTGTCCGGCATGATCACCAGCTTCGCCGCGGCGCGCCCGCAGATGGCTGCCGGCAAGATCAAGGGCCTGGCCGTGACCACTGCTGCGCGCAGCGCGCTCGCGCCGGACCTTCCCTCCTTCAACGAGTCCATCGCCCCGGGTTACGACGTCACCTCGTGGTACCTGCTGTACGGGCCGTCGGCGCTGCCGAAAGACCTGCAGACCTTCCTCAACCGCGAAATCATCGCCGTGATGCAGACGCCCGACATGACCGAACTGTTCGGCCGCATGCTGGTGCGCCCCATCATGGAGCCGCTGGACAAGGTACAGGAGCGCCTCACGCGCGAGTTCAACAACTGGGAGGCCATCGTCAAGGCGGCTGGCCCGCGGCAATAGCCGGACAATCCAGCGGAACACACCCTCTATCGGAAGGATCGAACATGCACAGATTGCTGTTGTCCCTATGCGCAGCTGCCTCAGTCCTTGCCATGCTCCCCGGCGGCGCGCTGGCGCAAGCCTTTCCCAACCGGCCGATGAAAATGATCGTGCCGGTGGCCCCCGGCGGCGGCACCGACCTTTCCGCTCGCGGTTTTGCCAAGGCGCTGGCTGCCAGGTTCGGCCAGAGCGTGGTGGTGGAAAACCGTACCGGCGCCAACCACACCATCGGCACCAATGTGTTGGCCAAATCGGACCCCGACGGCTACACCATCGGCATCGTCACCAGTGGCTTCGCCATCAGCGCCGCCACCGACAAGAACCTGCCCTACAATCCGCGCCGCGACCTCGCGCCGATGCTGCTCTTCGGCGACCAGCCTCTGGTGCTGATCGTCGGCGCCCATGTGCCGGCCACCAACGCGCAGGAGTTCCTGAAACTGGCGCGCTCCAAGCCCGGCGCGGTCACCCTGGGCTCCTCCGGCGAGGACACGCTGCTGGCCAACAACCTCCTGCGCAGCCTCGCCAAGGCGGACATCGTCAACGTCGACTACAAGGGCTCGGGCCAGATCATGATCGACACGCTGGGCGGCACGGTGAGCGGCATGATCACGAGCTTTGCCGCCGCGCGCCCGCAGATGGCCGCCGGGAAAATCCGCGCCATCGCCGTCACCACGGCGACTCGCTCGGCACAGGCGCCCGACATCCCGACCCTCGCCGAGACCATTGCCCCGGGCTATGACGTCACCTCCTGGTACGCCATCATGGCGCCGGCGGCGGTCCCGAAGGAAATCCAGGCCATCCTGAACCGTGAGTTGATTGCCGCCATGGATACGCCGGACATGAAGGAGCTCTTCGGCCGCATCCTGGTGCGCCCTATCGCCGAGTCGCTGGAAAAAACGCAGGAGCGCCTCACGCGCGAATTCAACAATTGGGAATCCATCGTCAAGACGGCGGGTCCGCGCCAGTAATCTGCCGCGCCTGAAGCCACATGAGCGACGCTGCCATCCCAGCCACCGGCACGACCATTCTGTCCGCGGGCGTGGCTTCCACAGGCGACTGGATCGCGCCCGAAGTCATCGCCGACCACGTCCGCCGCGCCATCGACGCCATGCAGGCGGGCGGCATCGTCATCGTTCCCAACGACATGGGCTACGGGCTTTGCGCGCTGCAGCCCGATGCCATGCAGCGCGCCTTCCTCGCCAAGAAGCGGTCCTTCGACAAGCCCTGCGGCCTGTGGGGCAGCTGGGAAGTGAGCCGCGAGCTGCACATCCTCCCCGATGAAAAGCGCGAGATGATCCGCGCCATCGATGCCGAAGAGGAACTGCCCTTCGCCGTCGTCGCGCCCATGCGCACCGGTCATCCGCTGATCCGCAATACACCGCCCGAGACGCTGGCACGCTGCTCGAAGAACGGCACCATGGAAATGATCATCAACGGCGGCGCCGTGCACGAGGAAATCGTCAGGCAGAGTCTGGAGCGCATGCTGCCGATGTTCGGTTCATCCGCGAATCTGTCGCAGAAGGGCACCAAGTATCGCGTGGCCGACATCGACGCCGAAGTGCTTGCCGCAGCCGACCTGTGCATCGATCACGGCACCTGCAAGTACGCCAGCGAGCGCGGACTCTCCAGCACCATCATCGACATGCGTGACTTCACGGTGGTGCGGGTTGGGCATTTCTTCGACCGGATCAGCGACGCGTTCACGCGTCGCTTCGGAGTGACACTGGTCGTCCGCCCCTAGTACGCGCCCCGGCACCGGCGGTGCCGCCGATCCCGACTCCAGCCGGCGCTACCTGACCGCCGCGACTTGGCGCGCCTCCCCCAGTGACTGGCTCAGGCGCAGATCGACGGACGAGCCACCCGCCTGGGGTAACACCGCCATATCCCGAATCGGCGCGATGGCACCGGATGCGCGGGCGCTCGAGACCACGTCACCCTGCGGCGTGATCGCGCCGATCGCGCCCAGCTGCAAGGCAATCACAGGCAGTGCAACCAGCGCAATGCCGGCGGCGATGGCGCGCAGGCGCTGCTTGCGCGCCGGCCTTGGCTGCTCCTCCAGTTCCACCTGCTCCGAGCGGCGAAGCTCCGCCGCTGCGGCTTGCAATTCGGCCGCACGGTGGCGCTGGGTTGCCGCCTGCGCATGACGTTGCTTCAACAAGGCCTCCTCGGCGCTCAGCGCCAACCGGGACTCCCGCGCGAGTTCGGCATCGGCCTGAGCCTGCGCCTCGAGGACCACCGCGCGCGCCAGCTCCGCCCGCTCGCGATCGTGAGCCGCATGCGCTGCCGCAAGCTCCGCATTGCGGCGCCGCTCATGGGCTTGCTGCGCCCTTGCATTGGCCTCGGCACGAGCGGCGGCCTGCACCAGCGCCAGTTGCTCCGCCTGCTCGACGGCCTTCTCGGCTTGCGACAATTCGGCAAGCCGCCGCTGCTCCGCGGCGACATGCTCCTGCTCGGCCAACTGCGCTGCCCGGCTGAGCTCCTCTGCCTCGGCGCACAGGCGCTCGCGCTCGCGTGCCACCTGCGCGAGCCGGCGATCTGCTTCCACGCGCTGATGCGCGGCCACCACCGCATCGCGCTCGGCACTCTCGCGCTCATGGGCGGCCTGCGTGGCCGCCAGCTCCGCATTGCGGCGCTCTTCGTGGGCCTCCTTCGCCCTTGCATTGGCTTCGGCGCGAGCGGCGGCCTGCACCAGTGCCAACTGCGCCGCCTGCTCAATCGCTTGCTCGGACTGCAACAATTCGGCGAGCCGTTGCTGCTCTGCGGCCAGATGCGCCTGTTCGGCCAATTCCGCCGCCTTGATGCGCTCTTCGGCCTCGGCATGCAGTCGCACGCGCTCGCGTGCTGCCCGCATGAGTCGATGGTCCGCCTCAAGACGCTGGCGTGCCGCAGCAACCGCCTCGCTCTCGGCAAGCGCCCGCTCCCGGCACTGCTCAGCCACTTCCACCTCTGCCAACCGACGCGCTTCAGCCAGGCGCTCCACTTCAGCCCGTGCACGCGCTGAATTCCCGGCTGCGATGCGCGCCAGTTCCGCATGCTGAGCATCCTCGGCAACCCTTTCCGCTTCGGCTGCGAGCGCCGCTTGTTCCGCCGCAAGTCGCTCATTGCTGGCGGCCAGTGCCGCGGACTCAGTGCGCTCCCGGGCGCGTGCCGTGGCGAGAACCTTGATGTCGGCATCCGCCCGCTCGGCAGCGCACGCCGCGGCCTCCTCTTCGACGCGACGGCGCGCCAGCGCCGCTGCGGCGGCACGGCGGTCGCGCTTTTGCCTCGCCTGCGTCGCCTCCAACGCCTGCGCTTCGGCCCTCAGACGTGCCGCCGCTTCGGCTTCTGCCTGCTGCTCAGCCAGGGCGCGTTCCTCGACAATGGCGCGCTCCCGTGCTTCCGCTTCGAGTCGAACCCGCAGTGCATCGGCCGCGCTCTTTTCCGCGCTGGCGCGCGCCGCCTGCTCGACGGCGAGCGCGCGCTCCAGCTCAGCTCGTCGCGACGATTGCGCCGCCAGTGCAAGCGCGGTCTCAGCGCACTTGATGGATGCCTGCTGCGCCTCGCGATCGGCGCACACCTGCGCCTCTGCCGCGCGGCTCGCCTCATCGGCCAGCGCCAGCCGCGATCGGGCCTCGCTGGCCGCTTGGCTTTCGATCACGGACAACGCTTGTGCAGCCTGCGCCGCTTCCCGGTCCGCAAGCAGGCGTGCCTGGGCGGCCCGACCCGCTTCAAGCTCGGCATCGCGGCGATGCAGTGCCGCCGCAGTCGCTAGTGTAGTGCGCCGTAAATATTAAAACTTAATTGCGATTGCCGTGTCTGTAGTATTAGGAGGGCACAGACATGCGAATCGCACCCACGATCACAATCACCGAGACGCAGGCACGCCAGCTTCAGGCTTGGGCGCGCGGGCGTAG
>CANJXQ010000052.1 GCA_947478805.1 Betaproteobacteria bacterium | reverse complement strand
CCAATCGATCCAGCGGCGCAAAGCGCGGCCTCGGATGCAAGGACTGGTTTGCGTCGGCGCGATCCTGCTCGCGCTGTCCCTGGGCGCCTGTTCGCTCGCCCCGGCACAAAACGAAGTCGCCAGCTACGACTTCGGCACCGCGCCTTCGAAGGCGGCAGCGGTACGGCTGACCCCGTCACTGTTGATCCTTGACGTGGCAGCCCCGACATGGATGGACACCGGGGCGGTTCACTATCGCTTGGCCTACCAGGATGCAACACGCCCGCGGCCCTATGCCAGCAGCCGCTGGGTTATGCCGCCGGCGGCGCTGGTGACGCAGCGGCTGCGACAGCGGTTCGCATCGGCGAGCAGCGGTGGGATCCTCGTCCCGGCGGACGGCCTGCGGGCTGCCTATTCACTGCGAATCGAGATCGAGGAGTTTGCGCAGGTTTTCGATGCGCCGGGCAACAGTCGAGCGGTGCTGCGCGCGCGCGCCAGCCTGCTCGGTAGCCGGGCACTGGTTGCCCAGCGCACCTTCAGCCTGGAGCGCGCGGCAACCACCGCCGATGCCGTTGGCGGGGTTCGGGCATTGATTGCCACATCCGATGACCTGGTCGCGCAGCTGCTCGAATGGACTGCTGCCAACGCAAAGCAATGACAGCTGGTGTGGAAGTGGCAATGAACGCGATTGCGGGAAACCACCTCGAGGCGATGACCCTTGGCACATGAAGCGGGCGAGCCCACGGCGTGGGTGCGTCGTTTCGCGCCGCTGATCAGGTCGGGCGGTCGGGTGCTGGATCTTGCCTGCGGATCCGGACGGCATGCCTTGCTCCTGGCGGACTTGGGACACCCCGTTGTCGCGCTGGATCGCGATGTGGCCGCGCTTGCCCGGATCGGTGAAGCAGTCGTGCAGAGGCATCGAGACGGCGCCCCCAGTGGTGGGCACATCGATACGACGCAGGCCGATGTCGAATCCGGGCCGTGGCCGTTTGGCGAGGACGAATTCGATGCCGTCGTGGTGACGAATTACCTGCATCGGCCGCTGATGCCGCATATTGCGGCGAGCCTGCGTCCGGAGGGCGTGCTGATCTATGAAACCTTCGGGCTCGGCAATGAACGCCACGGGCGACCGGCCAATCCGGCGTTTCTCCTGGCCAAGGACGAACTGCTGGAGTGCTTCCGGCCGGGCCTGACGGTCATTGCCTTCGAGCAGGGCCTGGTCCAGGCGCCGGCCATTGCCGTGGTGCAGCGGCTTTGTGCGGTGAAAGCCGCGGATTTTGCTTCCACGCCGCTGCCGAAGGGGACTTGAAACAGTCTGTAATTCCAGGGGGTTGAAGGGGCATTTGCGCTAAAATGCACATTGTTCCCTACTACGGCCCGAGGCGGTCCATCCACTATGTCGACTCCTGCGTTGACCGGCAGTTTCGTCGCGATCGTCACGCCCATGCACGAGGATGGGCGGATTGACCTTGTGCGCTTCAAGTCGCTGATTGATTTCCATATTCTTGAAGGCACCGATGGCATCGTCGTGGTCGGCACGACCGGCGAATCGCCGACGGTTAATTTCGATGAACACAAGGACCTGATCCGCAAGGCGGTCGAGTACGCGGCGGGCCGCGTGCCCATCGTTGCAGGAACGGGGGCCAATTCCACGGCGGAGGCCATCGAGCTCACGCAATCGGCGAAGGCAGCGGGTGCTACGGCCTGCCTGTCGGTGGTGCCTTACTACAACAGGCCCACCCAGGAGGGCCTGTACCGGCATTTTCGGTCCATTGCCGAAGCCGTGGAGATCCCGACCATACTGTACAACGTGCCGGGTCGCACGGTAGCGGACCTCGCCAACGACACCACGCTGCGCCTGTCGCAGGTTCCCAATATCGTCGGGATAAAGGATGCCACCGGCAATATCGAACGCGGTACCGACCTCCTGAACCGCCTGCCCGAGTCGTTCGGCGTCTACAGCGGGGATGATGCGAGCGGCCTTGCGCTGATGCTCCTTGGCGGGCATGGCGTCATCTCCGTGACAGCCAATGTGGCGCCGCGCCTCATGCACGAAATGTGCGTTGCCGCCCTTGCCGGCGATGCCCGGCGCGCGCGCGCGATCAACGCCAAATTGCTTGGCCTGCACCAGAAGCTCTTCGTCGAAGCCAATCCCATCCCGGTCAAATGGGCTGCAGCACAAATGGGCCTGATCGGTCCGGGGATCCGCCTGCCATTGACACCGCTTGCGGCGCAATTTCATGACACGGTGAGGGATGCGATGCGGCAAGCGGGAATTGTCGCTTCGGGTGCCTTGCGTGTTGTCGAGGGGAAGTCTGCATGAATAGTTCAAGCAAACGACGCGTTGCCGTAACCGCGGCGATCCTGGCGGGACTGCTTGCCGGTTGTGCCACGGTCGAGCAGGTGAAGGACGTATTCAACGGTCCGAAGACCGACTACAAATCGGCGGCGAAAACCCTTCCGCCTCTGGAAATTCCGCCGGACCTGACGCGTCCGACCGGTTCCGATCGCTTCAACCTGCCGGCCGAGCGTGCCGGGGCGGCGACGACATTCTCCGAGTACAGCGCCGGCAGGACGGCCGCACCCAAGGCCGGGTCGACGGACATCCTCCCCGAGATTGGGAAGATCCGCATGGAGCGTGCCGGATCGCAACGCTGGCTGGTCATCCCGGAGTCTCCGGAGAAGGTCTGGCCGGTGGTCAAGGAGTTCTGGCAGGTGTCGGGGTTCCTGGTCAACATCGAGGTGCCGGAGGCCGGTGTCATGGAAACGGATTGGGCCGAGAACCGCGCCAAGCTGCCTCAGGATTTTCTGCGCGGCACGCTGGGTCGCCTGCTCGATCAGCTCTACTCGACCGGCGAGCGCGACAAGTTCCGCACGCGGCTTGAACGCGCCTCCGACGGCATCAGCACCGAGGTCTATATCAGCCATCGCGGCCTGGAAGAAGTGTTGAAGTCCAGCGGGACCGGTGCCGGCGTCCGGGACGCGCAACCCGTATGGCAGCCGCGTGCGAGCGATCCGGATTTGGAAGCCGAGTTCCTGCGCCGCCTGATGGTGCGCTTCGGTGTCGATGACACGCGCGCGCGCGAACAGGTTGCAAGTAACGCGAAGATCGAGCGCGCCAAGCTCATCAAGTCGCAGGACGGCAGCGGGGCGATCGACATCGATGAGCCCTTCGATCGCGCCTGGAGGCGCGTGGGATTGGCGCTGGACCGCGTGGGCTTCACGGTCGAGGACCGCGACCGCTCGAAGGGTTACTACTTCGTCCGCTACGTCAGCCCGGAGTCCGAGGCTGGCGTAAAGAAGGACGAGGGCATCATGTCCAAGCTGGCCTTCTGGCGTTCATCCACGCCGGATGCCAAGCCCGAGCAGTTTCGCGTCCTGGTCAAGAATGCGCCCAACGACGGGTCGCAGGTGAGCATCCTCGACAAGAGCGGCGGAACGGACAAGTCCGAATCGGCGACAAAGATCCTGTCGCTGTTGCACAACCAGTTGAAGTAGCGACGCGTGTTGTCCAAGGATTCGACCACCCTGCATACCGACCCCCGCGCGCCTTGGCGTTGAGCCGCTTTGCCTCACTTGGTAGCGGCAGCCAGGGCAATGGCCTGGTGTTTGAAGCCGGGAATTCCCGCGTACTGCTCGATTGCGGGTTTGCGGTTCGCGATACCGCCATGCGCCTCGGTCGGCTCGGACTTGCGCCGGAAGACCTTGCCGGCATCATCGTCACCCACGAGCACTCCGATCATGTCAGCGGTGTGTTCCCGCTGGCGCGCCGGCACGGCATTCCCGTGTGGATTTCCTTTGGAACGCTGGAGTCGATCAAGGCATCTGACCCCGAAGCCGCCGAGGGCGTCACGGTCGGCCTGGTCAGCGGTGGGGTTGCGTTTGCCATCGGCGATGTGCAGGTTCAACCCTTCACGGTGCCGCATGATGCGCGCGAGCCGGTGCAGTACGTGTTCTCCGATGGCGCGCGACGGCTGGGCGTGCTCACGGATACGGGCTCTTCCACGCCGCACATCGAGGCGACCTTGTCAGGCTGCGATGCGCTTGTGCTCGAGACCAATCACGACCGCGAGTTGCTGAAAAAAAGCGAATATCCGTCCTGGCTGAAGGCCCGCGTTGCAGGCCAATTCGGGCATCTGGACAATGACGCCTCGGCGCAATTGCTGGGGGCACTGGACCGCTCGCGCCTGCGCCACCTCGTCGCGGCTCACCTGTCCAAGAAGAACAACACGCCGGCGCTTGCGCGTGAAGCATTGGTGCAGGTCATGGGGTGCGAACCGGATTGGATTACGCTTGCCACGCAAGACGAAGGATTCGGCTGGCGGGACCTGTAGATAGACCGCGCCGCCTGCTACGCAGGCTCGGCGGCGCTGCTGAGTCAAATGCGGGGACCGCGCCGCGTCATATTGAACCCAGCGCCAGATCGTGCAGACGAAAAAAAGCCGGCCTGATTTCAAGCCGGCTTTTTCGTGGGGCGCCCGATTATTTCTTGGCGTCCTTGGCTGCTTCAGCGGGTGCTGCGGCAGGCGCCGGAGCGGCTGCGGGCGCGGCGCCAGGTGCGGCAGCCGGAGCGGCTGCGTCGCCAGCCTTGGGAGCGTCGGCAGCTGGTGCGGCGGCCGGAGCCGGTGCGGGTGCCGGGGCGGGAGCGGGCTTAGGAGCCTCCTTGCCGCATGCGGAGAGGAGAAGGGTGGCGAGAGCTGCTGCTGCGAGAATCCGTTTCATTTCGAGACATTCCTTAAATTGAGGTTTGCAGGGAGATTTTTGGGCTTCGGCCAGCTGCGTTTTGCCGAAGCGCGCATTTTAGCGCAGCAAATCCCGTCATCGGTACCGCAACGTGCAGAAAATGTACAAGAACGTGCATTCGGACCGATTGGAATTGCGAAACCGAATTCTGCGCGGTCAGCCGGTCGCGCAGGCGTAGGCCCACCCTAGAGACCGGACGTCGATGCCGAGACGCTCGGCATCGACGTATCCCAGATCTCCCTGAAGCGCTCGTGCATCACCAGACCCTCGCGCGGATCATTGAGGATGACGACGCCCCGCGGCTGTATTGCGACGGGTCGGCGCACGACATGCATTTGATCGGCGAGCACGAAGCAATCCTGGACCTTGGCTGCCTCGCCGCTGGCCTCCCATATGAACATGCTGGTCGAGAACTGCGCGAGCAGCGTGATCAATCGCGGGCAAAACTGCTTGATGAACGAAGGGTCGCGCACCGAGATGTACAGTCGGTTGTCGGTGCTGCGAAGCAGAAACGCGCGCAGCAATTCGATGCGGGCTTTCGTGTCCAGCCGGAATTCCTGCAGGTCCGGGTCGAATACCCGCAGTTCGTGCTGCGCCAGGGTGATGACCTGCTCGGCGGCGTTGTAGTAGTCGCTGCGTGCAGCGAGCAGCGTGCGTTGCGGGGCAGGAATGTCTGCCGTGGGTGGGGTGTCGACCATCGTTGTCTCGCTGCTCAATGCGATTGGGGGTATCCATTTATTTTTCGCGGCCACGGGCTCCGGTGGCGTCGTTTTGGCCGGGGTGCAGCCAGCCGGCAACGTACCATGTGTAAAGCAATTCAAACAAGGCCGCCGCGCGCTGTCCGGGCCCAAGCGCGCGCTCATCGGCCAGCGTCCGCAGCGCTGCCAGTGCAGGCTTCGCGGGCGTCGTCCGTTCGCCGTTGATGAAAGCAGCCTGGCCATCCAGCAACAGGAGGGTCTTCAGGTCCAGGCGCGCGCCCGAGTCGCGCACACGATCCGCGAAGCGGCGACGCGACATCGCACGTTGCGGCGGATCGAAGACGACATTGGCTTTGGGTTCGGACAGGTACTCGCCAAGGAAGTTCGCTACGTCGGCCCTGGTGAAGCGCAGCCGGGACAGGAGCGAGCGCGTCTGCATCACCAGGCCCGGCGGCAACTGGGCGGGATGGTGTTGCTGCCGCAGCCCCGGGTCGGAATACAGTCCCGGAATGTCGATCTGCTCGGCATGACGCTGCAGGAACTCCGCCACCAGTTCCCGATGCGCAGGTGCCCGAAAGCCGATGGAGCAGGTCATGCCGGGCTCCAGCGCAATGCCCTCGTGCGCCCACCCCGGGGGCAGGTACAGCATGTCGCCGGGCTCGAGCAGGTACTCCTCATCGGGGGTGAAGTCGCGCAGGAGTTTCAGTGGCGCGCCTTCCACCAGGCGATCGCTTTGCCCCTTGCGCGGCGTGGCGATGCGCCACACCCGTGAACCGCCTGACTGCAGCAGGAAGACGTCGTAGGAATCGACATGCGGGCCAACCCCGCCCCCGGGCAACGCGTAGCTCACCATCAAGTCGTCGAGGCGGGCGTGCGGGATGAAATCGAATCGACGCAGCAGCCGGTCGGCTTCGGGCGAATGCAGGTTGACCCCCTGCACGAGCAAGGTCCAGTCGCGCGCCGGCAAGAGGCGAAGTCGGGCGGCCGACTGCGGGCCGTGCGCCAGGGACCAGCGTACGCGCCTGCGCTGCACCAGCCTGGATTCCACCGACGCCTGCCCTGCCAGGCGGAATAGTTCGCGGCGATCGATGACCCCGGAGAAATCGGGGATCGCCTGCCGGATGAGCAAGGGGCGCTTTTGCCAGTGGCGCGCAAGAAACGCCCGCGTGCCGATCCGGCCCAGCACGCCTTCGCGCTTCGAACTCACCGGCTGCTTGCCGCGCTTGGGGGTATTCACGCGGCGAATTATAGTCCGCGGCTGAAGCGGCAATTTATTCGTGATACCGTTACAGTTGTTGGGTATGTCGATGCCGAACTGCAGAATGCCGGGAGTGCTGCCGTGCCGAATCGCGCGACGACGATACTGAAAACGGGGCAGGCCGCGCCCCTGTTCACATTGCCCGACTCCGACATGGAGCGCGTCGATCTTGCGCGCTATCGCGGCAGGAAGAACGTGGTGTTGTATTTCTACCCGCGCGATGGAACGCCCGCGTGTACCCTGCAGGCGATGGACTTCTCCGATCTTGAGGATGATTTCGCGCGGCACGATTGCGTGGTGATCGGCGTGAGTCCAGACGACTGCCTGTGCCACGCGGAGTTCCGCGACGCCAACGGCGTATCGATCGTCCTGCTCGCCGACACCGAGTGCGAGGTGTGCGAGAAGTACGGCGTGCTGCAGGCGGACGCCGCGCCAGCGGGTGCGGTGGACAATGAGGGGCCCGTCGCGGCGCGCCGGCGGGCATTGCGGCAGGGGCATTCGTTCGAGCACTTGAGCGCGGGTCGGCACGTGACGCGCGCCACCTTCGTCATCGACAAGCGCGGTGTCGTGCGCCATGCCATATACAACGTCAGCCTGCGGGGCCACGCCTCGCAGGTTCTCAATCTCGTGAAGGGTCTTCGTCCATGATCATTGCTGCAGGATCGGTTGTATCGCTGGATGTCCGGCTCTCGGACATCTGGGGCAACGTCGTCGATGAACCGGAGAATGCCGTGCTCTACCTGCACGGCGGCTACGACGACATCTTTCCCGCGGTGGAGGCGGCGCTCTCGGGCAAGTGCGCGGGCGATCGCATCGAGGTGCGCCTGGAACCCGAGGATGCCTACGGGGACTACGATGAAGACCTGTTGAGGGTGGAGGAACGCGACCGCTTTCCCGAGCCGCTGGAAGTCGGCATGCGCTTCGCGGGCGAAGAGGACGGCGAGACCGGGGATGAAAGCGACCTGGTGTTCACCGTCACAGACATCGAGGGCGACAAGGTGATCCTCGATGCCAACCCTCCGCTGGCGGGCATGGCCTTGCAGTTCAGCGCCACGGTAGTTGCCGTTCGTCCGGCCAATGCCGACGAAATCGCCAACGGCAGTGCCGATGATCCCTCGGCGGTCATCGTTCGCTCAATGTAGACTCCGCGCAGTGCATCGACACTGACCGGGAGGCAGCCGATGGGGGGGTTGTTTGGAGTCGTGGCCTACGGGCTGGGTACGCTGATCGCGTTTCTCATCGTTGCCGGGTTGATCGTCCTCTTCATCAAGGACATCACCCAGAAAAAGCATACGGTGCTTCGCAATTACCCGATCATCGGGCACTTGCGCTACTGGATGGAAGAGCTCGGGGAATACTTCCGCCAGTACTTCTTCATGAACGACCGCGAGGAGATGCCGTTCAACCGCGCCACGCGCGGCTGGGTGTACCGGCTGGCCAAGGACGAGGGCGGGGTCATCGGCTTTGGTTCCACCAAAAACCAGGGCGAGCCGGGCTCCATCATCTTCGTCAACGCGCCGTACCCGGTCCTCGAGGAAGACCGCCTGCCCACGCCGCCGGTGACCATCGGCGAGGGCTATTGCAAGCAGCCCTTCGCCGCCCGGTCGGTGGTCAACATCAGCGGCATGAGCTTTGGTGCGATCTCCGAGCCCGCGGTGCGCGCCCTGTCGCGCGGTGCCGCCCGCGCCGAGTGCTGGATGGACACGGGCGAGGGCGGCCTGTCGCCCTTCCACCTCGAGGGCAACTGCGACGTCATCATGCAGGTGGGCACGGCGAACTACGGCATCCGCGACGGCGACGGGAAATTCTCGCTGGAGCGCGCGCGCGAATTGGCGACGCTGCCGCAGGTGAAGGCCTTCGAGATCAAGCTCTCGCAGGGGGCCAAACCGGGCAAGGGCGGCGTGCTGCCGGCATCCAAGGTCACCGAGCAGATCGCACGCATCCGCGGCATACCGCCCCACGAGGATTCCATCAGTCCCAACCGGCATCGCGACATTGCCAGCGCCGACCAGTTGCTGGACAAGATCGCGTTGCTGCGCGATGCGACCGGCAAGCCCGTCGGGGTGAAGACCGCGGTGGGCGGGTGGCAATTCATCAACGAACTGGCCGAGGCGATCAATCGCCGGGGGCTCGATTGCGCGCCGGATTTCCTGGCCATCGACGGCGGGGAGGGCGGCTCGGGCGCGGCTCCCCAGGCGCTCATGGACCATATGGCGCTGTCCATCACCGAGGCGTTGCCGCGCGTGGTGGACGCGCTGATCGAGACGGGCCTGCGCAACCGCATTCGGGTGATTGCCTCGGGCAAGCTGGTGACCTCCGCGCGCGCGGCCTGGGCACTGTGCGCCGGTGCCGATTTCGTCAACTCGGCGCGCGGGTTCATGTTCGCGCTGGGGTGCATCCAGGCGTTGCGCTGCCACCAGAATACCTGTCCCACGGGGATCACCACCCACAACCACCGCCTGCAGCGCGGGCTGGTGGTGGAGGAGAAGTACATTCGCGTTGCCAATTACGCCCTGAACATGGCCAAGGAAATCGACATGATTGCGCACTCCTGCGGCTGCCGGCATGCGCGCGAGCTGCGCCGCGAGCATGTGCGGATCGTCCAGGCGGCCGGGCAGAGCGTCGCATTCAACATCCTCTACCCTTATCCGCAACCGGGCGCGAAGGTGAAGGCGGCATGAGCGCATGCGGTCACAGCGCGGCAAGAATGAGGGGGATCCCGGCCGGACATGATCTCCATGTAAGTCAGTATTATTTATGTTTATCACGGGCCAACAAGATATTTAGCCATTAAATGTCAGTATTGCGTGGTCCCGGCGGAACTCTCGGGCATAATCGGGTGTCATGACTTTCCTCGCACAGCGCTAGCGATGGCAACCCAGCTGCCGCGTCCACACCGATTGGCGCGCATGAATTATCCGGTGCGGGTCGGATCTTTCGGCTTCGCCTTCGCCGTCATCGTGATGGTGCTCATGGAACGGAGCTTTTCCGTACCGGCGCTGTTTCTTGCGGCGCTGAGTTTTATTGCCTATCCGCATCTGGCCTTCCTGCATGCGAGGCTGGTATTCGACTCCAAGCGGGCCGAGCTCAACAATCTGCTGATCGACTCGGCCATCCTCGGGCTGTGGGTGGCGCAGATCCAGTACGCCATCTGGCCCGCGCTGGGTGCGCTGCTTGCGATCAACCTGAACAATGCCATCTGCGGCGGGGTGCGGCACCTGGTGCTGGGCCTGTTGAGTTTCCTGGCGGCGGCGGTGCTCTGGGGGGCGGTGTGGGGGCTGCCGTTTCGCCCCGACGCAGGATTGCCGGTCGCCTTGCTGTGCGGGCTCGGCATCCTGGCCTATGTGTCGGCGCTAGGGGTGGTGTTCCATCGCGGCAATCGCAAGCTGGTCGAGGCGCGCGAAGTGCTGGTGCGCAGCGAGCGGCAGTTCCGTTTCATCGCCGAGCACTCCGGCGGGCTGGTGGCGATCATCGACGGCGACTGGCGGATTCGCTATCGCAGCGTCCAGTACGTCGAGTACTTCAATCCCAACCGCGTCGAGCCCGAGGCGGACTGGCTCGCACTGGTTGACGAAGCCGATCGCGAACGCGCTGCCGAGTTCCTGCGCTACGCGATGCAGACAGAGACGCGCGACAGCATTCGTTTCCACATGCAGTCGGCTGCCGGGGAGCCCATGCTGATGGAGTGCAATGCGAGTTTCCTCAGCAATGAATTCGGGGGGGACTCGCGCATGCTGCTCATTACCTGCAGGCGCCTGGAAGCGGATGCGTCCGCAGCGGGCCCTTCGAGTGACCGGGGTGATCAAGGCACGAGTGTCGATGCGCTGGTGATCAGCGATGCTGCCGGGCGCGCCGAATATGCGGACGCGGGTTACTCACGGCTCACCGGTTTCACCACGCAGCAGATCGTCGGTCGCATGAGCACCGAATTGCGCTCTTCCGCGGGCACGGATGACCTCTTCAGCCAGATCCTGCGGGCATTGGCACGGGATGGCCAATGGGAAGGGCGTTGCCTGGAGCGTCGCAGCAACGGCAGCGTGTTTCTTGTGGGCATCCGCGTGGTCGGCGTCGGCGCGCAACCGGATTCCATCACGCGACTGGTGTGGATGATTACCGACCTGACCCGGGTGCCCCCCTCCGAAGCGGGGGAGCCTGCAATGGCTGACGGGACGATGGTGCCGTCGCGCCCCGAGGTAGCCATCGCCGACAGCCAGGGGGCTGACGGCGGCTGAGCAAGGCGGGCGCCGACTACCGACCGGTAAATTTCGGCGGGCGCTTTTCCACGAAAGCCCGGAAGGCTTCGACGGTGTCGTCCAACTGGCGGATCCGGCTGTGTTTTTCGGTTTCCATGGCAATGTAGTCGCCCAGGCCCATGCGCTCAGCGGCAAGGTAGTGCGCTTTCAACGCCAGCAACGCCGTGGGCGAGCGCGTCGCCAGCCTGACCACCATGGCATCGAGTTCGGCATGGAACCGCTCGTCGTCCCACACGCGCGCCACCAGCCCGATGCGCTGCGCTTCTTCGGCGCTGAACTTGTCGGCAAGAAAAGACAGCTCGCGCGCCTTGGCGGCACCGACCAGCCGCGGCAGCGTCCAGGGCAGTCCCATGTCGCCGGCAACCGCCACATTGATGAATGCCGTGTTGAAGTTGGCGGAGCGTGCCGCCACGCGGATGTCCGCGCCGCAGGCCCATCCCATGCCGGCGCCGGCGCAGGCGCCATTGATTGCTGCGATGCTCACCGCGGGCATTTCGTGCAACAGCAGCGGCACGCGAAAGCGCAGCAGGTTTTCCGGCGAGTAGCCGCCGAATTTCATCCCGCTCATGACCTTCAGGTCCGCGCCGGGACAAAAGGCGCGCCCGGCCCCCGTGATCACCAGCACGCGCAGGCTGCTGTCGGCGGCCGCTGCGAGCAGCGCCTCGTAGGTCTCGCGCAGCATGTCAGGCGTCATGCCGTTCATCGCCTCGGGGCGGTTGAGCGTGAGCCGGGCGATGCCGTCGGTGGCTTCGTAGAGAATGGTCTGGTAGGAGGACATGGGTTTGATATCCATCGAAATGGGCTGACATTGCAGTCCGGGTGGCTTCATACGACTCTCGCGCCGAGCAGGGCTGGCCATTGCGCAGGCGGAACCGAGATTACTTCAAGCGCGGCGTCTGCATTCAGGAATATGACAGCTGGTCGAAAGTAATCTCGATCCATTGCCCAATGAATTGCTGCTGTGCGTCTGTGCCGGTGCAAAGCCCAGTAAGAAAGGAATGTCGTGCTACCCCCCCAATTCAAGTGGACCGCGATGGCATGCATCGGCGGTGTAGTGAGCGTTTTTCTCGGTGCTTGCGAGCAGCGCGAGGCTCCAATTGTGGCTGCGGCTCCGGCCGCAAGCGTCGCGGCCGCGACAAACGCCGAGGCGGGACAGCCCGTCAAGATCAGCGAGCCGCAGCGGCAATTCCTTGGCATTGAGCCGATAGGCTCCACCGTGGCAACGGATGTGCTTGCCATTCCCGGGCGGGTCAGCTTTCGCGCGCAGGCGCAGTCGGCCATTGGCGCCACGGCCGCCGGGCGCATCGTGTCGGTACTGGTGCAGTCGGGCGATATCGTCAAGGCGGGTGCGCCGCTGCTGGTGATCGACAGTGCCGACGCCGCCATGGCGCGCGCCTCGCTCGACACCTCTGCGGCACGGCTGGTGGCGGCGGAACAGGCCTATAAGCGCCAGCTGGAGATGCTGGACAAGGGCGTGGGACTGGAACTTGAGAAACAGGAAGCGGAGGCGCGCCTGAAGGAAGCGCGCGCCGAGAGCGAGCGTTCGCGCCATGCAGCCGACCTGATTGGCGCAGGGCAGGGCATGCGCGTCACCGTGCGCGCGCCCGTGTTTGGCGTGGTGATGAACATCAAGGCGGCTGTTGGCGCCATGGTTGCGCCCGGCGGCGAGGCGCTGGTGGAACTGGGCGATCCTAATCACCTGCAGGTGGTGGCGCAGGTGCCGGAAGGCGAATTGCGGCGCATCGCGGTCGGCCAGAAGGGCGAGGTGGAATTGCAGGCCTTGCCAGGGCGATTGCCCGTGAGGGTGGAGAACATCGGCCCGCGCGTGGATCCGGAGTCGCGCCGTGCCGCCGTTTATCTCGGCGTTGGATCAGCTGCGGGATCAACTGCGGGATCTGTCGCGGCGAAGGGCGCCGGCGCCGCGTCGGCCACCGTCCTGCGTGCCGGCATGATGGCGCAGGTCCTGCTCAATGTTGCATCCGATGGCGGGCTGGCGCTTCCCGTCGCGGCGGTGCTCATCAAGAACGGCGAGCGGCGGATCGTCTACGTGGAGCGCGCCGATGGACGCTTCGAGGCGCGTGAAATCCAGGTCGGTCGCAGCCATGAAGGGCGGGTGCAGGTGTTCGGTGGCCTCACTGCGGGCGAGCGCGTCGTAGTCAAGGGCGCGCTGCTCCTCGACAGCCAAGCAGAACAGTTGCTCTGACCATGCTGCGCTGGCTGATCGAAACCTGCGTGCACCGCCGCGTTGCGGTGCTCTTCGTCACGGCCGTGGTCGCCGTATTGGGCCTGCGCGCCTACCTGGATACGCCGATCGAGGCGTTCCCGGACGTGACCAACGCCCAGGTAACCGTGATCGCGCAATTGGCCGGCAATGCGCCGGAAGAAGTCGAGCGGCGCGTCACGGTTCCGCTTGAGCGCGAATTGAACGGCACGCCCGGCATGACGCTGATGCGCAGCGAAAGCCTGTTCGGGCTGTCGCTCATCACCATGACGTTTTCTGACGACACCAATGCGTTCACCGCGCGCACGGTGGTGTCGCAACGCATGGCGGCTGCGGAACTGCCGCCGGGCGTCACGCCGGAGTTGGCGCCAGAGGCAACGCCGCTCGGCGAGGTCTACCAATTCAGGATCGTCAGCGACCGGCACGACATGTACCAATTGCGCGCGGAGATGCAGTGGAACGTGGTGCGGGTGTTGCGGCAGGTGCAGGGCGTGGCGGACGTCGTGCCTTTTGGCGGCTACCTCAAGGAATTGCACATCGAGGCCGACCCGGCGCGCCTGCATGCCCTCGGGCTGAACCTGTCCGATCTGGAGCAGGCGATCTCGAAATCCAATGTCAACGTGGGCGGCGGTTTCCTGCGCCAGGGCGAGCAGGAGCTGACAGTTCGCGGCATCGGCTTCCTCACCACGCCAGAAGACGTCAAGCGCATCGTGCTGAAGGCGAAGGACGGAAGCGCGGTGACGCTCGGCGACGTGGCCAGCGTGGTGCAGTCCTATACCCCGCGGCGGGGAGCGGTGGGCTATGGCACCGAGCGCGAAGCCATCGAAGGTTTCGTGTGGATGCGTCGCGGCCAGAACCCGTCCCTGGTGCTCGATGGCGTGCATGCCAAGGTGCGGGAACTGAACGACTCGATCCTGCCCAAGGGCATGAAGATCGAGCCCCTGTACGACCGCACCGATCTGGTCGGCCTGACCTTGTCCACGGTGCACGAAAACCTGTTGAGCGGATTCGTTCTCGTGGTGGCGCTGGTGTGGCTGTTCCTGCGCAGCGTGCTCGGTTCCATGATCGTCGCGGTGCTCATTCCGCTCTCTCTCCTGGTGGCCTTTCTCGGGCTCTACGCCATGGGGCTGCCGGCCAACCTGATTTCCATGGGGGCCATCGATTTCGGCATCCTGGTCGATGGGGCCATCGTGCTGGTCGAGAACATCATCCATTCGCTGCGGCACGAGCGCCCGGCCGACCGGCGCGAAGTCATTCACCTGGTGGTGCGCTCGGCCATCGATGTCGGCAGGCCCACGCTCTTCGCCATGCTGATCATCATCGCGGCCCTGGTGCCGGTGTTTACGCTGCAGTCGGTCGAGGGACGCATCTTCCGGCCGCTTGCGTTGACCTACTCCTATGCCCTGCTCGGGGCGCTGGTCTTTGCCATCACCCTGGTGCCGGCGCTGTGCGCGGCCCTGTTCCGGCCGCACCACGCAAAATTGCAGGAGCCGCGCTGGACCGAATGGCTGCGCTCGGCCTACCGGGGTTCGCTTGAGCGCGTGATGGGCATGCGCCCTGTGGTGCTGGTCGCGGCGCTGTTGCTTCTGGGTCTGGGTGGGCTGACGATCTCGCGGCTGGGCACCGAGTTCCTGCCCGAACTGGACGAGGGCGACATCCAGCTGTTCGTGGAAATGCCCGCCAGCATCGCGCTCGACAAGGGGCAGGACATCCTGATGGAGGTGAGGACCCGGGTCCTGCAGTTTCCCGAGGTGAGGGCGACGCTGAGCGAGCAGGGGCGGCCGGAAGACGGCACCGACAACGAAGGCGTCAACATGAGCGAGACTTTCATCCGCCTCAAGCCGCGCAATGAGTGGCGATCGGGGTGGGACAAGGAGCGGCTGGTACGCGAGATGCGCGAATCCCTGATCCATATACCGGGCGTGCGCTACAACTTCTCCCAGCCGATCAAGGACAACGTCGAGGAGGCGGTGAGCGGGGTGCGCGGCAAGGTGGTGCTCAAGGTGTTCGGCCCCGATCTGGATCGCATGCGCGGCATCCTCGAGCAGGCACGCGACACGCTCAAGCCGGTGCCCGGCGTGGTGGACCTCGATCTGTACCGCGACTCGTCCACGCCGCAGCTGCAGGTGCGCTTCAACCGGCAGGCGCTGGCGCGCGCGGGCATCGCCATGGACGATGCGCAGCGCACCCTGGAGACCGCGCTCGCGGGGCGCGTTCTCACGCAGATGTGGGAGGGCGAGCGGCCGGTGCCGGTGCGCCTGATGCTGCCGGGCGCGAACCGTGACAGCATCGACAAGGTGGGCGCCGTCACCATCGCCGGTGATGGCGGGGCGCGCATTCCCTTGCGAGACCTTGCCGACATCCAGATCGCCAACGGCATCGCTTCTATCAACCGCGAGGGCAACAGCCGCTACCTCGCGTTGAAATTCAACGTCAACGGCCGCGACATGGGCTCGGTGGTGAAGGATGCGCTCGCCATCGTGAAGCAGGGCGTGCAGCTGCCCGAGGGCTACTACTTCGTGTGGGGCGGCGAGTTCGAGAACCAGCAGCGCGCCGCTGCGCGCTTGAAGGTGGTGATCCCGGTTGCCATCCTGCTGGTGCTGGGCCTGCTCTATGGCGCCATGAACTCCGGGCGCAGCGCGCTGGCCGTGCTGTTGACGGTGCCTTTTGCGCTGACTGGCGGCGCCTTCGCGCTGCTCATTTCCGGCGTTGCGCTCTCGGTCAGCGCGACGGTGGGCTTCATTGCCTTGCTGGGGCAGGTGTCGCTGATGGGCGTGCTGGTCCTGAGCGCCACCGAGTCGCGGCGCCGATCGGGGGAAGCGCTTCTGCCGGCCCTGATCGAGGGCGCTGCCGAGCGCATGCGGCCGGTGCTCATGGCCTCGCTGCTCGCACTGGTGGGCCTCCTGCCCATGGCGGTATCGACCGGCGTCGGCAGTGAAACGCAGCGCCCCTTTGCGCTGGTGGTGGTTGGCGGGATGCTCACCACGCTGGTGGTGGCCCTATGGCTGCTGCCCATCATCTACAGTTACATCACGCCGGCGCGACTGAAGACGCCGGAGGAGACCGATGAAGAAGACCTGGTAGAAGGGAGTGCCAAATGAGGTTACTTCCGCGCCTGCCTTCGACGCTTGGCGCTTGTTTTGTGGCTGGACTCCTGCTGGCCTCATCGGCATCAGCCCAAAAGGCTGCGGACGCGCCTCCAGCGCAGCCCCTGACCTTGCACTCGTTGATCAAACTGGTGGGCGAGCGCAGCCCGCGCCTTGCGGCCGAGCGGGTGTCCATCGATGCGGCCGAGGCTGATCGGATTTCGGCCGGCGCATTGCCCAACCCGCGCATTTCCTATGGGCAGTTTCGTCCCTCCGGCGGCGGCAGGACGCTGTTCGATGGCAACTTGCAGCAGCAGGCCGCGATCGACCTTCCCTTGCTTGTCACCGGGCAGCGTGGCGCTCGCATCGAAGCGGCTGACCTGGGGATCGCGGCCGCGCGCGCGCGTGTCGGCGCGGCCGGCAGCGACATTGCCTGGCAGGCAGCCCAATTGTTCAATGCGTTGCAGGCGGCGCAGGAGAAGGCGCGGCTGATGGAGGAGGCGGTGCACGAGACGCAGCGCATCGTGGACATCGTGTCCGGACGCTTGCAGTCGGGGGCGGCCAGCCGTTACGAGCTCGCGCGCGTCGAGGTGGAGCTGGCGGGCGTCACCCAGCGATTGGCCGATGCTCGCGGCGAGCTGGCCGACCGATCCGCGGCGCTGGCGGCATTGCTCGATTACCCCGGCTGGCGTCCCGTCGCCGGGGGCACTGCGCGACAGTCCGATGCGGCCGCGCAAATGGCCATGAGCATCGACACGCTGGTCGCGCAAAGCCCGCCATTGATTGCCGCGCGTCGGGATATCGAAGTTGCCGAAGCGGCCGTGCGCAAGATCGACGCCGAGCAGTGGCCGGTTCCGGTACTGAGCCTGGGCCGGACCTGGACCAATGATCCTTTTGGCTCCGCCAACTTCATCGGACTGTCGACGGAGATTCCCTTGCAGGATGCGCGCCGCGGGATGCGCGCGAGGGCACAGGCAGAGCTGCGCGCAGCCCAGCGCCGGCTGGTCGTCGTTCAGGCGGAAGTTGCGGGCGAATACCGGCGGATTGCCGAGGGGCTGCAACTGCGCCTTGCGGCGCTGGGGAAATTCCAGCGGTCGGTGGCCGATCGCATGCCCTCATTGAAGCAAATGTCCGAGGATGCCTACCGGCTCGGGCGTGCACCGATACTGGACATGCTCGATGCCGGGCGCGCTCGACTGGATGCAGTGCTGCTGGAGGTCGATCTTCGCGCCGCGGCAGCAGAACAGGAACTTCGCCTCTTGGCGCTATCAGGGCGCTTGGGCAGCTCGTAGGCATTCGAGCAGTTGCAGCCGGACGGATTTGCTCCTGGCAACGGCTTTGTGCGTGTCGCCAGAGCCTCAGATTTCCACCCGCGTGCCCAGTTCAACCACGCGATTGGTCGGGATATTGAAGTAGTCGGTGATGCTGCCGGCATTGCGCGCCATGGCGGCGAACACGCCGTCGCGCAGTCGTGCCAGCACGCCCTTGCCTTCGGCGATGGGCACCACCTTCTCCCTGGACAGGAAATACGAGACCTGCATCGGGTCGAGCTGCAGGCCGGCCGGGCCGCACAATTCGAGGGCGGCGCCGATGTCCGGACGATTCATGAAACCGTAGCGCACCAGCACCAGCCAGCAGTCGTGGCCAAGCTTCGTGCACTGCACGCGGCCCTCGAACGGGATCCAGGGCACGTCGCGGAATTCCACCGTCAGGAAGACATTCTGCGCGTGCAGCACCTTGTAATGCTTGAGACTGTGCAACAGGGCGTGCGGCGTGGCGTTGGGCGTCGAGTTGAGGAATACGGCCGTGCCCTCCACGCTTTGCGGTGGCGAGCGGAACAGCGACTCGAGAAAGGCATCCAGCGGTATGGAGGACGATCGCAATTGCGCCAGGAGGTTGGCGCGGCCATTGCGCCAGGTCACCATGAGGGCGAACAGGCCCGCGCCAAGCAGCAAGGGAAACCAGCCGCCGTCGAAGATCTTGTGCATGGCCGCCGCGAAAAAGGTGGCGTCGACAACCATGAATGCGCCGGTGGCGGGAAGACACAGCCACAGCGGATAGCCCCAGCCATAGCGGATGACAAAGAAGGTGAGGAAGGTGGTCACCAGCATCGTGCCCATGACCGCAACGCCGTAGGCCGAGGCAAGCCGAGTGGAGGAGCCGAATCCGATTACTGCGGCGCACACGGCGGCAAGCAGGATCCAGTTCACCACGGGGACGTAGATCTGGCCCATGACTTTGGAGGATGTGTGTTGAACCGGGATGCGCGGCAGGTAACCCAGTTGCATGGCTTGTTGCGTCATCGAATAGGCGCCGGAAATCGTTGCCTGGGAGGCAATGACGGTGGCCGCTGTGGCGAGCGCCACCATCGGGTAGAGTGCCCACTGCGGGAACGACAGGTAAAAGGGATTTTCCAGCGCCTTGGGGTCGGCAATGAGGAGCGCGCCCTGGCCAAAGTAGTTGAGCAGGAGTGCTGGCGCGACGAGGCTGAACCAGGCCACGCGAATGGCACGCTTGCCGAAATGACCCATGTCGGCGTACAGCGCTTCGGCACCCGTGACGGCGAGCAGCACCGAGCCCAGAACCACGAACGACGCAATCCCGTGCGCCGTGGCAAAGCGGATCGCATGCATTGGGTTGAGCGCGGCGAGAACCTCGGGCGTCTTTACGATGTTCCAGAGGCCAGCGGCACCGATGGCGAGAAACCACAGCGCGCACACGGGCCCGAACAGCATGCCCACCACGCCAGTGCCATGTTTCTGGATCAGGAACAGGCCGATCAGGATACCGGTGGCCAAGGGGACGACCCATGGCTTGAAAGCATCGGTCCCCACTTCCAACCCCTCGATGGCCGACAGCACGGAGATGGCGGGCGTCAGCACCGCATCACCATAGAAGAGGGCGGCGCCGAATACGCCAAGGCCAAGAAGCACTGCGCGCAGGCGGGGCCGCTCGCCAATGGACGTCGAGGCGAGGGCCAGCAGCGCCATGATGCCGCCTTCGCCGCGATTGTTGGCGCGCAGCACCAGCGAGACATATTTCAGGCTCACGACGACCATGAGCGTCCAGAAGATGGCCGATATGCCGCCAAGGATGTTTTCAGTGACGAAGGGGATGCCATGCTGCGGGTTGAAGGTTTCCTTGACTGCGTACAGGGGGCTGGTGCCAATGTCACCGTAGACGATGCCCAGCGCGAGCAGCGACAGGGTGATGGTGGATTGCTTGTGGTCACGGCCGGCGTGTTGCGGCTCGTCCTGGTCGAGTTGCGATTCTGCAGCGGAGTTCATGGTTGTCCTTACGCTAGGAAATGTGTCCCGAGCGTACGGTGGGACAGGACGCCTGCCTAGGCTCGGGGAGCAGTTTTTACGGGATCTTTACGCGCCTATTGCGCTACAGTGCGGGCATGAACAGATGGCGTGAATCGGCTGGATACTGGAGCGCGGCGGGCGCGGTGCTGCTTTGCACCCTGATCGGTTCGGCAATGACGCCGCGCTTCGACATCGTCAATATCGCCATGGTCTACCTGCTTGCGGTTGTCATCGTTGCACTGCGCTTTTCCCGCGGGGCGGCGATATTCAGTGCCGCAGGCAGCGTGGCCGCCTTCGACTTCATGTTCGTGCCTCCCGAGGGCGCTTTTACCATCCACGATGCGCAATACCTTTTGACATTCGCCATCATGCTGGTGGTTGCGCTGGTCATCTCCAACCTGATGGCGCGCTCCAGCCGGGAGAATGCCGAGCGCACCGCGCTCGCGGTGGAGGCGGAAACCGAACGCGTTCGCAGCACGCTGCTTGCGTCCATCTCGCACGATCTGCGCACGCCGCTGGCGGTCATGGCGGGCGCTTCATCGAGCCTCGCCGAGCGAGGCGATCTCATGACGACCGAAGAGCGTTCGGCGCTCGCCCGGAGCATCTACGGCCAGGCACGCGACATGTCCGAGCAGGTGGACAAGGTGCTGCAGATGACCCGGTTTGAAATGGGCGCCATCGCGCTCTCGCGCGACTGGTCTTCAGTGTCCGAAATCGTCGGGTCGGTGCTCGCGCGCCTGAAGGCTCGCCTGTCAAGTCACCAGCTCGTTGTCGACATTGCCCCGGATCTGCCGCTGGTGCGCGTGGACGCCACGCTCATCGAGCAGGTGCTGGTCAACCTGCTGGAGAACGCCGCACGCCATACGCCGGCCAACACGCTGGTGCACGTGCGGGGGCTGCTCAAGGATGCGCAGGTCGTCGTTTCCGTGGAGGACTTCGGACCGGGGCTGGAAGATCGCGACATCGAGCGGGTGTTCGACAAGTTCTACCGTCGCGCCGAGGAAGGGCCGGTGGCGGGTGTCGGATTGGGGCTCGCCATCTGCCGCGCCATCGTGTCGCTGCATGGCGGACGCATCTGGGCCGAGCAGATCCCCGGGGGTGGCACGGCATTCCGGTTTGCCATCCCGACAGAGACGGTGCCGACGGCTCCTGTCGAGCGCCAGCAAGGCGACGAGGCCTGAAATGGGCGATGCCCGCGCAACCATCCTCATTGTGGAGAACGAGCCGGAAATCCGGCGATTCCTGCGCTCGGCGCTGGGGGCCGAAGGCTACAAGGTCGTGGAGTCTGCAACGGCGCGTCGCGGGTCCATCGACGCCGCCTCGCACAAGCCCGATCTTGCCATCGTGGACCTCGGACTGCCCGACTTCGACGGCGTCGACGTGGTGCGCCGCATTCGCCAATGGTCGTCCATGCCGGTGATCGTGCTCTCCGCGCGCGTACAGGAGCGGGCAAAGATCGAGGCACTCGATGCCGGTGCCGACGACTATGTGACCAAGCCGTTCGGCATTGGCGAACTGCTTGCCCGCGTGCGGGCTGGATTGCGCAATGCCGTGCGACCGGCCTGCGGCGGCAAGGTGCTTAAACTGGGGGACGTGAGCGTCGATCTCGATGCGCGCACGGCGCGTCGAGGGGACGATCCCGTGCATCTCACGCCGATCGAGCATAAGATCGTGGCGCAGCTGTCGAGGCATCTGGGCATGGTCGTCACGCACCGCGAACTGCTCGCCGAAGTGTGGGGCCCCACGCATGTCGATGACACGCATTACCTGCGCATCTACATGAAGCAGTTGCGCGACAAACTGGAAAAGGACCCGGTGCAACCCCGTTACTTCATCACCGAGACCGGCGTTGGATACAGGCTGTTGGCGGACGAATAATGGCGCGTCATTACCCTGAAGCCGAACCGGAAGAAGAGTCGCCCTGCGTGAAGTGCGGCGCGTGCTGCGCCAATTACCGCGTGTCGTTTTACTGGTCCGAGGTCGATGCGCATCCGAGCGGAACGGTCCCGGTTGCCCTGACGGTGCCGGTGAGCCTTTACCATGCCGCCATGCGCGGAACCGAAGGTGCGCGACCGCGCTGCGCGGCGCTCGAGGGTGATATCGGCAAGTCGGTGCGGTGCGGCATCTATGATGTGCGCCCGTCGCCCTGCCGTGGATTCGTGGCGGGTGATGAGCGTTGCGATGAAGCGCGCATCGCCCACGGCCTGGTGCCACTGGGCATGGCGCCGGCGCCCGGAGAGTGACGCCCAGGGATTGAAAATGCCAAGGTCGACCCCATCTGCCTCGCAAGGCAACGAGGGAGCTTCCTGTGCAAACTGCTTCAAACAAGAGTCATTCTCGATCGCTGCACGTGGTCTGTCCGCACTGCAATGCGGTGAATCGCGTGCCTTCGGCGCGTCTTGGCGACGGCGGCACTTGCGGCAGCTGCAAGGCGAAGCTGTTCGATGGCAAGCCGATGGAACTGAACGAGGGGAATTTCGAGACCCAGGTCGGCCGCTCGGATGTGCCTGTGGTGGTCGATTTCTGGGCGCCGTGGTGCGGTCCCTGCCGCGCCATGGCGCCGCAGTTCGAAAAGGCCGCAGCCATGCTCGAGCCGGGTTATCGGCTGGCCAAGCTGAATACCGAGGAGGAGCAGGGGCTTGCCGCGCGGTTTGGCATTCGCTCGATTCCGACACTGGCGATCTTTCGCCAGGGGCATGAAGTGGCCCGCCAGTCCGGTGCCATGGATGCCGCCTCCCTGGCGCGCTGGGTGCGCGCGGCGCTTCAGCCCGGCCAGGAGTGAGGCGCGCGGCCACACGCTGATCCGCCGCCGCCGGACATTGTTGTCAGCAATAATTCAACTGTGCATTGTAAGGAACGGACTTTTTGCCTAAACTGGCAGTATTGTTCAGTCATGTGATGCGACCAGCTCATGCTTGCAGCGCCGTTGGCGGCGGCGTGCACTCGGTGAGGTGGAGGCTGCTGCAGGCCAGTGGAGTTCGGAGTGTTCAACGGGAGAAATCATGCCGGCATCGAGATCGATGATGTTGTTTCTGGAATTGAATTCGCGCGATCGCGTGACTGCGGCCGAGTTGGCCGAGGCGCTGGGCGTGCATGTTCGGACGGTGTATCGCGATATCGATGAATTGCGCGTTGCGGGTTTTCCCATCCGGGGAACGCCGCGCATGGGTTATGAGCTGGGCGAGATGGGCAACCTGCCGCCGCTGCACCTGCCCGCCGATGAATTGCGCGCCTTGATCGCAGGCGCCTATGCCGTGCGCGCAGGCAACGACGAAGCACTGGCCGGCGCTGCCAAGGCCCTGATCGCGCGCCTTCGCAGGCTCGTGCCTGCGCGCAGTCGGGCCGGGTTGGGACTGAAAGCCTGATCGTCCCGACGCGGCGAGACCCCGGCGCATCCGGGGCTCGTCGCGAAACCGATGGCGCGAGCCCGCCGAGATGCTGCGTGCGGCAGTTCAGGACTTGTGCGATGCGCCTGCAGGTGACGGCGCGTTTGCATCGCCGCCGGTGTTCTTCTTGAGGCGATCGGATTTTTCACTGCGCCACATCATCCAGCCTACGAGCACGATGGAACCGAAGAACAATGCAACGAAGACCCATACCCAGATCATTTGCACATGGGGTTCTTCTGCGGGGACATCCGCCAGCGCGGATGCGGCGTAAAGGCTTAATGACGCTATGGCGAGGGGCGACTTGTTCATGGTTGTTCTCCTGAAGTTGGTGTGCTCGTGCTGGAAGGGCAGCGCGGTCCGGCATGCACGATGGGACGCACGACAGCGCCCAGTTTCCAGCACCAACCTGTAACGACCCTGACAATCCGGGACAATTGGCGGCTTCAGGATCTCCTGTCAGGGTTTCGCAAGGCCGTGCTTACACCGGTGCCGGGGCAATTTGGGCTCGATTTCGCCCATTTGCGCCCGATGCAGCCACGCTGGCCAATGCCGGGCGCCACGCTTGTGATCGGTTAACATACCGGGCTTTTTAATGAAAGGAGTGGGCATGACAATGCATTCGACACGGCGTTCAATCGCGTTGGTTCTGGCGTTGGTCCCGGCGGCATTGACCGCAACGGTTGCCCATGCGCAGAGCGTCAAGGGGCCGGACATGAAGTCCATTGAGCGCGGAAGATATCTGGTGAAGATTGCCGGCTGTAATGATTGCCACACCCCGGGCTACACGCAGACGGGAGGCAAAGTCCCTGAGAAGGCGTGGCTGACCGGCGATGCGCTGGGATGGCGCGGCCCATGGGGAACGACCTACGCGAGCAACCTGCGCCTGGTGTTGCAGAAAATGGATGAAGTGCAGTGGGTCGCAACCGCCAAGAGCGCGCAGTACCGCCCGCCAATGCCCTGGTTTGCCCTGCACGACATGCGCACGCAGGACTTGAAGGATGTCTATCGTTTCATCCGCTACCTCGGGCCTGCAGGCGAGCACGCGCCGGCCTACTTGCCGCCGGGCCAGGAGCCCAAGGGCCCGGTGGTGCAGTTTCCCGCAGCGCCGAAATAAGTGCCCGTTGCAGGTTCGAGGGCGCTGGTACCGATGCGCGTCCCTCGAACGCCAAGGCATCTGGGCTCAATTCAGTGATTCCTGATTGGCCTTCATGGGCAGGCGCACATTTTGGGTCAGGGTGGCGCGTCGCGGTGATGCCCCTGTTGCTTGCGCAGGTAATTGAGTTGCCGGCCCCATGCGTTTCCTGTCGGGCGCCGGGTGCAACGTGCGACCGGGTGGATGCATTTGTGACATGTTGTGCATCGGCTGCACGCAATGGCCCCCCCCGACGGGTGGATACCAGTAGAATCACGATGGACACAAGGGAATCCCGCATTGGCACCGCCGCAGCCTGCTAGTGTAGTGCGTCAAACAGATTGCAACTTATTGAGTCGTGCACGTGCTTTGACGACCTTCGCGAGGATGTCCGAGGCACGCGCCGTCCAGATGAACGGCTTGGGATTACGGTTATGGTTCTCGACATAGGATTCGATGGTACTGAT
>CANJXQ010000051.1 GCA_947478805.1 Betaproteobacteria bacterium | reverse complement strand
GCGCCATACAAACTTCAATTTGCCGTAACTTCGCAACGATTTGCTCCGCCTTGTGGTGCTTGGTCGGCATAACCTGTTCCTCCAAAATAATGTCCAGTTCGTGAAATCCTCTCACATCTACTGGTACAGCTATTTCGGGCTAGGTCATTTTCACCTGCACGCTTGAAATCCCCGCAAACGGTGGTCATGTACCCCATACTGACTGCTGAGCCGCCATGAAATACAAAGACTATTACGCCGCGCTGGAAGTCGATCGCAATGCCTCGGAGGCCGACATCAAGAAGGCCTACCGCCGGCTCGCGCGCAAGTACCATCCCGACGTCTCCAAGGAAAAGGACGCCGAGGAGAAATTCAAGGTGATCGCCGAGGCCTACCAGACGCTCTCCGACAAGGAGAAACGCGCGGCCTACGACCAGTTGGGAAGCCACCGCCCCGGCGAAGACTTTCGCCCGCCACCCGGCTGGGAAACCCGCTTCTCCCAAGGCGGCATGGGCGACGGCATCGATCTGGGGGGCATCGACCTCGGCGACCTCTTCGAGGCGCTGGGCCGCGGACGCGCTCGCCGGGGTGCCGGCCCGCGCCCGCACGCCTTTGCTGGCGAAGGAGAGACCTTCTCCATGCCCGGCCAGGATTTCGAGGCCACAGCGCAGCTGACGCTCGAGGACGCATTTCACGGCACTGAAGTCAACCTCGACCTGGCAATGCCGGATATCGGCCCCGACGGCAATCTGCGCCAGGCGCACCGCAACGTGCGCATACGGATTCCCAAGGGCGCCACCGACGGACAGCGCCTGCGCGTCCCCGGAAAGGGCGGCGCGGGCTTCAATGGCGGACCATCGGGTGACTTGTACCTCAATATCCGGATTGCGCCGCACGCGCGCTTTCGCCTGTCCGGGCACGACCTGTATCTGGACCTCCCGATCACGCCCGCCGAAGCAGTGCTCGGAGCAAAGATCGAAGTCCCGACCATGGAGGGCCGCGTTGCGCTGAACATTCGCCCGGGCACGCGCTCTGGCCACAAGCTTCGCGTGGCCGGCAAGGGCCTGCCACACCCGCGCGGGACACCGGGTGACCTATATTGCGTCATCGGCATCGTTACCCCAACCGCGCCCAGCGACAAGGAGCGCGCGTTGTACACAGAGCTCGCTGCAGCGGCGCACGAAGATCCGCGTGCGCATCTCGCGTAAATTGGAGGGGACATGACCGACCCCGTGGAACTGCACTTCCTCGACGACGACACGCTGGTGCCATTCACCGACCTGCTCGGCGCGTCCGGGTTGGCGATGGAACTGCTGGTTGAACTCGTCGAGCATGGCATCTTCGAACCCGCCCATCCCTCCGAGCGCGCACTGGTCCCGGCGCAATGGCGCGTGAGTTCGCACGCGCTGTTCGTCGCGCGCAGGGCTTCGCGCCTGCACGTCGATTTCGGGCTGGATACGGCGGGCATCGCCCTGGCACTGTCCCTGATGGAACGCATCGACACGCTGGAGCGCCAACTGCACGAATTGCAGTGCCAGCTGCCGAGGGAGTTCGGCTGACCCCTGCGCTTGAAGCATTACAAAAGGGGCGCCAAGCTATACTGACCGCACCCCATTCGGAGCCGCGAACCCGGTGCCCAGACGCGCAGTAACACGCTTCGTGCCACAGGCACGTTCGGTCGCATCGAGACTGCTCGCCGTGGCGGGCCTGTTGGCATCGCTTGGCGCCTTCGCAGACGATCGCCTGCCGCCGGATGTCGCCGCCAGCCTCAAGGCCGCCGGCATCCCGCTCTCCTCGGTTGGCATCGTCGTGCAGGAAGCCGGCACCACGCGCCCCTCGCTGGCCTTGAATGCCACGCGCGCCATGAACCCGGCCTCCACCATGAAACTGGTGACCAGCTTCGCCGCCCTGGAATTGCTCGGGCCGAATTTCATGTGGAAAACCGAGGCCTGGGCGAGCGGCAGCATGAGCGGCGATGCGCTGGACGGAGACCTCGTCCTCAAGGGCGGCGCAGACCCCAAGCTCACCATCGAGAACCTGTGGCTCTTCGCGCGTGCGCTGCGCTCGCGCGGCCTGCGCGAGATCCGCGGGGATCTTGTGCTCGACCGGTCCTACTTCGATGCGGCGGAGCACGACCCCTCACGGTTCGATGCCGAACCCCAGCGCCCCTACAACGTCGGCCCGGACGCGCTGCTCATCAATTTCAAGGCGGTACGCTTCGGCTTCTCGCCCAATGCCGAGCGCGGCATTGCCCAGGTCATCGCCGAGCCCAGGCCTGCGCAACTGGAACTGACGCAATCGGTGCGCCTTGCCGATGGCCCATGCAACGATTGGCGTGCTCGCCTGAAAGCCGACATCCAGAACGGCGCGGCGAACGCCCGGGTCGCCTTCTCCGGGTTCTATCCCGCCAGTTGCGGCGAGCGCACGTGGAACCTCGCGCTCCTGTCCCACACCCACTACATTCACGGCGTGTTCCGGCAGATCTGGGAAGAGTCAGGCGGCGTGTTGCGCGGCAGTGTGCGGGAAGGAAGGGTGCCGCCGACCGCGCGCCTGCTCTATGCGCAGGAGTCGCCTTCGCTTGCCGAGGTGGTTCGCGACATCAACAAGTACAGCAACAATGTCATGGCGCGGCAGTTGTTCCTCACGCTCTCGGCCGAAGTGCAGAAACTGCCCGGCAGCAACGAGCGCTCCGCGGAAGTGGTGAAAGCGTGGCTGGCGCAAAAGCGCATCGACGCGCCCGAGTTGGTACTGGAGAACGGATCGGGCCTGTCGCGCCAGGAGCGCATCAGCGCCGACAACCTCGCCCGCGTACTCGATGCCGCGTTTCGCAGCAGCGTCATGCCCGAGCTGATGGCCTCGCTGCCGCTGGTGGCCTCCGACGGCACCATGCGCCGGCGCCTGCGCTACGACAACGTGGCCGGGCAGGCGCACATCAAGACCGGTTCGCTGTCGGATGCGCGCGCCATCGCAGGCTACGTGCTGGATCGATCGGGCCGCCGGCAGGTGATCGTGTTCCTGATCAATCACCCGAATGCGGCGGCCGGTCAGGCAGCCCAGGATGCCCTGCTCAGGCGCGTGTACGACCGCAACTAAAGGTCGCCCGCAAATAGCCGTAGCAATCGACCCCCGCCGGCACGCTCCTCAGCGCGCATCATCATCAGAAAATTTCATCGGCTTGCCATCGGACAGCGCAAGCCAGCCTCGGATCACGCGATAGGCCACCCAGATGCTGACGCCGACGATGAGCATCCATGCGAAGGGGATGCCGATCAGGGTGAAGATGAGCAGCCACGACAGCACCGTCCATCCCAGCGCAAACCAGAAGGTACGGATCTGCCAGCGGAAATGCGTCGCAAGGAACGTCCCTGCCGCATCATCGCGCTTGATGTAATTCAGGATCACCGCGATGATCGACGGCCAGCCGAACACGAATGCACCGATGATCGTGACCGAGGTCAGCATTCCGGTGAGCACCGACAGCGCATGCAGGCCATAAATGACATGCGTCCACGCCACCAGGCCGCTGTCCGAGTCGGCGATCGGGCGAAACTGCGGCTGCGGGGCATCGTCCACGGCGTACTCCTAGTCAGTTCCAAACCGGCCGATCACGTCTGCGAAGTGCAGACATTCATCGCCGCCCCTAGCGCTCGGTCAGCGCCTTCTCGCGCGCCTTGTTGAGCGGCTTCAGGAGGTAATGCATGACGGTGCGGCGCCCGGTGAGAATGTCCACGGAAGCCGTCATGCCCGGCATGACCGGCAGCGCCTTGCCCTGGTGTTCGAGCGCGGACTTGGTCGTGCGCACATGCACCACGTAGAAAGGTTCCGCGCCCTGCCCCTGTTGCGGCTGGGGCTGCGTGGTGTCGGCGCTCACCAGCTCGACCTTGGCATCGAGACCGCCGTAGATGCTGTAGTCGTAGGCGCCCAGCTTCACAATGGCCGGCTGGCCCACCGTCACGAACGCGATGTCCTGCGGGCGCAGGCGAGCTTCGATCAGCAACGTGTCCTCGACCGCCACGATCTCCGCGAAAGGCGTGCCCGGCTGGACCACGCCGCCCGGCGTCTTGTTCGCGATCGTCTTCACGATGCCCTTGGCCGGCGAGCGCACCTGCGTTCGCGTCATGCGGTCCTCCAGCGCCGGCACCGTCTCGGCCACTTTCGCCAGTTCATTCCTCGCCAGCGACAGCTCGGCGGCCGACTGGCTGCGGAACTGCGTGTCGTTTTCCTCGATCTTGCGCCGAGCCTCTTCAATGGCCGATTGCGCGCGTGGAATGGCCAGCGTCGCAGCCTCCAGCTCGGTGCGCAAGCGCGTCAAGTCGCGCTCCAGGCGCAGCACCTCGACTTCGGACACCGCGCCCTGCTTCACCAGCGGCGAGGTAATGGCAATCTCGCGGCGCAGGAGTTCGATCTGCTCCTGGGTGCGGTCGCGCTTGGACTGCAACTCGATCACTTCCTGTCGCCGCTGCGCCAACTGCTCCTGCAGCACGGCATTCTTGCCGGCCAGGTCGCGCTGCCGCGCCTGGAACACGGCGAGCTCATTCTGCGCGAGCCCCGGCGCACCCTTGACCACCTCGGCCGGCATTGCCGGCTGCGTCCTGGTGACTTCGGCGGTGAGTCGCGCCACCTTGGCGCGCAGTCCGAGCTCGCCCTGCCGCCCCTCGCGGAAGGCCGAAGCAAAGCGCACGTCATCCAGCTGGAACAGCACCTGGTCCTTCTGCACCAGGTCGCCCTCCTTCACCAGGATCTTGGTGATGATGCCGCCCTCGAGGTTCTGCACCAGCTGGGTCTGGCTGGCGGTGATCACCTTGCCTTCGGCACGCGCGATCTCGTCGATGTCGCCGATCATGGCCCAGGCAATGGCGACGATGACGAAGAAGATGACCGCGGCGAGCAGCACATGCGGCATTCGCTTTTGGCCCCCGTCATCGAACGTCAACTCCTCGGCGGTCCACACCGGCGGCAGCAACGACGCCTTCGGCTTTGCCACCGGCGTCGAAGCAACATCCGTGATGTCGTCGGCATTCTTGATCGGGTCACTCATCGCGCCATCCTGATCTTGCCCTCGGACAGGGCCTTGACCACCGCATCCTTGGGCCCCGCCGCAACCACCTTGCCGCCATCGACGACAACCAGCGTGTTCACCACCGAGAGCAGCGACTCGCGGTGGGTGATGATGATGATGGTCTTGTCGCGCATGTCTTCCTGCATGCGCACCTTCAGGCGTTCCTCCGACGAATGGTCCATGGCATGCGTGGGTTCATCGAGGACGAGGATGGGCGGGTCGGTCACCAGTGCCCGCGCCAAGGCAACTGTCTGGCGTTGCCCTCCGGACAACGACTCGCCGCGCTCGCCCACCGGCATGTCGAAGCCCTTGGGATGGCGGCTGACGATGTCGAGCAGGCCGGCGATGCCGGCGGCCTTCAGCATGGCCGCATCATCCACGCCGCGCGTGCCGATCTGCAGGTTGTCGCGCACGCTGCCCGAGAACAGCACCAGGTTCTGCGGCAGGTAGCCGATGGCATGGCGCAGGTCGGTCGGGTCGATGGAGCGGATGTCGGTGCCATCGACGAGGATGGAGCCCGACTGCGGCTGGTACAAGGCCACGAGCAGCTTGGCCAGCGTGGTCTTGCCCGAGCCGATGCGCCCGATGATGCCGACACGGTCCCCGGCCTTGATCGCCAGGTTGAACCCGGCCAGCGCCTCCGTCTCCTGGCCCGGGTACTTGAAGCCGACATCCTGGAAGCGGATTTCGCCGGTCAAGGTGGGCCGGTGGATGAAGCTGCGGTCCTTGGGCCGTTCGCGCGGCGCCTGCATGATCTTTTCCAGGGACTCGAGCGCGCTCATCGACTGGTGATAGCGGGTCAGGAGGCCAGCGACCTGCGCTAGCGGCGCCATGGCGCGACCGCCGATGATGGTGCAGGCGATGATGGCGCCGGTGGTGATCAGGTTGTCTCCTGCGAGATAGACGCCCACCGCCAGCATGGCCACGCTGACGATGCCTTGCACCCAACCGGAAAAATTTACCGCGAACGACGAGATCAGCCGCGTGCCCAGGCTCTCCGATGCAACGAACCCGACCACCTCCTCCCAGCGGCGCTGCTGGCGCGAGGCCGCGCCCAGCGCCTTCACCGTTTCGATGGCGGACAGGGTCTCAATCAGCGTGGCGTGCTTGGCCTCGGAGGCCTGGTACACGCGCTTGATGCGGTTTCGCAGCGGCGCCTGCAGCGACACGCCAACGGCCACCACGATGGGAATGGCAATGAGCGGCACAGCCGCCATCGACCAGCCGCCCACCAGCGCCACCACGGCGATGAACAGCAGCACGAACGGCAGGTCGATCAGCCCGACCATGGTGGCCGACGTGAAGAACTCGCGCAGCGACTCGAACTCGCGCAGGTTGTTCGCCAGCGACCCCACCGATTGCCGGCCCGCATCCAGGCGCATGCCCATCACCTGCTCGAAGAGCCCCGCCGAGAGCGCGATGTCGGCGCGCCGACCTGCAACGTCGATGAAGTAGCCTCGCAGCAGTTTCAGCCCGAGGTCGAACACATAGATGATGGTCACGCCCAGGGCCAGCACCCAGAAGGTCTCGATGGCCTTGTTCGGCACCACGCGGTCGTACACGTTCATGGTGAAGAGCGGCGTGAGCACCGCGAACACATTGACCAGGATGCTCGCCGCGATGACCTCGGCGTACATCGGCCAGGCGCGCGCCAGCGTTCCCCAGAACCAGTGGTGCGTCGCCAGCATGCGCTCACTCGACGTTCCCGCCTCGAAGCGCTGCACGCGCGCCACGGCAATCGCCATGCCGGTGTAATCACCTGACAATTCCGAGAGCGGCATCACGCGCTCGAGACCGGCGCTGGTGACGATGCTCGCCTCGGTGTCGTTCTTGGCCACCAGCACGCAGGCACCGCGCTCCTTCAGGAGCAACACCGCCGGCAGGTCGAGCTTGGAGATGCGATCGAGCCCCGCCTTCACCATCCGCGCGCTCAGCCCAGCGCGGTCGGCGGCGCGCAGGAACACTTCCGGCGTGAGGCCGCTGTCCTCGACTGGCAGCCCCGACACCAGCGCCTGCGCCGAGGCGGGACGCCCGAAGATGCGCGTCACCTGCGCCAGGCATTCGGCCAGCGCGTCGCTGCTTGCGGGAATGGCGGAGTTGGTCATGGTTTGGCTGGCGCTGATTTACCCGCAGACGCGGGCATGTCACTGTTGTCAGGAGTCCCGAGCGTACCACCGAGGCCCAGCGCCTCGAGCAGCCTCCCCATGGCCGCGAGCACCCGCAATTCGCCCGAAGTGACCGCCGACAGGCCGGAGTAGAGGCTGCTCTTGGCAGTAAACAGTTCGTTCTCGGCGTTCAGCACGTCAAGCATGGTGCGCTGGCCGATGCTGAACTGCGCGCGATAAGCGGCAACCACGTCGTTGGTGGCGGCGACGTAGCGGCCCAGCTGCGGCAGACGCGCGCGATCCTCGGTCAGGATGTCCCAGGCCTGCCTGAGGTCGCGCTGCGTGTCGTTTTTCGCCTTGGCAAGATTGGCCAGCGCCTCGTCCATGCGCGCCTCGGTCTCGCGGATGCGCGCCTCATCGGCACCGCCGCGATACAGGTTGTAGCGCAGCCGCAGCATGGCGAAACTGTCCCCGCTCGCGCCCCGAACGCCGTCGAGGTCATGATTGGCACTCCCGCCGAGCTCAAGGGCCAGCCGTGGCGAAACGGAACGACCGCGCGCCGACTCGCGATCGGCCTGCGCGGCCTCGAGCTCGCGCATGGCTGCGCGTACCGCCGGATGACTATCGCTCATCTGCGCGATGGCCGCATCTACGGATGGCGGCAACTTGGCCGCGAACTCGCCGGGTTCGGCGAGCAGACCCGGCGCCTGCCCCACCAAGTGGCGATAGGCTGCCTCGGCCTGCACCAACTGGCCGCGCAATTGCGTGAGCGACGATTGCGCGAAGGCCAGCCGGGCCTCGGTCTGCTGGGTGTCGGCGCCGCGCCCCCGCCCGGACTCGGCCAGCCTGGACACGAGGTCCAGCGTCTGCTCATGCCGAGACACGTTGTCACGGGCCAATTGCAGGAGACCGCGCAGGCGCATCACCTCCACGTAGGCTTGCGCTGCGCGACCCGCGGTGGTTTCCGCCGCGCCGGCTTCCTGCTCGCCCGCGCCCTGCGCACGCGCCTGGGTGCGACGCACCTGCCCGGACGTGACCCCGCCATCGAATATGAGCTGCGAGAGATTGATCTCCGCCTCGCGGCGCGGCAACGTCTGGTCCGAGCCGAGAATGCGCGTGCTGGCATTGCTGCTGCGCTCGGAGCCTCGACCGAGCGTGGCGTCGATGGTCGGCAACCAGGCGCTGCGCGCCTGCGCCGCAGACTCGGCCAAGGCGCTGCGATTGGCCGCAGCTGCACGCATTTCAGGAAAGTTGGACAGGGCCTGTTTTACTGCATCGACCAGCGATTCGGCATGCACGCCCGATTGCCACGCCAAAGCGAGAAGCGCCGTGCAAAACAGCAGGGGATGCAATCGGGTCAATGGATGTCCGAACAGGGGATTCGTGGATTGAACTGGGGAACTGGGGTTACGCTGCGGCGCAGTGTCGAGGCGCAGGCGAAACTTACCGTATTCCCGGGGGCAATGCCAGACTACAGCCCGAGGGTTTTCCACAATTGGTCCACGCGCGCCTTCACCTCCACGCTCATGGCGATGCTGCGCCCCCACTCGCGCGCCGTTTCCGCAGGCCATTTGTGGGTGGCATCGATGCCGAGCTTCGATCCCAGCCCGGCCACCGGGCTCGCAAAATCGAGGTAGTCGATGGGCGTGTTCTCGACGATGGTGCAGTCGCGCGCCGCGTCCACGCGCGTGGTCATGGCCCACACCACTTCTTTCCAGTCGCGGATGTTCACATCGTCGTCGGTGACGATGATGAACTTGGTGTACATGAACTGCCTGAGGAAGCTCCAGATGCCGAACATCACGCGCTTGGCGTGGCCGGGGTACTGCTTTTTCATGCTCACCACCGCCAGGCGATAGGAACACCCCTCGGGCGGGAGGTAGAAATCGGTTATCTCCGGGAACTGCTTTTGCAGGATGGGCACGAACACTTCGTTCAGCGCCACACCCAGCATGGAGGGCTCATCCGGCGGCTTGCCGGTGTAGGTGGAGTGGTAGATGGGATCGCGGCGCAGCGTGATGCGCTCCACCGTCAGCACCGGAAAACGCTCCTGCTCGTTGTAGTAGCCGGTATGATCGCCGAAGGGACCCTCCAAAGCAGTTTCATATCCGTCGCCCCCTTCGTTCGGATGAATCGCCCCCTCCAGCACGATCTCCGCATGGGCCGGCACCTGCAGCGTCGAGCCCAGGCACTTGGTCACCTCGGTGCGCGAACCGCGCAACAGGCCGGCGAACTGGTATTCGGACAAAGTGTCGGGCACCGGCGTCACCGCACCGAGGATGGTGGCGGGGTCTGCGCCGAGCGCCACCGCAATCGGGAACGGCATGCCGGGATTGGCCAGCGCATGGTCGCGAAAATCCAGCGCGCCGCCGCGATGCGGCAGCCAGCGCATGATCACCTTGTTGGGCGCGATCACCTGCTGGCGGTAGATGCCGAGGTTCTGCCGCGGCTTATGCGGGCCGCGCGTCACTGTCAGTCCCCAGGTGATGAGCGGGCCCGCGTCGTCGGGCCAGCAGGTCTGCACCGGCAGCCGGCCGAGGTCCACGTCTTTCCCCTCCCACACCACCTGCTGGCAGGGTGCGCCGCTGATGTCCTTGGCGGCCATGTGCATTACTTGCCGCCCGATCGGCAGCCAGCGCTCCATCACATCGCGAAAACCCTTGGGCGGCTCGGGCTCCTTGAGGAACGCGAGCAGCCGGCCGATGTCGCGCAATGCTTCCAGTGGATCGGCAGCGTCCTGCTTCATTCCCATGGCGAGCGCGACTCGCCGCGTGGTGCCAAATAGATTGCCCAGCACCGGCGTGCTGTGGCCTGCGGGTTTTTCGAACAGCAGCGCTGGTCCGCCCGCCTTCAACACGCGGTCGCAGATTTCGGTCATCTCCAGCCGGGGCGACACTTCGGCGCCGATGCGCTTCAACTCGCCCAGTGCTTCGAGCTGCGCGATGAACTCCCTCAGGTCACGATAGGCCATTGGCTCCCCGCCCGGTTCAAGTCAGACGCACGCCGAGCATTCCGCGCGAGGCGTACTCGGCAAGCAGGCCGGCGAATATCGCCGCGCCCACCCAGTTGTTGTGAAGAAAGGCCTTGAAGCAGCCGGCGCGCTCGCGATGGCGAATCAGCACGAAGTGGTACGCCATGAGCAGCGCCGCGCCGGCAAGTCCCGCATGGTAGTACAGGCCGAAGTTCAGCCGCGTGCCCACCCAAAAGAGCACCGACAGCATCGCCGCGTAACAGCCCATCACCGCCCAGACATCGAAGCGCCCGAACAGGATCGCCGAGCTGCGAATGCCGATGCGAACATCATCGTCGCGATCCACCATGGCGTACTCGGTGTCGTAGGCGATGGCCCAGAACACGTTGGCGAGCAGCAGCCACCACGCCAACGCCGATACGGTTCCAGTCTGCGCCGCGAAGGCCATCGGAATGCCGAACCCGAAGGCGACGCCAAGCCAGGCCTGAGGCAATACGAAAAAGCGCTTGGCGAAGGGATAGCTCGCCGCCAGCGCCAGCGCGACGACGGAAAGCAGAATGGTCAACTTGCCCAGGTACAGCACCAGGGAGAATGAGGCCAGCGTGAGCGCCCCTGCCAGCACCAGCGCCTCCTTCCTCGACGCCTCGCCCGTCACCAGCGGGCGCTCGCGCGTGCGCTCGACCTCGCCGTCGAATTTCATGTCGGCGAGGTCGTTCATGACACAGCCGGCGGAGCGCATCAGCACCGTACCGAGAATGAATATCCACGCCACCACCCAACTCGGGTTGCCGTAGCCGGAGATCCACACCGCCCACAGCGTGGGCCACAGCAGCAGCAGGATGCCGATCGGCTTATCGAGTCGCATGAGGCGCTCGTAGGCAGTGAGGCGATTCTTGATTCGATTCAGGTCCATGAGCCCGGAATTGTAAGCCGCCCCCGGGTCGAAACCCGCCTGGTCGGTGACGGAGCGCAACAATCAGCGATCCAGCGCGCGGTCTGCGTCGGACAGGATGTCGTCACGGCTCTCCATGTGGGTGGTGACATGCCCGTGGGGCACCACGCTGCGAATGTCGGCCTCGATGCGCTCCAGCCAGTCATGGCCGTCATGCACCGTCCAGTCTCCCGGCATCAGCACATGCAGCGTGATGAAGGCGCGCGCGCCGGCCTGGCGGGTGCGCAGGGCATGGAATTCGAGCCCCTGCGCCCTGTAGCGGACGAGCACACGCTCGATCGCAGCAAGCTGGTCGGCCGGCAGCGACACATCCATCAGCCCCGCCGCCGAGCGCCCAAGCAGCCGCCACCCGGTCCACACGATGTTCGCCGCCACCAGGATGGCAACCGCGGGGTCGATCCACAACCAGCCCGTCAGCCACACCAGGCCCACGCCAACGATGACACCAGCGGAGGTCCACACGTCGGTCATCAGGTGGTGCGCATCGGCCTCGAGCGTAATGGAGTTGAACTGCCGGCCTACCGTCAGCAGGCTGCGAGCCACCGCAAGATTGATGGCAGACGCGACCACCGACACCAGCAGGCCGGCACCGATGGCTTCCAGCGGTTGCGGGTCAAGCAGCCTGAGCACCGCCGCCCAGGCAATGCTCGCCGCCGCGACGAGGATCAGCAGCCCCTCGAATGCGCTGGAAAAATACTCCGCCTTGCCATGCCCGAAGGCGTGCGTCTCATCGTCCGGCCGCGCCGCCAGCGACAGCATCGCCAGCGCCATGCAGGCGCCGGCAAGGTTGACGAAGGACTCCAGCGCATCTGACAACAGTCCGACCGAACCCGTCATCCACCACGCCACGCCCTTGAGGACGATGGTGGCGAGGGCGGCGGCAATGGACAGCCAGGCGTATCGAAGGAGGGAGGGTGGGGGCATGGAACGCCCATGTTAAACCGGCAAACGGGTGGGCCGGTTTGCGCCAAGTCAGTGTTTGGATGGCGGGATGGTCCAGGGCGATCGTGCAAAGTCACAACCGACGAGATTTGCGGAGTACACCGAAATCAATGAAATGGCCTCAGGTCCATATCGATCATGAGTAAAGTAGACTATAGTCCATTTCATGCATACTCCCCGATACCTTCAAAGCGGCGTTGCGGACGCGCTCAAGCGCAAGATGGTCTTTATCGGCGGCCCGCGCCAGGTCGGCAAGACGACGTTCGCGCTGGGCTTCCTCGGCAAGGCTGCGAACGAAACCCATCCGGCCTACCTGAACTGGGATCACCCAGCCGTCCCGCCGCGACTGCGGCGAGCCGAACTGCCGGCTGGAGAGCCATTACTGCTGCTCGACGAAATACACAAATACAGCCGCTGGCGAAACCTGCTCAAGGGCATTTACGACACGGAAAAATCCCGGCGCAAGATCATCGTCACCGGCTCCGCGCGACTCGACTACTACCGAAAGGGAGGAGACTCACTCACCGGGCGCTACCGGTACTTTCGGCTGCACCCCTTCTCACTGCGCGAACTCAATCGCAGGCCATCGCGCTCGGACCTCGAGGCCCTGCTCAAGTTCGGCGGGTTCCCGGAGCCCCTGTTCGCGCAGAACGAGACGGAGCATCGCATCTGGCGCCGGGACCGGATTTCCAGGGTCGTTCGCGAAGACCTGCGCGACCTGGAACATGTTCGCGAGATCAGCCTCATCGAACACCTGACCGACATGCTGCAATCAAAGGTGGGCTCGCCACTATCGGTCAAGAGCCTGCGCGAGGATATTCAGATCGACCACAAGACGGCGGAACGCTGGCTGCAGATACTTGAAAACCTCTACGTCTGTTTCCGCATCATGCCCTACGGTTCGCCCAGGATTCGCGCCGTAAAGAAGGAAAGGAAGCTCTATCTTTGGGACTGGTCAAGCGTCGAGGAGGACGGGCCGCGTTTCGAGAACATGGTGGCCTGCCAGCTGCTCAAGTACTGCCACTGGATCGAAGACACCCAGGGCCACGCGATGGAACTTCGCTACCTGCGCGACACGGACAAGCGCGAAGTGGATTTTGTGGTGCTGAAGGACAGGAAACCCGTCTTTGCCGTCGAATGCAAATCGGGGGAAAAGGCCATCGGACCGGCGCTGCACTATTTTGCCGAAAGAACTCCGATTCCCCGCTTCTACCAGACGCACCTCGGCGACAGACACTTCTCCACCGGCAAGGTAACGGTCGTGCCCTTCATCAAGCTGTGCGAGGAACTTGACCTGCCTTAGGCTTCGCGCAAGCGCTTGTCCGCTTCAAGAAAGAACGTCGCCAGCCGCTCGCCGCCCGGCCAGCGCCGCGACCAGCGCGCGCCGCGCGCGCAAAGCCGTCGCGCGCCTTCGGAAGTGACGCCGACGCGGTCGGTGCGCTCGCACACCTCGGGATCCCACCAGGCGCCCTTGCCCTTGAGCTTGACGACGATGGCAAGGCGCATGCACGAGTGCAGGCTACCGAAACGCGACAGGTATACCAGCGCGTCCTCCGGCGTGCGCTGCGATTGCAGCGCGAACAGCGGCAGGAAGCGCTTGAGCAACGTCGCCTCAAGCACCTCGTCATCGGGCATGTATTCATCGCACAGCAGCCAGGCGAGGTCGTCGAGCGCATCGCGGCTGCCGCAGTGCTCCCAGTCCACCCAGCCGATGCCGCCTTCCTCGGCGGATGCTTCGACCAGCAGGGCATTGCCGGGCCGCGCGTCCCACTTGACGAACGAATAGTGCCGCGGCGCCATCTGCTCGGGTGTGATCACGGCCGCGACGCCGGGGTCGGGCAGGCCGAGCTGCGCGGCAAGCCGGGCGGGCGTCGCGAGCACGCCCGCGATCCACTCCGCCTTGCCGCCGATCGGGGCGACCCGTTGCGAGAGCCCGGCCTTTTCGGCGGCACGCTGGCACAACAGCAGCGCCGCGGCTGCGCGCGCGGCCCATGTGCCAGCAAAGGCGACATCCCCCTTTGTGAGCGCTGCCGACAGGCGCCGCTCGCCAAGGTCCTCCTGGATCAGCCACTCGCCGTCGAAGGCGAGCACCGCAGGCACGGGCGCCCCGCCGGCGCGCAATTCGCGCATCACGCCCGCCTCGAGCGCCGCGCGGTTCGCGAGCTTGCGGCGCGTCACGATGTAGGACTTTTTTTCGCTCATCGCGCGCACCGAACAGCGGGACGTGCCGCCGGGATACTCGATGCGCACGGGATCCACACCGAGCAGCTTCGTGCAGGCACGCTGAGCGTCCTCGGCTGGGATTCGCGGCACTTTGGTGCCGCCCTGGTGCCGGATCGGATTCGATTCGCTGCTCTTCTTCATGGCTGCCCGTCTGGAAGTTAGCGGTGGGTATGATGGCACACGCGGCAATTCATAACGCCTCGCGTGCGGCAACGATTGGCCAGCGCGCGTAGTTACGCCTTCATGAACTCCGACCGACCACCCAACCATCGTTCCAGATGTCGGCGCGCCGTTTCGGGATCGTTATCCAGCAGTTGCTCGGCCGCCTCATGCGCCGCCTCGACGAGGCTCTTGTCTTCGAGCAGGTCGGCAAAGCGCAGCAGGGGTGCGCCGCTCTGTCGCGCGCCGAGGTATTCGCCGGGACCGCGCAGCGCGAGGTCGGCCTCGGCGATGGCAAAGCCGTCGGTGCTCTCGTAGATCACCTTCAATCGCTGCCGCGCCGTCTGCGACAGCGGTCCCTGGTAGAGCAGGATGCAGGTGGACTCCGCAGATCCGCGCCCGACGCGGCCGCGCAGCTGGTGGAGTTGCGCCAGGCCGAAGCGCTCGGCGTGCTCGATCACCATCTGCGAGGCATTGGGCACGTCCACGCCCACTTCGATCACAGTGGTCGCCACCAGCAGGTCGATCGCTCCCTCCTTGAAGCCCGCCATGACCGCGGCCTTGTCCGCCGGGGCGAGGCGGCCGTGCGCAAGGCCCACGCGCAGTTCGGGGAATTCGGCCGTGAGCGCGGCGTGGGTGTCGATGGCGGTCTGCAGGTCGAGCGTCTCGGATTCCTCGATCAGCGGGCACACCCAATAGGCCTGGCGCCCCTCGCGACAGGCATCGCGAATGCGCGCCACCACTTCGGCACGGCGGCCGTCGGCGATGAGCTTGGTCACCACCGGCGTGCGGCCGGGGGGCAGCTCGTCGATCACCGAGACATCGAGGTCGGCGTACACGCTCATCGACAGCGTGCGCGGGATGGGCGTGGCGCTCATCATCAGTTGGTGCGGCTCATTCAGGATTTCCAGTGCCTCGTCGGCCGGGGCTTCCTCTGCCTTGGCCTTGCGCCCCTTCTTGCGCAGGGCCAGGCGCTGCGCCACGCCGAAGCGATGCTGCTCATCGACGATGGCCAGGCCCAGCGCCTTGAACTGCACCGTATCCTGGAAGAGCGCATGCGTTCCCACCACCACCGGCGTGTCGCCCGAGGCGATGGCTGCCAGCGCCGCGCGCCGCTCCACTTTGGTCTGGCTGCCGGTGAGCCACGCGACATTCACGCCCAGCGGCGCGAGCCACTCGTGGAACTTGCGGTAATGCTGCTCGGCGAGGATTTCGGTGGGTGCCATCACCGCGGCCTGCAGGCCATTGTCCACTGCGCGCAATGCCGCAAGCGCCGCGACCACCGTCTTGCCGCTGCCGACATCGCCCTGCAGCAGCCGATGCATCGGGTGCGCCGCGCCGATGTCGCGCGCGATCTCGGCCCAGGCACGCTGCTGTGCGCCGGTGAGCTCGAAGGGCAGCAGCTTTAGCAACCGCTCCGTCAGCGCGCCACGATCGGCCAATGCGGGCGCGGTGCGCGCGCGCCGCTGGCGGTAGTGGATGCGCATCGAGAGTTGCTGCGCCAGCAGTTCATCGAACTTGATGCGCCGCCATGCCGGGTGGGAGCGGTCCTGCAGGAGGCGCGCCTCGTGCTGCGCGCCAGCCGCCGTGAGCGCGCGCGGGTGGTGGATGACATCGACCGCCGTCGCAAACCCTGGCACGCCCAGAGGCGCGAAAACGGCCTCGGGCAGCGTGTCATCCAGGGGCTGCGAGGAAAGCGCCCGCTCGATGAGTTTGCGCAGCAACGGCTGACCGAGGCCGGCCGTGGTCGGGTACACCGGCGTGAGCGACTGCGGCAGGGGCTCGGCGCCGCGCAGCACGTGAAAGCGCGGGTGGATCATCTCGCCGCCGAAAAAGCCGCTTTTCACTTCGCCGAACGCGCGCAGCGTGGCCCCTGTTGCAAGCACCTTGGCCTGGCTAGGATAAAAGTTGAAGAAGCGTAGGTGCAGCGTGCCGGTATCGTCCTCGATGCGCGTCACCAGCTGGCGGCGCGGGCGGTACATGACTTCGGTGTCGATGACGCGCCCTTCCACCTGCACCGGCACGCCGCTGCCGCCGCCCGCGCACGCATCGCCGATCGTCATGATGCGCGTCTCGTCCTCATAGCGCAGCGGCAGGTGCAGAACCAGGTCGAAATCGCGCCGCACGCCCAGGCGCTCGAGTTGCGTCGTGATCAGGGTCTTGCGTTCGGCAGGCGCCGCCGCAGGATTCGATACGGACTTGGCTGCGGGCCTGGCCGCGGTGGCGCGTGGGCTTGCCTTCTTCTTTGCGCGCGGCGTTGCCATCGGTGCCCAGGCCCTGTCATTGGATTTCTCTGGCGGCAAGTGTAATGGCATCGCCCACGCGGGCCAAACATCGCGCCCTCAGCGCCTGTTCCCCGGTTTGGTGACATTTCGCAACACTCGCAACGGATTCTTTCCGGGGCGATGGCAGCGCGTGTGCATTAATCACGCGCCGACACAAGCCGGGGCGATGAAGATATGACCGCGTCATGCAACGAACGTCGACAACAACAGAAGGAGAACCCCAATGGAAGCCATCGCACGTTCCAAATTCCATCCCCTGATCATCCTGGCATCGATTGCCGTGATCATTTTCAGCGCCGCCGGTGTCGCTGCAATCATGGGCTGGATACCCGCCAGCCGTGGTGACGCGGCGCCGTCAACGGCTGCCGCGCCGGCGCTTCACGCCAATGCGGCCCTGCCCGGCGCACAAGGCACAGTCGGGGCCGCCAGGAAACCCAGGCCGCATTCCGCGCAGGTTGCGGCAGCCGAACCCAATGCCGGCGCGCGTGCGTCCGGAGCCATCGCGCGCTGCACCGACTGCGGCGCGGTCACCTCGGTGCGTGAAGTCGACCAGGCAGGCCAGGGCAGCGGCGTTGGCGCGGTCGGCGGTGCCGTTGCCGGCGGCGTCCTCGGCCACCAAGTGGGCGGCGGCAGCGGCAAGGACATCATGACCGTCGTGGGTGCCGTCGCAGGTGGCATCGCCGGCCACCAGATCGAAAAGAAAGTCCGCACCACACGCAACTACGAAATCAGCGTGCGCATGGACGATGGCAGCACGCGTGTCCTGACCGAACCGAGCCTGCCGACCTGGCGAGCCGGCGATCGCGTCAAGCTGATCGACGGTCGACTCCAGGCGGAAAAATCGTGACGCAGGAATATCGCCGGATATCGGCGTCGCTTGTAGTGTCGTCACAAAGCGTTACAAGAATAGTTGAGCGCGCTGTCGTCGCGCCGCCTCCCCGAGCGTTAATGCAGGCAAGGGTGACTGGCACCGCTTCGGTGGCGACCCGATCAGAGGAGACGATCATGAAATTGAAAGCACTGGCAATCGCAACATTGCTCGCGATCGGCGGTAGCGCCTTTGCACAAGCCCCCGCCGCAGCCCCAAAGGCTGATGCGCCGGCTGCGAAAGCCACGACAGCAACCCCGGCTGCCGCCCCGAACGCCGCCGCGCCCAAGCAGGAACGCATGCGCGAGCACATGAAGGACAAGGCCGAGCACAAGGGTGGCATGGACAAGATGCATGACAAGGCGACGCCGGAAGAGCGCGCCAAGCACCAGGCCGAGCGCGCCGAGAGACGCAAGGCTCGCGAGGCGGCACGCGCGGCGAAGGCCGCAACGCCGGCCACCCCGGCTGCACCCGCAGCTGCGGGCGGCGCCGGCAAGGCAGCCACTCCGGCAACCCCCGCCACGCCGGCCGCGCCGGCAGCAGCAGCCAAGAAGTAAGCACGCATAAGTAATCACGTAGCGCCCCTGGGCTCGAATGCCCAGGGACTTGGCACCGAAGGCCGCGACAGTCCTGCGTCGCGGCCTTCGCTTTTCGATGACTGCACCGGGCACGCGTCGGATTTGGATCCGGCCCATAATGCGCGGCATGCAGCCCCGCTTTCGACCCCATGCCGGCCGGTCGATCCTGCCGATCGCCACCTTTCTCGCCCTGTGGTCCGCACCGGGCGCCCACGGCGCATCCCTGCTGATGGACCAGGTCACGCAGGCCCGCGACCTGATCTGCGAACTGCGTCCGACGGCGGTACCGCGCCGGCGCGGCAGCACCATCATGCTGTACATCGAGAGCGTGAACGCGGAGGCGCGCAGCGCGCGACTGGTCAGCAGCGGCACGGCGGGCGCGCGGCCCGTCCAGGTGTATGCAGGTGACACCGGCGTGCACTTCGTCGAGGACGTGGCTTCCAGCGTCAAGGTGACTTCGCTCCTGTCCTGCGAGGCCTGGAAGAACAATGCCAAGGGCCGCAAGTGCGTTCGCTATGAAGCGGTGAGCGCCTGGCATTTCGATACCTCGGTGCACCGCGATCCGGACCAGGCCTTCCTGCGCCTGGGCACCACTTCCTTTCGCGGCACCTGCGAACCCTGGCATCTGGAATAACACCGCAGCCATTTCAGAATTAGGGAAATGGCCCGCGACGCAAGGGCGCTTGGGGGGACTCAGTGACGTAACCGCGCCCTCACTTGTCAAAGCGCCACATCTGCTGTGGCATCGTTACTTGCGAATGGCTTACAAAGCATTACAAATCGCTTGTTCTCCGTTCTGCGCCGACCGCGTTATTGGAGGTGCAAGGACTGACGCCATTTCGGCGCCGGCGTGATCAACGGAGAGAAACATGAAACTCAAGTCACTCGCATTTGCAACACTGATGGCCTTCGGCGGAGCAGCGTTCGCCCAGGCTCCCGATGCCGGTGCAGTGAAGGCCGATCGCGCTGAAGTCAAGGCAGACGCCAAGGCCGTTGCGCAGGACAAGGCGAAGCTGAAGGCCGACACGAAGGCCGGAGACAAGGCCGCTGTCGCAACCGACAAGGCCAAGCTGAAGACAGACCGCGCCGAAATGAAAAAGGACAAGGCGAAGCTGAAGGCCGATAGCATGGCCAAGAAGGCCGAAGCGGCAAAGTCGGAGACACCCGCGAAGTCGGCAACACCGGCAACGCCAGCTGCACCCGCTGCACCTGCAGCACCCGCCAAGAAGTAATTGGCGCGCTGACTGCGGCGAAGGGGCACTGCCCCATCGCCGCGGTGATGAAGTTCAAAAGGGCCGAACGCAAACGTTCGGCCCTTTTTCTGTCCGCCGCTAGGCGAGGCCCAGCGACGCGTCCAACCCCCGCAGCAGCGGCAGGATGGTATCGATCACCGGCGTCGCCACGCCGGTTTCGCGCGCGAAGGCCTGCAGCTGCCCCACCTGCGCCTCGACTTCGATCGGACGGCGCGCGAGCACGTCCTGCAGCATCGAGGGGCGATGCGGGGGCGCGGCACCAGTGGCTTTGGCCATGTCGATGTCGGCGTGCAGGTCGCAGCCCTGTGCGGCGGCCACGGCCAGCATCTCGGCAATGTAGCGGCCTCGCAACGCCGCGATCTCGGGCGATGCGCCCATCTGCTGGTTGTTCAGGCGCGTGAGCGCCCCGACCGCGCTTTGCGAGCCGACCCGCACGAGCTTCAACCACAGTTCACGCCGCACGTCGGGCACCGCGCGCGCCTTGAGTCCTGCCGCCTGGAAGAGATCCACCACGCGCTGCAGTCGCGGACTGACGGCACCGGGCGCCGCCGACGGATCTCCCAGTCCCCAGTCATTCATCATGCTGTGCACCACCACGCCGGGCTCGGGGATTTCGTTGCCCGAGTAGGCGCTGCCGCCCAGCGCGCGCTCCGGGCGCACCAGCTTCCACAGCGCGCCCTCGGGGTCGAGCAGCGGCAGGTGCGCCTGTGGCCCGGCCACACCGTGGCGCCACCACCACTGGATGCCGTTGGCGAGGAAAAGCGCGCAACCGTCGGCGGCCAACAGGCCCGCGATCGCGCCGGCGGCAGCCGGCGTCGACTGCGCCTTGAGGCCGACGATGACGAGATCCTGCCGGGGCAAGGTCGATGCGTCGTCCGTTGCCGCGGCGAACTTCACGTTGATGTCGCGCCCACCGGTACGCAGCGTCAGCCCGCGCGCCTGGATGGCCGCCAGGTGCGCCCCGCGCGCAACCACCGACACTTCAGCCACCTTGGCCACCGCCATGTTCACCGCGATGTTGCCGCCGATTGCGCCGGCGCCGTAGATGCAAACTTTCATGGTCTTGCCCCCGTAGGTTGTCCGGCACCCCTGCGACGGCACCGGAAACAGCGTCTTCTCGTTGTCAGTATATTCAGCATCCAGCTAAGGATAGCGTTCACTTCACTTTAAAGTAGTCAGCATTAAAACCCCCGGCTTCAGGGCTTCAGGGCGCGGTACAGGAAGGGCAGGCTCACATCCATGCGGTAGTCGACATCCGAATGATTGTCGTCGAATTCTTCGTAGGTGTGGCGCACGCCGGCCGCCGCCAGGCGCTTGGACAGGATGCGCGTGCCGTAATGGATGTGGTACTGGTCGCGCCAGCCGCAGTCGATGTAGATGCCGCGCATCGTCTTCAGGTTGGCCTTGTATTTCGCGACCAGGTTGATGGGGTCATTGGCGCGCCACTTCGCCCAGCGCTTGTCGATGACTTCGCCCGTCTCCAGGTTGAAGGGCACGCGAAAGCCGTTGGGCGCGCGCGGGTCCGGGTCGTAGGTCGCCGCCATGGCAAGATTCATCATGCAGTGGCCTTCGGCACCGGCGAGTTTTTCCTTCTTCCAGGCCTGCGCGAGGAAGCGCCTGATGCGACCGTCGTCCAGCCCCTCGGCCAGCCCTTGCTTCGTCGATTCGCCGAGCGCATCGTAGGCGCCGGCGCGGCGACGCGACGCGCGATGCTTGGCCAGTTCATTGAGCGTATTCGGCCAGTCATGCCAGTAGACAAAATCGAAGTACGAATCGCCGGAATGATCGGCAATGGCGCCCCAGTACTGCGGATACTTCATGGCGTGGACGATGGCGCCGTAGCCGCCGGATGACTTGCCGAAGCAGCCGCGATGCTCGCGCGAGGCAAGGGTGCGGAATTCGCGATCGACGAAGGGGATGATCTCGCGCGTGAGGTAATCGGCGTAGTTGCCGATGGCCGATGAGTTCACGTACTGGTTGCCGCCGAGCGCGGTGAAGCAGTCGGGAAACACGATGATGGCCGGCCCCATCTTCTGCTCGTGGATGAGCCTCGCCGCGCGCTCGATCACGTTGTCGCCGAAGGGCTTCCAGTTGGTGTGCGCAATGCCCGACCCGGTGAAGCCGACAAGGTCGTAGAGCACCGGGAAGCGCTGCGATTTTGCGTGACCGGCAATGGCGTCATAGTGCGGCGGCAACCACACGGCGAGCTTGCGCACATGCGGGTCGCCCAGCGGATTGCCCTTGAGAATCTTCGAGGTGTGCTCCAGCACGACCAGCGTGCCAGCCGCCCCTTTGGGTCGTTTGATGGCCATGTTCATCCCGCAATGGTTGGGTGGGTGATTGTGGCACGGCCGCAGGCGCATGGTCGCGGGACGACTCGCACGCGTCGAATTGAGCACAGGCAAAAAAAAGCCCGCCAACCGGCGGGCTTTCGACTGCAGTGCGACTGCGATCAGCGGCTGCGTGCACCGCCGCTACGCTGGCCGCCCGTGCTCGCGCTGGCGACAATGCGCGGGCTGCTCGCCTGGCTGGAACGCTGGGCGTAATTCCCGCGACTTGCGACAACTGCCGTTGTCGCGGCTGTAGAAGCGCCGGTCACAGTCGACGCACCCGCGGATGAACCGCGAGTCGAACCCTGGTATCCGCCGCCATGCTGACCGCCGGTCGCTGGAGTCGTCGAGGTGGTGGTGGAGCCCGACGTGGTCCTATGACCCCAACCATTGTGCTGGCCGTTGCTCGATCCGGTGGGTGAGGCATTCGACTCGCCGCGGGTCCAGCCATTGTGCTGGCCGGGATTCGCTGACTGGTTCCAGCCATTGCGCTGGCCATTGTCGTGGCGCTCGTAACGATTGTCGCTATGCGCCAAGCGATTGTCGCTGCGCACCAAGCGATTGTCGCCGTGCTCCAGGCGATTGTCACCACGATCGAATCGATTCCCGTCGCGGCGATTATCGACTTGCTGGAAGCGCCGACCATCGTCCCTGCCGCCGCGCCCTTCCAGATTGCGGTATTCGGCACGCGAGGCCTCGCGGTTATCCAGTTGACCTGACGCGACGCCGTTGGCTATGCGACGGTCCTCACGAATCTCGCCCCGCACGACTTGCTCCATGCGCTGCGATGAACGCGAGTTCGGGTCTGCCACCTGGCGGTCGTGCGACTCCGCGTAGATGTCGCGGCTGACCCGGTTCTGCGCCTGCGTGATTCGCTCGCGCTCGGATTCGCTTAGCCTGCCATCCTGCAACGCCCTGGCCTGCATGCGATCGACCCGGTTCGTCTCGCTTTCGAGGCGCTGCGCTTCACGCGCCGTCAGTTGCCCCGATTGCAGGCCCTGCTCGATGCGTCTTTGCTGCGACAGGTCGCGCTGCTCGATCGACTCCAGGCTCTGGGCCGACGCCGCTATCGAGAACAGCGCCCCTATCGATGCCGCGATGATGCTCGTTGATGCTTTCATGTCCAGCTCCTTAGGCTTCTGCATGGGATGTCCCCATGCGCAAATTAACGCGGACGGGGCCGCAAAGCTGTTGGGAAACTGTAAGAGGCGTAAGCGAAACTGTATGAGACGTAACAGCATGTGAGGCCCGGCGCGCGTTCTTTCCGCCATCCCAGCACTGCAGACACAGAAACGGAGCAAGCAAGTCCGTTACATCCACCGCAGATGGAGACAATTGCTTTCACACCGACACCTTGCCTCGGTCAACACTGCCGGTGTGCCGACGTTAAACGGTACGCGTACCCCCCAACAGGAGAACAACATGAACAACACGAAGAAACTCATCAGCATGCTTATTGCCGGCGCCGCGCTGAGCGCAACGGCCCCCGTCTTCGCCGATTCATGGCACGGGAGCGATCGCGATTACCGCGATAACCACAGCCGCCATGACTACCGCGACTACCGCGACCATCGCGATTACCGCGACCACCGGGTCACCTACATCCGTGAGGTCGAACGGCGTCCCGTTGTCGTTGTGCAGCGCTCGTACGTGGTCGAGCGCCCGGTTCCTGTGTACTACCCGGAGCCTGCGCCCCAGCCGAGCATCGGCCTGGGCGCCATGATTGGTGCCGCGATCGGCACCATCTTTTACGACAACCGGCAGTAGCGCGGCTGGCGTTCCGCCTGACGAAGTTAGCGACTGGCCTCGATCTGCGCGTCGAACAGGGCGACTTCGTCGTTGACGGCCTTGCCCGTTCTCAGGTCAAGGGAGGACACCCGCTTGGGCAGGGTCTGGGCGAGGCGTTCGGCCGCGGCAAGGGCCGCAGCCGAATCAACCATGATCGCAAACGGACTGATCTTGGATTTGGACATGATGTCGCTATCGGCAGTGTCGGTGTGGTTGAAATGGGCCATACGGCAAAAATGGGGCCGCAGACCCCGTTTATAAACCCCAATATGGCCCCAAGTCGATAGTTTTCTGCGGTTGAAACATCCCTTTACATGCTGACGCCCGCCATTCAGGCCGTCCCTACCGGTAGCGCGGTCTTGTCCACCGCCCGGCGCAGCACGAAACTGGAATGCACGCCCGTCACCCCGTCGATGCGCGTGATCTTGTTCAGCAACAGGTCCTGGTAGGCGTCCATGTCGCGCACGATGACCTTGAGCTGGTAGTCAGCCGCCTGGCCGGTGATGAGCAGGCATTCCAGCACCTCGGGTAGTTCGGCCACGGTGGCCTCGAAGTTGGTGAAACGGTCCGGCGTATGGCGGTCCATGGAAATGAACACGAGAGCGGTCAGCGTGAGCCCGAGGGGCCGGCTGGCTAGGAGCGCCCGGTAGCCAACGATGACCCCGCCCTCTTCGAGCGCCTTGACGCGTCGCAGGCAGGGCGACGGCGACAGGCCGATCCGGTCGGCCAGCTCCTGGTTGCTGATGCGCCCGTCTGCCTGGAGGACTTCGAGGATCCTGCGGTCGTGCCGGTCAATCTTCATATTATTGCCCTTAAATTCATATAACTGGTTACTTAAACCTTAAATTGTAACTTATAAGCAATTATATTGCTAAATCATTAGATAACTCCATTCACTTCGCAACCATCTGCCCCGCGGTCCCGCCTACACTGCTTGGGTCGGGTCATCCCCTATGCCGGATGACCCATCCCCTTAAAACGACCCATGGAAAGCAGGAGCGCCAGATGAAAGCCTTCGACCACCGCAAGTACCGCCCCACCGATTCGCCCCCCATCGCCCAGCGCCAATGGCCGAACAAGGTCATCACCAAGGCGCCGCTGTGGACTAGCGTGGACCTGCGCGATGGCAACCAGGCGCTGCTCGAGCCCATGAACCCGGCGCAGAAAAAACGCATGTGGGCGCTGTTGCTCAAGATCGGCCTCAAGCAGATCGAAGTGGGCTTCCCGTCCGCGAGCCAGCCCGATTACGACTTCGTGCGCTGGGCGATCGAGGAAAAACAGATTCCCGACGACGTCACCATCCAGGTGCTGGTGCAGGCGCGACTCGATCTCATCACCCGCACCTTCGAGTCGGTGAAGGGCGCAAAGCGCGTCATCGTCCATCTCTACAACTCCACATCGCCGGTGCAGCGCGAGCGCGTGTTCGGCCTGGACCGGGCCGGCATCACGGCCATTGCCGTGCAGGGCGCCGAGTGGGTGAAGGCGGAAGCCGCCAAGTATCCGGGGACCGAATGGATATTCGAATACTCGCCGGAGAGCTTCACCAGCACCGAGACCGAATACGCCGT
>CANJXQ010000050.1 GCA_947478805.1 Betaproteobacteria bacterium | reverse complement strand
TACGCGCAGGCCCAGACCTTCCCGACCAAACCCATCCGGGTGCTCATTGGCTTTCCGGCAGGCTCGTCGCTGGACATCGTGGGCCGGGCGCTGGCACCGCATATGCAAAAGGAGCTCGGCCAGCCCATCGTCATCGAGATACGCACGGGAGCGGCAGGCTATCTTGCATTCAACGCTACCATGAATGCCGAGCCGGACGGACACACCATCACTTATGCGTGGCCTGTCGGCCTCTTGCCATCGCTCGTGAAGGCCAATGCCATCGACGCGCGACGGGACCTTGCCCCGATCTCCGACGCCTTGAGCAGTCCTTACGTATTCATGACCAGCGCGACCCTGCCCGTCCGCTCGGTCCAGGAACTGGTGGCGTATGCGAAGACCAAGCCGGCGAACACGTTGAACTTCGCATCGTCCGCGACGCCACTCGAGCTGATGATGTACGTCGCAAAGAATGCAACGGGGCTGACCTATACCGTGGTCAACTATCAGGGCGGGCCGGTCATCATGCCTGCGCTGCTGAACGGTGAGGCCAGCATGCACATCAACAACTTCGGGCCTTTCTCAGGCCAGATCGAAGCGGGCAAGATCCGCGTCCTTTTCCAGACGGGGCACCAGAAGCTGGCCCTTTTGCCAGATGTTCCCAGCGCCACTGATGTGGGCATCAAGGATCTGCAGGGGATTGCCTCCGATCTCGGTTACTGGGCGCCACGCGGCACTCCGAGGGCGGTCACTGACAAGATTCAACGCGCTGTGGCCTACGCCGTGAAGCAGCCCGAGGTTCTCGAAATGTTCCGTAAACAGGGTTATGTCGCCGTCGGGTCCACGCCCGAGGAGCAGTTGCGCCAGTACGAGGCAAGCTTCAAGTTCTGGGCTGATGCGGCTCGCGCGGCGAATTTCGTGCCGCAGCAGTAATCCACGTCCTGGGGCAAGGAAATCCGGAATGTTCGCGCCGCTCTTCGGGAATCGCGCCCGCGCTCCGATCAGGCAAAGTTGTAGAAGCGCCTCGCTCCACGGACGATGATGTCGTCGTATAGCTCTTTCGATATGCCCAGCTTCCTGAGCAGGCCGGGGGCGTCGGTAAAGCCGTCGCAGTGGGGGTAGTCGCTAGCCCAGAGAATGCTGTTCCGCCCGATGAAGTCGGCCAGCAGCGGTAGCGACTTCTCTACGGGTTCGAACGCGATGTAGCACTGCCAGCGGAAGATCTCGGTTGGCCGCATGGTCAGCCCGGCATCGTTCATTCCCCGGTCGTCGAAGAAGCGGTCCATGCGGTCGAGCCAGCCGGCAATCCAGCCGCCCCTATTTCTTCTCGAAGCTCGCCCTGACGAGATCCATGCCCGAAGGCGTCCGCTCCACCCCGAGAACGAACACGACGATCTGGCAGGGTACTTTGCCGTGGTTCTGCCAGGCGTGGCGCGTGCCGTTCTGGACGATCGTGTCGCCCGCGTGCAGGGTCATTTCGGCTCCATCGTCGAGCATCAGGGTCACTTCCCCGGAGAGGATATACTCGAAGTCGATGGTGTCGGTGGTATGCATGCCGTTGCCGTTTTTCTCCATGTGCTCGATGAGGCCCGGCAATCCGGCCCGTGCTTCGGCCGCAAGGGCGCGCTTGTCTCCGACGACATTGACGGAGTCATGCGGTGGAAGCGTCATGATCATGAAGCGATAGCCGCCCTTGGGCGGGAAAAAACCCGTGCCGCCGGGCTCCTTGCCGTCGTCCGGGAACGAGGGCGGCGTGTCGGCGCTCCATAACTTGTGAAAGAAACTGCCAGGCATGATTCCGTAAGCGGGGGCATCGATCTGGGTGTCGCTGACGAAAACCGCCTTTCCGGCGGCATTGTGCCCGGTAACGACTCTACGAACTTTCATTGACTATTCCTATTGAATTTGCGAAGTGAATCAGCCGACTCTTCAGGACTGCGTGGCAGGCATCCTCCTATGAAAGCATACATGGTTCAAGTGCGCACATGACTGATGGAGGCGTCGGGAACGGCCGAAGAGGTCTCGGCGGTTCCTCGCGCGATTCCGGGACGACCGTCGCTGGATGAAACGGCGCCGGGGTCCAATTCATTGCGTTCTTATTGCGGTGCAGGCACCAGCTGCCCGCCCTTTACCTGGAGGAAGGTTGAGCCATAGACAGGGATCCGGTCAGGGAAGCTGAATTTCCCGGAGCCCACGATGACTGGAACATCCTTGATCTTCGTGAGTTCAGCCCGGATCTTTTCGCGGGTCGGGTTGGGCGAAGCGTTCTTGATCGCGGTGCCCAGCACCAGCATGTTGCTGTAACCCAGCGCCGCCCAGTTGCTGGCTTCCTTGCCGGTTTTCTTCTTGTAGGCTGCAGCGAAGGCATTGCCCTCGGGTGAACCGCCGCCCGGCGACCAGTCGGAATTGAATACCAGGCCCTCGACTGCCGCGCCGCCAATAGAGATCAACTCGGGCGACGACAGCCCGGTCTGCCCAATGAGGCGCGTGCTGGCCGGCAATCCGGCCTGCTTCAACTGGATGGCAAGGTTCGCTGCCGTGGGTCCCAGCGTGAACAGCACAACGCAATCCGGCTTCGCGGCTACGATGCGCGTAGCGACCACCGAAAAGTCCGAATCAGCCTGCTTCACCCCGGTGCGATCGACGAACTTGACCCCTTTTGGCTCGACGTGCTCGACAAAAATGCGCTCCAGGTCCACATAGGCCTCGTTGTCGGAAAATCGAACCGTGGCGCAGCTTTGAGGCTTGACCATACGAACGACATAATCCCCCAGGAGCGGCATCGTGATCACGGGTGGCTGCGATGCGATGAATCCCCATGGGCCGACCTTCAGCACGCCCACGGCATTGGTCATTGAGTACATCGGGACCTTTGCGTCGTTGGCAATTGCGGCGGCCGGGATGGCCTCGACGGCTGTCGTGGGACCCATGATCGCCAGTATGTTGCTGTCGGCGGCATAGCGCGTCACTGCGGCGACAGCCTGCGGGCGCGCCGACGCGCTGTCGACCAGGTCGGCAACGAGCCGGTCTGAGCCGAAGAACTTGCGGGCGTTGAGATCGTCAACCGCCATCTGCATGCCCTCGGCTGCGGGAACCGCGAGAAATGCAGCCCCTCCGGTCAGTGCCTGAAGAATGACGATCTTCAGATCCGCAGCCGACGCGGTGGATCCGGCCATCAGTGACAAGAATGCAAAGATCCCGCCGATGATGCTCTTTTTCATTTTCTTCCTCCTCTTTGAAGTGATGAATGACACGCTTGTTCAAATGGGATCGTGCAGTTTCCTGCTGGCCCAACTCCTGACCCGGCACCTGCCGTGTCCAGCGCTTCCAATGCCATTTTCGATGCTGCCCCGTTTCCGTGCAACGACTATTTGGGGGCGATAAGGAAAAAGATGGCTGCACGCAGGAAAGTTGGTTCCGGGGAAGCGCAAAGCGCCCGTTGCTTCGTTGACCTGCCGAAGTACTCGGGGAGACAGGCACCGTCTTTCAATCACTGGTAAAACACTACCGGATGCAGCGGCAGAAGGCGGGGCCAACGGAACAAGGAGGGGCAATGTACAGGGCGTCAGGAGTTATCAATCACGTGGGCGTGGCGATCATGGGCATCAGTTTGTGCATTGGCACTGTCCAGGCGCAACAAAAATCCTGGCCCGAAACCGTTGCGGCAGCGAAGAAGGAGGGACGGGTGATGATGTATTTCACTCCTGCTCCCCAGGCATTAGCTCGCATTGCCGCCGGCTTTAAGAAGGCCTACCCCGACATCGCGCTCGAATCCTACCGAGCCTCGGGGGGCGGGATCATGCAAAAGATCGACCAGGAGCGCCAAAGCAACCTGGATGGCGCGGACGTCCTGATGGGAGGCGACATGGTATGGGCGCTGGCGCGCGCCGGCGAAGGAAAATTGCTGAAGCCGCTGGGCCCCGCAATGAAGGAGTGGCCATCGAAGTACCTGGTTGCCGGGGTCATCGCGATTCCCGGTGTCGAGCCATTTGGTATTGCCTACAACAAGAATCTCGTCACGACGCCCCCCAAATCGTATGCCGACCTTCTTAAGCCCGAATTCAAGGGAAAGCTCGGAATATCGGACCTGTCTTCGATCTCGATGCACGCTTACTACGACTGGCTGGAAAAAACGCAGCCCCCCGGATTTCTGCTCAAGCTCAGGGCGCAGAATCCAAAGGTCACCGGAAATGTCATCACGCTGGCCCAGTCCGTGGCAGCGGGAGAGTTCATCGCCACGCCCACGACGGTGCTATCCGGCAGCAAGCCGCTGGTGGACAGTGGCGCACCAATCGCCTTTTTTGTGCCGAGCCCCGGCTTTGGCACGAATTACGTGCTCACTGCATTTTCGTGGAGCCAACGGCCCAATGCAGCGTTGGTCCTCATGGATTACCTCATGTCGGCCGAGGGACAGAACGCCTGGCACGGCAATGGTGAAGGAGTGGGCATGCTACCGGGCATCAAGGGGGCGACCACTGCCGACACCGTCTATGCGTGGGAGGCCAAGGACTACCCGCCGGACGTTGCGGCGAAATATCGCGCGTATTGGAACAAGATCTTCGAATGATTTATGTGAAGCGATTCTTCGTTCGTTGGTCACCTGCATAAAGGGGTATTGGTCGCGACCACTATGACTGTACGGAGGTCCTGCGCTGCAAAGACGATGAGGATTCCCCCAAATCGACGTGCGACGGAGGAAATGCTGAGGCCGCCTCCAATTGTTCCCGAGGAAATCAACAATGCATGACTTTGCAATCCGTGGTGGCACGATCATCGACGGGACCGGCGCTTCGAGATTCCGGGGCGACATCGGCATCACTGGCGACCGCATAACGGCGGTTGGAAACTTGACGGAGCCGGCAAGGGCCGTCATCGATGCAGCCGGTCACATCGTGGCGCCGGGATTCATCGACATACACACCCACTACGACGCGCAGCTCTTCTGGGACCCGAAGCTCACGCCTTCTTCCTGGTACGGCATCACGACGGTCGTTTCAGGCAACTGCGGATTCGGACTGGCGCCGGTGCGTCCCGAGGATGCCGAAACGCTCTGCCAGGTACTGGCCGGCGCGGAGGGCATGGACCTGCAAGCCCTGAGGGTCGGGGTGCCGTGGGGGAGATATGAAACGTTCTCCGAGTACCTCGAGGTATTGGATGCCGTCCCCAAGCAGCTGAACATGGGCCTCCTGGTCGGCCACACCACGCTGCGTCTCTATGCAATGGGAAAGGCCGCGATGGATCGGACGGCGACCCCCGGCGAGCTCGACACGATGGCGTCGCTGTTGCGCGACATGCTGTCCACCGGCGCGATGGGGTTCTCCACCTCGCGAGAGGCCGTGCATCGCACGTCGGACGGTCGCCCCGTGCCCAGCCTTGCCGCGAGCATGGATGAAGTCATGCGCCTCTGCGATGTCGTGGGCGGGAGCGGATCGGGAGTCATCGAGTTCAGTCCCGGCAACCCGAGGGCGGACACCGCGCTTTCGAACAAGGTCATGTGTGAGATCGCCAGTCGTACTGGCCGGCCGGTGACCTGGGCCGCACTGCTCACTGAACATTTTTCCCCGGAGCAAATACAGACGGTCCTGGACGAGATTTCCGTCTCCAGCGGCAGGGTGCTGCCGCAAATCGGGTGCCGCCCGCTGATGTTCCAGATTTCGCTGGAGGATCCATATGCATTCAACAACATTCCCGCGTTCGAGCCGGTGGTGAAGGGCGATTTGCCAACGCGCAAGAAGCTGTATGCAGATGCGAGGTGGCGCGCCCAGGCCGGACCTGAAATAGAGCGGATTCGTGGCGGCACCTTCTGGCAGCGCACGATCGTGCAGGAGTCGTCTGTCCATGCAAGCCTGATCAACGGCCCCACGATTGCAGAACTCGCCGAGCGCTCCGGCCGGCCGCCATTCGACGAGATGGTTCATCTGGCATCGCAGGAAGATTACAAGACGCGATTTGGCGCCATTCTTGCCAATAACGACGAGAAGGGGGTCGGCGAGCTGCTGCTCAACGACCGTTGTCTGTTGGGCATTGCAGATGCCGGTGCGCATGCCAATCAGCTGTGTGACGCCTCTTACCCGACGGACCTGCTCGGCCATTGGTGCCGGGAGCTGCAAGTGCTCTCGCTCGAGAAGGCGATCTGGCGACTGGCGGGCCATCCGGCGGAAGTTTATGGCATCACCCATCGCGGCACGCTGAAACCGGGGCACTTTGCGGACATCGTGGTCTTCGATCCGGAAACCATTTCGCATGGTCCGCTGCAGCGGGTTGCCGATTTCCCGGCGGGCGCCGAGCGACTGGTTGCCCCGAGCATGGGCATTCAATCCGTGTGGGTAAACGGTGTCCGGATCTCGGGTGCAGAGGGCGGCAACGCTTTCCCCGGTCGCCTGCTGCGGTCGGGTCGTTAGTCCCGGTCCAACTGTGGCCCCGCGATGGGGGGCTGAACTTGATGCAGGCCCTATTAACGCTTAGCCATCGCGCAATCGGGAGAACGCAGGCGTGATCAGTCTCGCGGCCACAGAAACGCGTGTTGAAGTCATCGACGCGCAGATTCACATCTGGGAAGAGAACCGGCACGGCCGTCCCTGGCAGGCGGACTTCGCGCGCACCCGGGGTGTCTTCCTCAATGCCGGTCCGGCAGAAACAGCGGAGAGGTCCATCGCTGCGATGGACACTGTCGGCGTCGATGTCGCAGTGCTGACCAGTTTTCTCCTGTACCCCGATGCCTCCTACGAAATGGCGTCCATCGCCAAATACCCAGGGCGGTTCGTTCTCTCCCTCCAGGTCGACCTGATGGACCCGAACCCGGCCGAAACCCTGCGGCGACACATGGACCAGACCCGGCTTGTCGCCATCAGGATCGCGTTCCTGGATCGCAGCGGGCGCGCGAATTACGAACTGATGCGCTCACCGCAGTTCGAAGCATGGTTGCAGGCATGCGCAGCGAAGAATCTTCCCATCATGATGGCGCTGGCAGGGCACGTGCAACTGATTGCACCCGTTGCCTCGACGCACCCCGACAACGTCTTCGTCATCGATCATCTGGGGCTGCCCCAGCCGCCCACGCGCACGCTTCCGACGAATGCGTTCGAGGGTCTCGATGATGTGCTTCGACTATCCGACCATGCAAATATCGGGATCAAGCTCACGGGCGCTCCGACGCTCTCCCGGGAGCCGTTCCCCTTCGCGGACATCACGGAACCCGTCACAAGGCTCGTTCGGGCTTTCGGCAAGGAGCGCATCATGTGGGGAAGCGATTTCACTCGCACGCGTGCACTGCATGACTATCGAGCGGCATTGCATTACCTCACGGAATCCGCTGCGTTTACAATCGAGGAAAAGAAGTGGCTGCTTGGGCGGGCCTTCCGGACTTTTCTGGGGATGACCCGCTGATCGCCGTGTCGGCACTACGTTGAGGAGCAAGCGTGTCTCTGACTCACGTCCTGACGCCGATCAAGGTCGGCCCTGTGGAGTTGCGCAATCGGGTGGTTCGCCCCGCGCACGGCACGCGCCTCGCATATCACTCGTTTGATGATCTTGCGGAGTACCACGCGCTTCGCGCTGAGGGCGGCGTGGGGCTGAGCATCCTCGAGATCATGGGCGTGCATCCGACGACGCCCCTGTCGGTCAACGCCTACAACCCGGCGCATGCTGAGGGCTATCGACGGATGATGGGGCGACTCAAGCCGCAGGGCATGAAGGTGTTCCAGCAACTCTGGCATGGCGGCCACCACACCATGCCGGCGGATGGATCGCCGCCTTGGTCGGCCTCGGATGAGCCCGGCCCGGTCATTGGTGTGGTGCCGGTCGCCATGACCAAGATGATGATCGATGAAATTGTCGGAGCCTTTGCCGATGCGGCGCGAAAGTGCGAGGAGTGGGGGCTGGACGGCGTCGAGGTGCACGCCGCGCATGGCTACCTTCTGCACCAGTTTTTCTCTCCGAATACGAACAAGCGCGAAGACGACTACGGTGGCTCTTTCGAGAACCGCGCCCGCTTCACAATGGAGGTGCTCGCCGCAATTCGCGCTTCGGTGTCGAAGAGCATGGCGGTATGTGTGCGCATTGCACCCGACGATACGGAGGCGGGCGCGGGCATCGAGGACAACGCGCGCCTTCTCGACATGATGCAGTCGGCCGGCCTGATCGACCTGATCGACGTTTCCTTCGGGAACAAGCAGACTTATCCCAAGATGGATCGGTGGCATGCATGAGCCAGCCGGCTACGAACTGGCGACCAGCATCCCCGTGACGCGTCGTGCAACGGTGCCGAGGCTAGTCACCGGACGTTTTCGTACGCTTGAGGAGGCCGACACCGTTATCCGTGCAGGTGATGCTGACCTCGTGGGACTGATGCGGGCGCACATAGCCGACCCGGATATCGTGAAAAAGACCGTGGCAGGTCATCCGGAGCGCGTGCGTCCCTGCATCGCCTGCAACCAGGGCTGCCTTGCCGGCATCAAGGGCCCGGCCAACCGCATCGGCTGCACCGTCAACGCAGGTGCAGGGCTGGAACTCAAGCTGGGCGACCACCTGCTCAAGCCCGTGTCCAAGCCGAGGCGCGTGCTCATCGTCGGTGGCGGGCCGGCAGGAATGGAGGCCGCGCGAGTTGCTGCGACGCGCGGCCACAAGGTCACGCTGCTGGAGGCGGAGCCCGCGCTCGGCGGCCGCATTCGCATGGCCAGCAAGGCGCCCACGCGCGCCACGATGGGCGACATCACGCAGTGGCTGGAGCAGGAGGTGTATCGCCTTGGGGTCGACGTGCGGCTCTCCACGTTTGTGGATCCCGCTGAAGTGCTCGCCATGCAGCACGACGAAGGCTTCGACGATGTCATCGTTGCCACTGGCTCCACGCCACGCATGGATGGCATCCAGGTGTCCAATCCAGGTGAGCCGATCCGGGGCTTTCGGCAGCCGCATGTTCTCTCGTCCTGGGACCTGATGCTCGATGATCGGCGCAGTCTTGGCCGCGCGGCACTCGTCATCGACGAGACCGGGCATTTCGAAGCGGTGGCTGTCACGGAGATGCTGCAGGTTCGGGGCTTGTCGGTCACCTACATCACTCGACACACGGGAATAGCGCCGCAAATGGAGGGCGCGCTCATGGTCGAGCCCGCACTGCAGCGCATCCGCGCTCGCGGCGGCTTCACCTTCCACCCGCGCACGCGCGCGGTGTCGATCGACCAGGGCACGGCGGTCATCGCGCCAACCTACCTGAAGGCGGAGGGCGGCTTGCTCGCCACAGTGCCGGCGGATATCGTGGTCTTTATATCGCCAAACCGCTCCAATCGGGACATTTACGACGCATTGCGAGCGCAGGGCGCGGGTGTGCGCATCGTCGGTGACGCCAATTCGCCTCGCTATCTGCCTACGGCGATCAGCGAGGGACACCGGGCCGGGGCCTCGGTGTGAGGCCTTTTAGCCCAGTATCGTTGCAGGCATCGATTCACATGCAGTTCCAGCAGCAGGTTGTGCGATTCTTCGCGCCAGGAGCGCGAAGACCTCGTATTGTCAATCTTGGAGGAGGGGATTTCCGATGAATGGGTTCAAGAGGTTGTGTTGTGTGGCATTGCTGTCCATCCTGACGTGTGCATCGGTGCAGGCGCAGGAGTACCCGACTAGGCCGATAACGCTGATTGTTCCCCTGGCACCGGGTGGCCCGGTCGACATCCAGACCCGCGTTCTTGCCAAATTCATGCAGGACAAGCTGAAAGTCTCGGTCCTGGTTGAGAACCGTCCGGGAGCCCAGACCGTGCTGGGTGCAAGCCGGGTGGCGCAGGCAACGCCGGATGGTTACACGCTGGGTCAACTGGTCCTCACCCAGTACAGCCGCGTGCTCAACAAGGACGGTCCACAGGACGTGACCCAGGTGTTCGACCTGATCGCGCCGGGCTGGATCGGCCCCTTTGTGATGGCCGTCAACACCCTGGACTCGAAGGCAAAGACGCTGCAGGAATTCATCACCTATGCCCGGGCGAATCAGGGCAAGCTCAACTACGCCAACAACGCTGTCACCAACCAGCTGGCGATGGAGTCCTTCAACCGTCTCGCTGGGCTGAAGATAGTCAAGATCGACTACAAGGGAAATTCCCAGGCGTCGGCCGCATTGCTTGCCAACGAAGTCCAGGTGTACATGGGACTGCTCGGCGGCGCCGCAGCCAACGTGGCCACCGGCAAGGTGTTCATTCTTGGCGTCGCTGATGACAAGCGCATCCCGGGCGCGCCGACCATCCCGACCATGACCGAGGCGGGGTTGCCGCTCAAGGCATACCTCACCGGCGCGTACTACGGTCCGGCCGGTCTCCCCAAGGCGGTGCTCGCCAAGCTCGAGCCCATCGTGCGCGAGGCAGTCGTCTCAACCGAAATGGAAAGGGTGACGCTGCAGCAAGTGGGGCGTGGCCTGACCGTGTCCAATGCCGAATACCTGCGCATGCTGCGCGAGGAAATCGATTTCTGGGCGGGCGCTGCAAAGAACGAGAACTACAAGCCCGAGTAGCGCCATTCGAGGCGCGCGCAATGCGGGGCGGGAAACCTGGGTCGGTTTACGCTGACCCCGTCACTCACCCTGTCGCTCATCCACGGAGGAGAAGGTCATGAAGAAGATTTCCACAGTCGCGCGGGCAGCGCTCACCACCGTAATATCGGCGCTAGCGGCCGCGACCCTGCTCGCACCCGCAGGCAGCGCATTCGCACAGGCTCCCGCAGCCCAGCGTCCCATGACCCTCATCATTCCGTTTCCGCCGGGGAGCTCGTCGGACCAGCTCGGTCGGGTCACGGCGACCAACATTTCCACTGCGCTCGGACGGTCGGTGATCGTGGACAACAAGCCGGGCGCGGGCGGTTACATCGGGGCCGAGGCCGCGGCGCGCGCGCCGGGGGATGGCTCGGTACTCGTGCTCACCGAGTACGGCACGCTCTTCACCAGCATCTTCACGAAAGACCAGGCCATGGTCACGTACCGGGCGCTCAAGCCCGTCGTGGGCGTGGGCAAGGCGCCGTTCCTGTTCGTCTCGCCCGCCACGCTGCCCGCGAAGAACGTGCGCGAATTCATCGCGCTCATCAAGGCCAATCCGAACAAGTACAACCTGGCCGTCACCAACGGCGCGGGCAGTCACCTGCAGGCCATCCGCTTCCTGAAGGAGCAGGGCGCGGACATGGTCACCATCCCGTACAACGATGGCGTCGGCCCGGTGACGAGCCTGATCGCAGGCGACAACCACCTCTACCTCGGGTCCTACGCGCTCTCCAAGGCCCACATCGACTCCAAGCGCCTCATCGCGCTTGGCTTCGCGGGCAGCGAGCGCTATTCGCTCGCGCCGGACATCCCCACCTTCAACGAGCAGGGCATCAATTTCGAGACGGAGATATTCTTCGCGGTGCTGGCGCCGGGCTCCATGCCCGCGGACCTCGTCGCGCAGCTCAACAAGACCATCACAGCGGCGATGAACAACGACAATACCAAAGCCCTGCTGAAGAAGATCGGCTACGACCCGGCTGGGGGATCGCCCGCGGAACTGGCCGCACGGCTGGAGAAGCAGGCGAAGGAATTGACAGGAACTGCGGCTGCGGTGGGGATCAAGCCGCAATAAATGCGGAAAGGGCGACCAACGTCATGTGCGTGGCGGAGAGTACTGCAACCGTAATTCGTGCAAGGATGTGACCGCGCAGATGGAATGGACTGTCATCGAGAAGAACGATGACTGCCTGGTGTTTGTGCTCTCGGATGAGATCGACGTGCGCTGGCCCTTGAAGGATGCGGCGTAGGCGCGGCGAAAACGGGGTCAGCCTCAGGCCTCCAATTACACCCGTGTTTCACGCCCCAAGTTGGCGCGAACCTTGCTACGACACAACTGCTTTCAGAAAAAACGCAGCCCATATCGTGGCAACTTACTGACAACGCGGAGATTTACCATGAATGCAAGACGTACCACACTGCAGTTGATCGGCGCCCTGTGCGCACTGGGCTATGCACTTCATGCACCAGCGCAGGGCAAATACCCGGACCGCCCGGTGAGAATTATCGTCGGGCTGCCAGCAGGCGGAAGCGTCGACATGATTGCGCGTGTGCTTAGTCAAAAATTCAATGCGTCGCTGGGGCAGCCCTTCATCGTAGACAACCGCGCCGGCGCATCGGGCCAGATCGGCATGCCGGTTGTAGCCAAGGCTCCTGCCGATGGCTACACGCTGGTCGTGTCGCCAGCCTCATTCCTGACCACGAACAAGAGCATTTTCAAGACGCTTCCCTACGATCCCGAGGCAGACTTCAGCCCCGTCTCGCCGCTGGTCAACCAGCCCATGGTGCTGGTGGTGAAAGACAAGCAAAAGTTCCCGACGCTTGCCGCATTGCTCGCCGCAGCCAAGGCGGCGCCCGGTCGGGTGACCTATGCCTCGTCCGGTGATGGTAGTCCCCAGCACCTGGCAGGGCTCATGTTCGAGACGCGTACCCAGGCGAGGCTGCTCCACGTACCCTACAAGGGCGGCGCACCTGCCATCAACGACACCCTGGCTGGCAGCGTCGACGGCATGTTTGCCGTCATGCCTGAAGCCATTACCCATATCCAGGCGGGAAAACTCCATGCGCTGGGTGTGATGAGTCCGCAACGATCATCGTTGCTGCCCAATACCCCAACAATGGCTGAAGGCGGTTTCGCCGATCTCAACCTCTCGGCTTGGATCGGGCTGCTTGCGCCGGCAAAGACGCCGCGCGCCATCATTGACCAGCTCAACCGGGCGGTCCACGCCGCATTGGACGCTGAGGTCAAGGCCAAGTTGGCAGAAAACGGCATGGAAGTCGCGCCCAATACTCCGGAAGTGCTCCAGCAGATGATCGCCAGGGACATCAAGCTTCACGCAGAGTTGGTCAAGGCCGCCGGCCTGACGCCGCAATAGAAAACAGGGTCATACCGACCCTGCTTATTTTTCGGTCAGCTCCTGATTCCTGAGTTCTTCCACGATCTTGTTGAACAGGACCACACCGCGATCGTGAACCGTCGGCATGACCGAGGGTGAGGGCGTCAGGTTCAGGATCCGCTGCTGTGCTTCGATCATGACCTTGTCTTCAAGAAAGGCGCGCTCAAGGGCTGCAAGCGTCCTGTCCCGCCGCGCTTCATCGCCGTGATCACGGTGAATGGCCCAGCCGAAGAAGTATCGGGCGCCGAACTCGCTGGTGGGGGTCACTGCCTGCGCGCTGAACGTCACCTCGCTGATCGCGCGCGAGTAGTCGGGACATTTAAGCTTGAATTCGGCCGCGGTCCCGGGCGGGAATACCGCGCGTCGGCTCAGCAGAATGCCGGGTACGTGGTATTCATACGCCTGCCATACATCGACCGGGTCAGTTGTGGCCTTGAAACTGGTCCGGCTGAACGGCTTTCCCGCAGTCCAGCGCTCGAAACGAACGCCGCGCGGCATGGCGATGACGTCCGGAACCGTTTCGGCGTAATCCATTCCCGCCCCGAGGGATTCCGCGTGAACGAAGCTGATGTGGCTGAAGTCGAGCAGGTTTTCGTTGACGAGCCGGGCCTCGGCGTCATAGTCCATCTGACTCTCGCCCCTGATCCAGGCGGGATCGTCAAAGCCGTCTGCCGGTGGAATCAGCTTCTCGTCAGCCAGCGCAGGATCGCCCATCCATACCCAGATCCATCCGTGCTTCGAGGTGACGGGGTAGGTGCGCACCTTTGCAATCGCGGGGATGTTCTGCTGCCCCGGGATCTGCACCACGGTGCCGCGAGGCTCGTAGAGAAATCCGTGATACATGCAGCGCAGCTTGCCGTCTTCGCAGCGCCCGCGTGAAAGCGGCGCGAGGCGGTGCACGCAACGGTCTTCGAATGCCACGAGCTCACCGCCAGACCTCCATACAACGATGGGTTCGCCCAGCACCATGGTTGCTGTGGGTGCTTCGGCCAGGCTGTCGGCCCACGACACGACATACCAGGCATTGCGTACGTAGTTCATCCAGTGCTCCCGCCGCTAATGTCTTCGAAAGACCTTGGCATTTGTTGAAGGAAATAATTAGAGTCGAAGTGGGATGTACAAGCGAATGCGTGCCGATATTTGACACGGCCCGACCTATTCTAGCGGTGCGTTCCCGGCACAAGAACAACTTGCGATGAGAGAAATAGTTACACTGCCCCCTTTCAGTGGCCCCTTCAGGAGCGACATCATGAAAACCGTGTCAAACGCCGAGATCCAAACCCAGGTTCAGGTTCACCAGAGTCCCCGGGGTCGCATCATGTGCATGGGCTCGGCATACGATGTGGATGAGACCAACCGTGGCCGCGACATCGCCGTCAATGCCTCCTATTGCGGCGTTCTGCCGGCGCGCTTCATCTGCGAACACTCGCCGCGCGGTGCCATTGGCGTGGACTGCGGGTTTGGTCCCCAGGGTGCCGCCATCGCCGGGCTCTGGTACATGGAGGCCTTGAACATGCCGGGCGCCGTTGCCGACATCATGACGGTGCACCTCGGGGAGGGCGTGGACCTGTACGAGAAAGGGGTGATCAGCGTGCTCAATCGCCCTGCGCAGGATTGCGGCGTGCGTCCCGGCATGAGCGTGAAAGAAGCCGCACATATCATGCTCGAGCGGGATCCGGCCCGGCCTGCGGCAGCCGAGATCACGAATCGCACCGTGGTCGATCGCGGCCCGGATGGGCGACTCGTGGTGTGCGCGGACTCGATCTATTTCGGCCTGCCTGAGGACAACACGAACGTGCTGGTCACGGCCGGCCACTTCGGCATCAGTGCAATGCCCTATGCCCGTCGCTGCAAGCCCTTTGGGTTCATTTGTTCTGATGGCGGAAAGGGGCGTGACAATGCAGGCATGGCTGGCATGGCCGTCGCAGCTGCGGAAGGGATCGCGGGCGCAACCGTTGACGGGCGGCTGGCAAAGATGGGCGACGGCATGAGTACCTACAACGACGGCATCATCAGTGGGGCCAACAGCATATCGCTCGCCGCCGGCGTCAAGGTCGGCATGTCCACCAAGGAAGCCGCGAAAATCCTGGTCTGCAGGCAAGCCTGACGGCAATAGGGTGAGCGTCGGGTTTTCATCGGAATGAGTGCTGACATAGGACGTTATCTATCTATAATCGCCGGGGTTGTCGTCCATATCGGACTCTGACGCAAATCGGGGAGGCGTATGTTCAATGCTGTTCGTGCAGTGCTCGTTGCGGTGGTGTGCAGCGCAATCAGTTCGCAGGCTTTTGGCCAGGAGTATCCGAATAAAACCGTTCGCATCATCGTTCCGAGTTCGGCTGGAACGCTCACGGATCTTGTCCCCCGGGCGATTACCGCCGAAATGTCGAAAATACTGGGGCAGCCGGTCGTCATTGAAAACAGGACCGGTGCGTCCGGACTGATTGCGACCGAATACGTCGCCAAGCAGGTCCCCAGTGACGGGTACACCGTTCTGTCGGCAAATGTCGTGGATCTGGCGATCATGCCATTAGTGACCAAAGACCTGCGTTTCAATGCCCAGACGGACCTGGCTGCGGTAATCGATATTGCCGAGGGTTACGTGGTCCTGGTGTCGTCGAGCAAGTTTCCGTGGAAGAATTTTGCCGAGTGGGTAGCCTATGCCAAGGCAAATCCGGGCAAGGTGAACTACGGGGCATCGATTCCGACCATCCGGCTGCCCATTGTGCAGTTGTCCCAGATACTCGGGCTTGATCTCTTCTATGTGCCGTACGGTGCCGGCGGCCCGTACACCCAGGCCATCCTTGCGGGCGACGTCATGGGTTTCCTGAGCGAACTGCCCATCCTCGCCAACCTGGACAAGCTCGTCACGATTGCCGTTCCTGCCAGCAAGCGCCTGCCCTCCCTGCCGAACGTCCCCACCTTTGCAGAGTTGGGATACCCCAATGTCGGCAGCACCAATGTGTTCGCACTGACAGTCCCGACGGGGACGTCCGGCGTCGTGATCGAAAGGCTCAATGCGGCCGCCTCAAAGGCAATGCAAACCGCTGAAGTAAGGCAGCATTTCGACAAGATCAAGGCCTACCCGGTGGGTGGGACGCCGCAGTCCTCCGCCAAGCGGTTGGCCGACCTCAGCAACGCCTATGCGGAAGCCGCGCGCAAGGCAGGCATTCGACCCGAGTAGCTCCCGCCTTACAAGCGGGTTGAGCCGGTAAATGAATGCATAGGAGGTACCAGGAGTGACCGCAAAGCGCGCAGAGCCGATGATCTGCATCCGCCCGTCGTTCCCGCTGCGCATGACCGACGCCGAAGGGACCATGCGCTACGCCAAGATGGTGGAGGACATGGGCTTCGACGCCTTCTTCCTTGGCGACCGCATGCTCGCGCAGGCGGCGCTGGACGATGGCCAGGTGGTGTACGCGGCCACGTCGGTGGAGCCGACCACCATGATGGCGGCGATCGCGGGGCGCACCTCGCGCATCCAGATCGGCGTGCTGGTCTATATCGTGCCGTTTCGCCGCCCGCTGCAGATCGCCAAGACCTTCGCTTCGCTCGACTTCATCTCCAACGGCCGCATCATCATGGGCGCGGGCCTGGGCTGGAACCCCAAGGAGTTCGCATCGCTGGGCCTGTCCATGGCCGACCGCGGCAGCCAGTTCGAGGAGGCGATTCCGCTCATCCGGCGGCTGTGGCGCGGCGACACCGTGACCTTTCACGGCCAATGGTCGGACCTCGAGGGCGTGCGCATCGCCCCGATCTCGCCGCGTCCCGCGGGGCCGCCGATCTGGATGGGCACCTTTGCGCCCACGCAGTCCCTCGATTTCAGCACCTGGACGACCCCGGTCAGGAACGTGCTCGACCGCGTCGGCCGGCACGCCGACGCATGGGCTCCTCTCACCTACACCGCGGCATCCATGCGGCGCATTTCGGCGGCGCATCTCGGCGAGGCCTGGAACATGATCATGGAGAGTGCGGTGAAGGCCGGGCGCGCCAGCGACAGCATCGACCTCGTGCATGCGGACTGGATCTACATCCTCGACGGCCCCAATGCCGAACAGCGTGGCTTCGATGCGGTCAGCAAGTTCTTCACGGGCAGCTGGCAGGACGCCAAGAACACCTACGTCATCGGCACGCCGGACGAGGTGGTGGACAAACTGCTGACCTTGACCTCGCGCATCGAGCGCAAGACCGACGCCTACATGCTCACGCCCATCAGCAGCGAGCAGTCGCAGCTCGACCTGATCCGTGATCGCATCGCGCCGAAGCTGCGCGAGGCAAATCGAAAAACCTGACGATAGCCGCAATTTACCGCATACCAAAATTGCCGCCTTGAATTTCCAGGCCAAAGTATCTACAATGTAGACACGTTGGGTCGATTGAGGATGGGAGCAAACAATGGATGCCGTTATCCGCAAGTGGGGCAATAGTCCGGCGCTTCGGCTGCCAGCTTCTGCAATGAAGGAGGCAGCATTTGCTCCAGAGCAAAAGGTCAGGCTCACGGTGACACGGGGCCGCATCGTCATCGAAAAGTCGGGCCGCATCGAATACGAGTTAGACGACCTGGTCGATGGTATCAATTCGAAGAATACGCACGCAGAAGTCAGCTTCGGCAAGCGGGTCGGCAAAGAGAGCCTCTAGTGGCTACGCGATCCTACGTGCCGGATGCGGGAGACGTGGTGTGGCTCGAATTTGATCCCCAGGCAGGACATGAGCAGGCCGGGCACCGACCCGCTCTGGTGATCAGCCCGATCAGCTACAACCGCAAGGCAGGGTTAATGGTCTGCTGCCCCATGACGACGCGCATCAAGGGCCATCCTTTCGAAGTGCAAGCGGACATCGATGGCATCGCCGGCGCGATACTTTCCGATCAGGTCAAGTCGCTGGACTGGAAAATTCGTCGCGCCAAGAAAAAAGGTATGGTTTCCCAGGAAGTGATGGCGCACGTTCGGGCAAAGATCAAGGCATTGCTCGTAATTCAATAGTTGGGAAATCACCACCAGCTCCAGTCGCGCAGCACCCATCGATATTCGTGGCGCTGGTTGATGCGACGAAATGTACGTGACATGACGAGTCTCCTTTTTAAGGTAACTACGTCATGTCGTCCTCCGGTTTTCTGTGAACTTTGGTTTTCATAGGCACGGGCGCTTAATCCGCAGTTAGCCCGGCGAGTGCGTCTTCAGCCAATCGCGCAAGGCTGCACTCATGCGCGTCTGCCAGCCCTTGCCGGTAGCCTTGAAGGTCTCGACGATTTCCGAATCAAGGCGAATGCCCGTAAAGACCTTGGGTGAGTCGGACTTCGGGCGTCCCACGTGCACGCGTGACTTGGCCTTTTTCCAGTCCTTTTCCGAATAAGGCCTGGCATCCGGATCGGACCGCGCGGCCTTGGTGATTGCGGCGTCTTCGTTCGCGCCCGGGATGTGGGTGCCGGGCTTAAGTTTGGCCATAGCGTGCAATCTCTCTTCCATTCGCCTTGTGTCTCAAAGTAAATATCGTATAAACAAAAATAGGGTGGCGCAATCAGTATTCGAGGGGATCTCGAGGTGTTCCCGCACATAAACGCATGATGTGACGCCCGCGCTGACTGCGAAGCGCCCAATTCGCCCCTCCACTAAAATCTACGAGAGTGAAATGCGGTCACTGCCCTGATCTATCCACCCTTTTGATTCCCTGAAAGGACCCAATGGCAAAGCTTCGTCACATTTCAGTGAAATCGCCCGACCCGATCCGGGCCGCCGATGAATTCGTCCGCCTGTTCGGCTGCACGATCATGCGACGGGACGTCGAGAACCAGGTGGCGCAGGTGACCGACGGCTACATGTTCGTCGTGTTTGCGAAGTCCTCTGACGCAGCCGCGGGGCAATCAGGCACCGTCGATCACTTCGGCTTTACTGTCGATGACCTCGCAGCGACAAAATCGAAAGCCGATGAAGCGGGCTTGCCGGTTGCGCCGCTATCCGCGCCACAGGTTGCGTTCCATGCGTCGCAGGCGGGCTGGCGCTTGGAGTTCCGTGAGCGGGGCTGGGATGAGGCCATCGCCTCGCACACGAAGCTGCTCGAGCTTCAGGTTGCAAACGACCAAACCCCAAAGACCCTGCAGGTGGCAATTCCCCAGCTGGTTGCAGGCCAGGACGCCCAGGCCTGGCATCGGGTCTGCGGAATCGATGAATTGCCGCCAGGCGGCGCGGCCCGTGTCGAGGTGGGCGGTCAGGCGATTCTCGTCGCCAACGTCGAGGGCGCGTACTGCGCGATGCAGGACCAGTGCACGCACATGCCAGAGGCGGGCCGTCTATCCGAGGGCAAGCGAACCGATTGCGTTGTCGAATGCCCGGTGCATCTCGCGCAATTCGACATGCGAACGGGAGCGGTGGTTACCGGGCCTGCACGGCGTCCGCTTCGGACTTTTGAGGTGAAGGTGTTGGTGTCCGATGTCTTGGTGAAGTCGGGTTGAAAGAACGGCAAATGAGCCCGTCCCCTCTTGTTCACACAAGGACGTGACCGCGCTGATGGAATGGACGGCCATCGAGAAGAACGCTGAAGATCTGGGGTTTGTGCCCTGGGATGAAATCGACGTGCGCTGGCTGTTGCAGGGTGCTACCTAGCAAAGTTTGTCAATTCATCACATTGGGACGAGGCAATCCCAATTCCTCGCATTTCGCCATGTACTTGTCGTGGAGGCTTTGCGCCGTGGAGCGGCGGATGATCTCCCGGCCTTCGTCGTCGTAGTAGAGCTGCTCGCCGATATTGATGAAATACGTCTCGGTGATTCCCGGTCCGTTGCAATAGCGATGGAACTCGTCGATCGGTTCGCAGACGAACGAGTTGGGCAGGTACGGAAACTCTTTGGGGTTATGGCTCCATGCCCCCTTGGTGGTGAAGCCGAACGTGAAACCGACGTGCTTGTGCAGGCCTCCTACGACAAATGGCTGTGCGCGCAACTGGAGCACGATCAGGTTCTCGCTCGGTCGCAATTGGACGACCTTGATTTCCTGTCCCTTGTTGATTTCCGCCCAAGGGTGGTCATCGAAATTGGCATACAGAGTGCTGACCAGCAATTCCTTGATGTTCGCCATGCTACCTCCTCCACAATTTAAGGGCCGCGAAGCGTCGCCAGCTGAAAATAGGCCAATTTGTTCGAGGTGTAAAGCCTATTGCGGATTTGCATGCTGGGGGCCATAACAAATAAGCCTGCAAGACTTTACGCACGCGTTCAAAATGCAAACGGGTACGTCGCCCGATCCCGCCACGGGATTCGGGGAACTCAATCAGGGGGAGCCATGTTCGAGAGTCTATGCTGCTTCGCGCGACGTCCTGCGCGCGGGTTGTTCCTTGCGACGCTGGTGGTGTCAGCGATTGCCAACGTTTCCGACAGCCACGCCCAGTCCGCTTCGGCCGGGTCGGACTGGAACAAAGTGGTCGAGGCTGCAAAGAAGGAGGGCAGGGTCAACTTCTACACGGTGGCCGTTACCGACGTGATGAATCGCCTGGTCGCCGGCTTTCGCAAGGCTTATCCGGAGATTTCGGTGGAGCCGTTCCGGGGAGTGAATAACCAGGTCATGCCTCGCCTGGAGCAGGAGCGAGCCAGCGGCTACGCGGACGGTGCCGACGTGTTCATGGGGACGGAACTCTTCTGGTTCGAGCAGAGGGGGCGCGACGGCGAGCTTGCGCGCCTTGCAGGGCCATCGCTGCAGGGATTTCCATCGCAGTACCTGCGCGGCGGCTCGATTGCCATGGTGGGCTTCGAACCCTATGTGATCGCCTACAACAAGAACCTCGTCGGCACGCCCCCCAAGGGCTATGCGGATTTCCTGCGGCCCGACCTCAAGGGGAAGATCGGCGTCGCACCGGCCATGTCGTCGGCAACGGCCAGCTTCTACGAGTGGCTGGAAAAAAACCAGGGCCCCGAGTATCTCCAGAAGCTCAAGGACCAGAATCCCAAGATCTACGCGGGGTCGGCAACGCAACTGAACCAGGCACTGGGGTCGGGAGAGATTGCGATCGCAAACTTCAGCATCCCGGCGCTGACACGGTTGCTGATGGCGCAGGGCGCTCCGGTCGATTACGTGGTGCCGACGCCCAGCTTGGGAAATGCCATGTCGATTGCGTCCTTTTCCAAGAGCAAGCGCTCCAATGCCGGTGCGGTGTTCGTCGACTACGTGATGTCGGCGGAGGGCCAGGTGATCTGGCATGGAGGCGGTGCCAGTGCAAGCCCACGTGGTGTCAAGGGGTCGCTGGCTGCGGACCAGATTGGCATCCCGGATTCAGGTGCGTACACCGATGCGGTCGTCAAAAAATACCTGGAGCGTTGGGGCCAGATCTTCAACAAGTAGCCAGGGTAGGCCCGTCGTTCCCCGCGCTCATTCGAAGTTCGCACGAAGCAGTCCCGTTTTCCAATGCAGTCACACCCCCACAGGAGGACGACATGGCAACAAACGCTGATTCGAAGATCTCACGCAGGAACCTGATGAACGCAGGCGTGGCGATGGCGGCAGGTTCGGCCGCCATGCTGGCAGCCAAGGGCAGCGCTGCGGCAAGCGCGCCGAGGGCCGCGCCGTATTCACTCGCGGAAGCCCGCCAGGACGTCGAGTACCTGCGCAAATGGTATGGGATTGCGACGGACATGCTGGGTTGGAGGGACCCGGAGAGCGTCAAAAAGGCCCGAAGCATCTACACCAAGATATTCACGCCGGATTGCAAGATCTATCTCGCGCCATATCCGCTTGTGCCCGGTACTGCGCCGACGCGGGTCGGTCCTGACGGCTGGGCCGACTTTGTCGAAAATGTCTATAAGAACGTTGTATCAACCCAGCACCTGCTTGGCACCCAGGTCGCCGAAATCGATGAAATGCCCGATGGCATTCCTGGAAAGGGCAAGAGCAGCAAGGGCCACGCGAGCTGCGTGAGCTACCTGAATGCATGGAACGTTTCCCAGGTTGATGGCCAGAACAAGCTGACCATCACGATATCCACCTATCGGGACCTGGCACGCGTGACCCCTGGCGTCGGCTGGCAGATCTACAACATGCACCTGTCCCGCGTCTCGGGCGAGAGCCGGGTGATCGCGTAACGAAGGGGGCGACAGGGATACCGGGGTCAGGGAAATCTGGGGCCGCTCGTAGTCAGTCTTCCATAGCAACGATCGCCGATATCTGACACTGCCCCTGTCAATTGCTCGGCGAAAGAGGACTCTTGACAGTCGGACATTTATGTCCGAGACTGGGCCATGCGCGGTAACGAGTTCATTCGTCGGGTGCAGAAATACGCAAGGCGCAACGGGGTTTCTTTCGAGTGGCGGGCGGATCGTGGCAAGGGTTCGCACGGCATTCTGACCCTTGGCGATGCGCGTACCGTGGTTCGCAATCCCAAGGACGAACTGAAGACGGGCACCTATCACGCCATGCTCAAGCAACTCGGGATCACCGAACGCGACCTTTCATAGCGAGAACACCATGCTGCGATTTACCTACCCCGTGAAGCTCACCCCCGATCGCAAGGACGGGGGGTATGTCGTCTCCTGCCGTGATATTCCGGAGGCGATCACCCAAGGCGAGACCATCGCCGAGGCCCTCGCCGAAGCGGAAGGTGCCTTGCAGGCGGCAATCGAAAGCCGGATCGAGGACGGGCTCGATATTCCGGCGCCGTCGCAACCACGGCGCGGCGAGCGTCCCGCCACCACGCCGATCACAACGGCGCTGAAGGCCGCCGTCTACATCGCCCTGCGCGACTCAGGTATTTCGAAATCGGAGTTTGCCCGGCGCATGCAGGTGAACGAAAAGGAGGCGCGGCGCATGCTCGACCCAAAGCACCCGACGAAGGTACCGACGCTCGAGCGTGCCCTCGCGGCACTTGGCCGGCGTGCCGAGATTGAAGTGAGCTGAGCCCCTGCCGAATCGGGCAGTTATCCATCAATCGCGACCTGGCACGGGTAATCCCTGGCATCGGCTGGCAGATCTACAACATTCACCTGTCCCGCGTCTCCGGCGAGAGCCGGGTGATCACGTAACAAAGGAGAAAATAACTTGAAAAAAACATCACCTCGGTCCGGACGGGTTGCAGGCAAGGTCGTCATCATCACCGGATCGTCGCAGGGCATGGGAAAGGCCACCGCCGAGCTTTTCGCAAGCGAGGGTGCGCGGGTGATTGGCGTCGACCTGAATCCCCCGAAATCAGGACGCAAGAACTCGCCCATCGAATTCTTCAAAATGGATGTTGCGGACGAAGCCGGCTGGAAGAAGCTGGTTCGCCATGCACTCAAGAAGCATGGGCGTATCGATGTATTGATCAACAATGCCGGCTTCTCCCGACGTGCCCCCATCATTGACTATCCGATCGAATTGTTCAGGCAGACATTCGACGTCAATGTCGTCGGCCCGTTCCTGGGAATAAAAACCGTGGCGCGGGGCATGATCAAGAACAAGTCCGGCTGCATCATCAACATCTCCTCGGTGTTCGGATTGCAGGCTGGCGGCCCAAACCGGGCCCCCTATTCGGCAAGCAAGTGGGCGGTGCTTGGCTTGACTAAATCCCTGGCTTTGGAATTGGCGCCTCATGGGATACGCGTAAATTCGGTGCATCCCGGCGCAATCCTCACGCCGATGCTTCTTGCCGGCGGGGGGACTCCCGCGCAAATCGCGCAGGACCTGGGAATCGGCGCGGGTCGAGTCGGATTGCCAGGAGAAGTGGCGGCCGCGACATTGTTTCTCGCCAGCGATGAGGCATCTTATATTTCAGGCGCCGCACTCACCGTCGACGGGGGGTGGTCGGCGGGCTCATACCGTCCGCTTCGGCCCAACTTGAAGGATAGCTAGAGTCAGTATTAGTGTTCAGTAGGAATGGGCACCGATATCTGACACTGGCCCTAATTATTTCGATTAACTTCTTTTGGGGGATGCGATGAAATCAAGGGCGAAAACTCTACCGAATCAGGCGGGAAATTTGTCTATACGCCGTTTAAGTAAATTAAAAATTGCTCCGCCATATGAGGCCAAGCTTGCTCACGTACCGCTTACGCCGAGCATTGTTCAGGATGAGATCGCGTCGCAAAGTAGATTGCTTGGACCTGATCATCAGAAAGTCAGGATGCTAAAAAAACAGTTAGCCGATCTTCTTAACCGCAGAAAGGGCAGTAAATAGCGTCAGTGTAGGTTTACCTTCGAAGCAAATACCGAAATGTGGCACTAGTCCTATTCTTTAACTTTGAGGAAAAATCAGGGTCAGAGCAACTTTTCCCTTTCCCCTGCCACCCCTGAGGCCGCTTCCTTGCGCTGCCTCCCACGCTGCGGCGGCCGCGCCGCGCGATCGAGGGCCTGCTCGATCTGGTCTTTGAACCGCTCGCTGCCGATCGGCCAGCCGCGCTGCGTGTTGCTGCGAATCTCGTCCAGGTCGGCGGGGTCGATGTCGGTGACGAACAGTGCGCGATAGGCGCGCTGGCGCTCAGCCGGCGTGGCGCCGAGCCGCAGGTACTGCTCGTGACCGGAGAGGAGCGGGTCACGTTCGCCGAAGGCCAGCCGGCGGTGGCTGGACCAGCGATAGTCCGCGGGGTCGGCGACCATGCCCGCCCGCACCGGGTTGCAGTCGATGTAATGGCAGCAGCGCAGGTAATACGCCTCGGCGTCCACAAGGCTCGACTTGAAGCGCCCTTCCCAAAGGGTGCCCTCCTGCGGTAGGTGACGTTGATGTACTGCACGAAGCGCCGGCCGACGTGCTGCATCATCCGCGACAGGGCGTAGGGCGCCCCGGCGCTGGCGAGCAGGTGCACGTGGTTGGTCATCAGCACGTAGGCATGGATGCGGCAGGCGTAGCGCCTGGCCGCGTCGCCGAGGCACTCCAGATAGAAGCGGTAATCCTCGTCGGCAAAGAACGTCGCCTGGCGGTTGTTGCCGCGCTGGATGACGTGCGTGGGCGCAGCGGGCAGATTGAGGCGGGGGCGGCGGGGCATTGGCTTCGAGTTCGCGTGGCGATACCCGAGTCAACGAGCGATGGGGGAAATAGTTACACTGACCCAATTTTATGCTTATGTGTTCGGGGAGGAACTCATGAACAACGGAAAACACACTCCGAATTGGGCGGAAGTACACCGAGCATTTGCAGAATGAAGTGCGCAAAGAACAATGCGGACAATGGCCATAGTGCCCCGGAAATCGACGCAAAAATAATTGCAAGAAGCCAACCTAGTGTAGTGCGTCAAACAGATTGCAACTTATTGAGTCGTGCACGTGCTTTGACGACCTTCGCGAGGATGTCCGAGGCACGCGCCGTCCAGATGAACGGCTTGGGATTACGGTTATGGTTCTCGACACAGGATTCGATGGTACTGATCAGTTGAGGCACGTTGGGGAACACGCCGCGTTCGATCGCATTTTGACTCAGATCGCGGAAGAAGCGTTCGACCATGTTCAGCCAGGAGGC
>CANJXQ010000049.1 GCA_947478805.1 Betaproteobacteria bacterium | reverse complement strand
ACTGATCAGTACCATCGAATCCTATGTCGAGAACCATAACCGTAATCCCAAGCCGTTCATCTGGACGGCGCGTGCCTCGGACATCCTCGCGAAGGTCGTCAAAGCACGTGCACGACTCAATAAGTTGCAATCTGTTTGACGCACTACAGTAGCGCCCAGATGCCGATCCGTGCCATAGGACACCGATGGAATGATCCCGGTGTCGTAGTTCTTCAGGTTGTCCATCGCGCGCGTCAGGGAATCCCTGTTGATGGGGCCGTTGATCCTGTTCATGGCTTCGACGATCATCTTCGTGAGTGCGAAACTGGTCAGTGAGACGTAGTCCGGCTTCTCGCTGGGGAAGTATTTGGCGAGTGCGTCGCGGTATTCCTTGACCGCTGGCGCATCCGACGTGACCGGCACGGTGTAGGAAACCGAGCGGATCCCTTCCAGCGCGGTCCCTCCCAGCTCCAGCATGGAATTGGCCACTGAGGGCGAATAGGTGTACTGCGGTACCTTGACGCCCTGCGCGGCGAATTCCTTAGCTATACGGATGATTTCCGGTTGTGCCAGGATGTAGACAATCGCATCTGGTTTCTTGCGGGCGATTTCCAGCGCGATCGGCCCATAGTCCTGGGTGTCGAACTTGGTCGGGAACAATTCGGACTTCACGTCCTGGCGTACCGATCTCATCCCCGGCAGCACGTTGACCGCCACGTTCTCGAATGCCGCTAGCGCCGAATGAACCACGACGACGTTCTTCTGGCCTTCCTTGGCGATCCAGCGACCCAGTGCCTTGGCCTGATTCTCGTACAGCACCAGCGCGCCATAGAGGTTCGCCTTGGGCGGGGTGAACCAATCTGCGGCGCCGGCATATGGGTTAAGTAGCGGAACCTTGGCCTCCCCGAGCACGTAATCGAATGTGGCCGCGGACTGTGATGTGCCGTTGGGCACGACCAGGGCAAGCACTTCGTCCCGGGTGATCAACTTGCGGGCGGCTGACAGCGTCCGTTGCGGATTGAAGGCATTGTCCTCCACCACCAGTTCGAACTTGCGTCCCTTGAGGCCACCCCGGTCGTTCATCATTTTCAGATACGCCTCGATACCTGCCCGCTGGGGAACGCCGTAGGCAGCGATGGGACCGGTCAGCGGCATCCATGTGCCCAGCTTGATTTCCTTGTCGGTAACTCCTGGGCCTTGCTGGGCAATCACCGGCGAGCTGACGACTGTTGCGCCAATGACCACTGCGGCCCCCAACATCACTGCACGTCTTGCTGTGTCGATGATTCGCATTGCCGTTCTCCTCCAGTTGATGAGCGTTACGAGGTGGGTTCGATTTCGTGGGCGACGCTCAGGTGGCATGCCCCAGGTAGCCGACTTTCAATGCTTCTTCGGCCGCGTCGTCGGTTGCCGACCCGGAGTAGACGATGCTGCCGCGATCGAGCACGGTCAGCGATTTGGCGTAGCGCATGGCGTGCGCGGCGATCTGCTCGATCACCACCACCGTGACGCCGGCCTCGTTCAGCTGGCCCAGCACCTCGTACACCTTGTCGATGAGTATGGGCGCGAGCCCAAGCGACGGTTCATCCAGCACGATGGTGCGCGGCGCGGCCATGATGGCGCGGCCCACGGCCAGCATCTGCTGCTCGCCGCCCGACAGTGTGGCGGCCGCCCGTTCCTGGCCTTCCTGCACCGCGCGCGGCATCAGGGGCAGCGTTTCAGCCAGGCGCCGATGCATTTCTGCCGTGCCGCAACGCGCGCCATAGGCACCCAATAGGAGGTTCTCGCGCACGGTCAGTTGGCCAAAGAGACGTCGCCCCTCGGGCACGAGCACGACGCCATCCTCGACGAAGGCACGGCGGGAGCGCCGGGTCCTCGCCACCCCATCAACCGTGACGCTGCCTTGGGTCGGGCGCAGCACGCCGCACAGGATCTGTGCCAGCGTGGATTTGCCGGCGCCGTTGGGGCCGAGCACGGCGGTAAATGTTCCCGGTTGCACGTCGAGCGACACGCCGTTGAGCGCCAGCACCCCGGCGTAGCGATGGACGATGCCCGCGACGGCAACGGTGCCGCCCTTGGTCTTGGTATCAGCCATTGGCGGACTCCTTGGCGCTGGTCTCTGGGCTGGGCTCGACATGGTGCGATGAGCCGAAGTAGGCCTTCATGACTTCGGGGTTGCGGCGTATCGAATCCGGCTCGCCGGTGGCGAGCATTTTTCCGAAGTCCAGCACCACGACCTTGTCGGCGAGGCTCAGGACTTCCTGGACGGCGTGATCGATGATCAGGATGGATACGCCGGCGCTGCGCATGCCGCGCAGGATGGCGCGCAGCTCGGAGCGCTCGTGCTCGTCGAGCCCGGAGAACGGTTCATCCATTGACACGACGGAAGCGCCGATCGCCAGCACGCGTCCGATATCCGCCACCTTTTGCACGCCAAAAGGCAGCTCCGAGGGCATGTAGTCGGCGTACGGTGCGAGGCCCAGGCCGCCGATGATGCGCTCGGCAACGGCTTCGGGCTCGTTCAATGCAATCTGATTGGCGCGACGCAAGGGGCGGCCCAGCGCCGCGACGGTCAGCAGCATCTGGCGAATGGTCAGCTCGGGAAAGAGTTCGGCGTGCTGGAAGGTGCGACCCATGCCCAGCGCCGCGCGCCCGGAGGGCGGCAGGGCCAGGATGTCGGCATCGCCCAGCTTGACCGTGGTTGTCGCCAGCGGCTTGTAGAAGCCGCTGAGCACGTTCAGGAGGCTGGTCTTGCCGGCGCCGTTCGGGCCGATCAGGCCGACGGCGGTGCCGGGCGCAATGTCGAAGGTGACATCGTCCAGCGCTTTCAGCCCGGAGAACTGCACCGAGACCGCGTTCAGGCTCAGCGTGTGCCTGGCGGGCGGCATCAGTTCGGAGACGAGCCTGGCCATGGCTTGTGCATCGACCGCCTGGCGGGGGACGTTGGTGTTGACCCGGTCGCGACCCTTCCAGTGGCGAATGCGACGACGGATTGCCGGCACGATCCCTTCGCCGAGGAACAGCAGCACCGCGATCATTGCTCCGCCGTAGACGAAGTTCGCCACGGCCTGGGCGTCGCGCGCCAGTTCGGGCACTGCGGTAATGAAGGCCGAGCCGACCACCGCGCCCAGCGTGCTGCCGATGCCGCCGACCACCGTGCCCACGATCAGCGTGACGCCCGAATCGAGACTGAAGGCCACCGGGTCGATATAGGCCATGGAGAAGGCCATGCCGATGCCGGCCAGCGATGCGATGGCGGAACTCATGCCGAAGGCCGTGGCGTTTTCCACGTGAGGCTTCAAGCCGATGGACATGGAGGCAATACGCTGCCCCTTGACCGCGAGCCAGCGTCGCCCCAGCTGGCTGTTGCTGACTGCTTCGCCAACCAGGTAGGCAAGGGTGGCGAGGATCACGCAGATCATCGCAGCGTTCTTGGTCTCGATAGGTTGCGGCCAGAAGAGGGTGATGGCTTTGCCCACCTTCATTCCGTCATCTCCCCCCGTCACGGCAGTCCAATGCCCGATGATCTCGGTGCCGGCCAGTGCGAGAGCCATGGTGAGCAGTCCGAAATAAAGCACCGAGAACCGGCCGGCGCTCAAGCCGAGGATGTAACCGACCACGAAACTCAGCGCGATCGACGCGAGGACGATCACCTCGACCGGCACGCCCATCTTGGTCAGGTTCGCCGCCATGTAGGCGCCGATGGCCATGTAGGCCGTATGGCCCAGGGACCAGATGCCGCACAGGCCGGCCAGCATGTTCACCGAGAGCACCGCAATGAAGTAGAAGCTGAGCGCTGCAACGATGAACTGCACATAGTCACCGACCATCCGGTAGGGCCCCACAACGATGGCAAGGGCAAGGCCGGCAATGACGATGCCCAGGCGACGCATGTTGGCGGGACTCATACTCGCTCCTTGCGCCCGGCGCCGAGAACGCCTGCCGGCCGGATGAAGAGCACCAGCACGATGATGGCGAACACCATGGTGTCGCGGTAGCTGGCCGAGATGTAGCGGCCGGCCACGTTGTCCAGCACACCGATGGTAAAGCCGCCGATCACGGCGCCGGCCATGCTGGTGAGGCCGCCGAGGAACACGCCCGCAAAGGCGCGGAACAGCGGCGACAGGGTGAGGTTCGGGTTGAGCGAGGTGTCGGCCGCCAGGAAGAACGAGGCGATCGCAGCAATGCCGCAACCGAGGAACCAGGCGATGGCCGCGACGCGTCCCGAGTCGATGCCGACCATGCGGGCGGCCACCGGGTCGTCCGCCGTGGCGCGCATGGCGATGCCGAACGGTGTCTTCTTGAAGAACCAGGCAATGGCGATCATGGCAACGGCCGCGATGCCGGCCGCGAGGATCTTGTTCCAGGTCAGCGCAATGCCGAACAGCTTCACCGTGCCTTCGATCAGCACCGGGAAGGCCTGCGGGCGCGTTCCCCAGCCGACGAAGATGCCGGCGTGGATCAGCAGGCCCAGGCCGATGGTGACCACCAGGGCGATGAATACGTAATTTCGACTGTGCCCGAGCGGCCGGATGAGCGTGCGCTCGGTAATGATGCCAAGGATGCCGGCGGTGATGATCGCTGCGATGAGGCCAAGCCAGATGGGCAGGCCGGCCGCGATCATGGTGGCAGTCATGAATACCGCGAGGGTTCCGATGTCGCCGATGGCGAAGTTCACCGTGTCGGTGGAGCGGAAGATGATCACGATCCCGAGGGCGAGCAGCGCATAGGCCGATCCGCTCACGATTCCGGACACGATGACGGCTGGCAGGTCACCCATGGATGGTCCTTTGTGCTGGTTTGCTGCGGAGATTCGCGCAATCGACTGCGCTTGCAAAAACAACGGAGGCTGCTCGCGCAGCCTCCGGTCAGAACACGAAGTTGCTACCGACTACCAATCCTTGTCGCCGTCAACAGGGGTGCCCACGGCCACCCAGCGGTTGCCGGAAATCTGGACGCGCTGGGTTGCAGTCATGCCGAGGTGCTTGTCGCGCGCAAAGCTCACCGGAGCGAGAATGCCCGAATCATAGGGGGCCAGCGACTCGATTCCCGCCTTCAGGGACTCCCGCGTCAACGGACCCTTGACGCGGCGCAGGCCCTCGACGAACACCTTGGCATTGGCAAAGCCGAACAGCGAGATGTAGTCCGGCTTCTCGTTCGGGAAGTACTTCGCCAGGGCGTCCTTGTACTCCTTCACCGCAGGATTGTCGGTCTCTGGGGGAACCGTCAGTGACATGGAACGCAGCCCCTGTACTGCCGGCCCGCCCAGTTCGATGAAGGAATTGGCCACGGTCGGTGCGTAGGTGTAGGAGGGCACCTTGAAGCTTTGCTGTGCCAGTTCCTTCGACAGTCGCACGATGTCCGGTTGCGCCAGGATGAAGATCAGTGCGTCAGGCTTCTTCTTGGCAATGTCGATGGCGATCGGGCCGTAGTCCTGAGTGTCGAACTTGGCGGCATAGAGCTCCACATTGTTGCTCTGGCTCACCGATTTCACGCCCGGGATGACTTCCTTGGCCACCACCTCGAACTGCATCAGCGCCGAGTGCACCACCATGACGTTCTTTGCGCCTTCCTTGGCCGCCCAGCGGCCGAGCAGGCGCGCCTGGTTTTCCAGGTTGACGAACAGGCCGTAGAGGTCCGGACGGGCGGGATACCACCAGTCCTTCAGGCCGGCGTAGGCGAAGAAGAACGGCACCTTCGATTCTTCGAGAAGGTAAGGGAATGCGGCCAGCGACTGTGCCGTGCCATTGGCGTGCACGATGGCGAGCACCTCATCGCGCGTGACCAGCTTGCGCGCCGCGGTTGCCGTGCGCTGCGGGTTGTAGGCGTTGTCCTCGACGATCCAGTTGATCTTGCGGCCATTGACGCCGCCTCGATCGTTGATCATGTTGATGTAGGCCTCGAAGCCGGCTTTCTGGGGAACGCCCACCACGGCGATCGGGCCCGTCAACGGGATCCATGCGCCGATCTTGATTTCCTTGTCGGTGACGCCGGGGCTTTGCTGCGCCATGCTGGGGAATGAACCCAGCGTCAGCGCGCCGCACGCGGCCATGGCGGCGACGATGAGCTTGCGTCGTGTGTGAGCAAACATCTGCATTGTGATTTCTCCAGGGGTTGAACGGTTCCGAAGTGCGGTCTTGTCCTGCTATTGCATATCCGGATGGAAGGCGAGCTTAGTGCAACAGATTCTTATAATCAACTCATTTTCCAGAGGAAAATGCGCGCTAATGACAGCATTGTTCGCAACGAGAAAAATGCCCCGTCAAACCGCCTTGCTGTTGCGCTTGTACATAGCGCGAATATCGGGGAATTGTGGGTTTTGCCGCTTCAGGATCCAGTTCATGCGGTCGCGCAGCGCATCGTCGTACCCGGTGGTCGAGATCACGTAGAACTGTCGGGCGCGGATGGCATTGAACACTTGCTCGGCGACATCGGCGGGCAGCATCGCATTCTGCATCGGGATGCTGTCTAGGCCCCTGTACTTGGCGGGGGCTCCCACGCCACGAAGCTTTCCCGGGCGATTGCGTTCGGAGGCGAAAATGCCGGTCTGCACCACGCCTGGACACAGCACCGACACGTCGACCTTTGATTTCATCTCGCGCAGGCTGGCATACATTGCTTCGCTCAAGCGCACGACGGCGTGCTTGGTCGCGCCGTAGACCGGCGACCCGGAGCCGCTCAACATGCCGGCGAGTGATGCCGTATTGACGACGTGGCATGGCTCACCTGATTCCAGCATGATGGGCATGAAGGTGCGGATGCCGTGCACGACACCATACAGGTTGACGTCGAGCGCCCAGCGCCAGTCCTCCAGCGGTGCCTCCCAGACGGGCGAGAAACGGTCGGGGGGATAGATCCCGGCGTTGTTGCAAAGCACGTGCACGGCACCGTATTCGGCCAGCGCTTTCTTGGCCAGTACGCCGAGGCTTCGGGCTTTGGTGACGTCGGTACGCACTGCGAGCACCTCATGCCCGGCGCGTCGCATCTCACGCGCCGTGCGATTGAGTGCGGCCGCTTCGACGTCGGCCAGCACGACCTTCATGCCGGCCCGGGCGAAACGCTCGGCCATGGCGCGGCCGATGCCGGCCGCGCCGCCGGTGATGACCGCGACGCGGCCCTTGAAGTTCTTCATGGACGTTCCGTTGTATTGTCGTGGGTCAGCGGCGGGAAAATGCGTAGGCGAATGGCCGCAGGAGTTTGGTCAGGAGCCAGTAGGTGATCCAGCTGTAGGGCCACTGGGTCACCACGCGCCCTGCAGGGGAGAGGTAATAAGTGTGGTTGCAGCCGCCGGACTCCCAGGTGGTGCCACGATTGCCCTTGTCCACCCAGGCTGAAAAACGCTCGTAGAGGCTCGTCTTGATTTCGCAGACGGGCGTGCGCTTGCGGGCCATCCGCTTGACGGTGCTGACCACCCATTCGGCCTGCCGCTCGAGCTGGAAGACGATGGAGCCTCCGTTGGTGTTGGGTCCGTAGAGCATGAAGAAATTCGGGAAGCCGGGGACGCTCAGCCCCAGAAAGGCCCGGGGCTCGGTTCCCCAGACTTCGTGGATGCTGCGCCCGCCACGCCCCTTGACCTCCAGCGACGAAAGATAGGTGGCGGGCTTGAAACCGGTTGCGATGACGAGCACGTCGATTTCACGCTCTACGCCTGCGGCATCGACGACGCCGGTGCGCGTGACGCGCGTGACGGCCTTGGGCACGACCTCGACGTTGGATCGCTCGAGGGCGGGATAGAAGTCGTCGGACAGGATGGGACGCTTGCAGAAGAAGGCGTAGTTCGGCGCCAGTTTCTTGCGCAGCTCCGGATTCTTGATCTGTTTTTCAAGGTGGTTCACCGCCAGCGTGTGCAGCATGCGCTGGGCGGCCGCAAGGGGGCGCGCGGCCGACCGGAAGCGCTCGATGTTGACGAAGCTCTTGATGCGGTCGAGTTTCTGCAGGATCGGCCAGCGGCGCAGCTTGTCGCGTTCGGCCTGCGTGAAGACGCGATCCCCTTTGGGGAGCACGAACCCGGGTTCACGCTGGAAGAGGAAGAGGTGCCCGACCTTGGGGGCGATGGCCGGCACGACCTGCGATGCGGTGGAGCCGGTTCCGACCACCGCGACGCGCTTTCCCGCGAGGTCGTGCTGGTGTTGCCAGCGTGCGGTGTGAAATTTCGGGCCCTGGAACTCGTCGAGGCCGGGCCAGTCCGGCACCACGGGGTCGTTGAGCATGCCGACGCCGCTCACGACGACATTGAATTCCTCGGGTTTGCCCGAGGGCGTGTGCACTGCATAGGTATTCGCTGCATCGTTCCAGACCACCTCGCGAACCGGCGTGTTGAACCGGAAGTGTGACCGGATCGCGTACTTGTCGATCACATCCTCGATGTACTTCTGCACTTCGTCCTGGTTGGCGAAGCTGCGCGGCCAGTCGTAGTCGTACATGAAGGAGTACGAGTAATAGGCCGAAATCACGTCGACTTGCGCGCCGGGATAGCTGTTCTCCCACCAGGTTCCGCCGGGGCCGGGGTTTTTCTCGAAGACGGTGAAGTCGGTGAAGCCTGCTTCCTGGAGCTTCACGGCGGTGGCAATGCCGCCAAAGCCGCTGCCGATGATGGCGACGCGCAGCGCGCGTGTCCCGGATTGGTTCGTGCTGTGCCCTGGCATGCGAGTCCCCTTTGAACCCCGTCACACACCGTCGATCCACAGGCCGCGGACCAAATGGACCAGGATCAAGTGGACGAGGATAAAGATCCTGATAATGATCTTTCCTGCGCATTGTCACACCGGGATGTCGCGGATGGCAAGCACTGTGTCGGGCGCTAGAATGCATTGCACACCCCGTCTATCAAATCACGCGGATATCCATCATGTCAGACGCCGCAACGCAGGTTCCTCCGCAGTCTCCTCCTCAGTCTCCACCTCAGTCTCCACCTCAGTCTCCACTTTGGTCGCCGACCCGGGAGCGCATCGATCGCAGCCAGATCCAGCGCTACATGAACTGGCTGAAGACGGAGCGCGGGCTCGTGTTCGACGACTACCACGCGCTGTGGAACTGGTCCGTGCGCGACATCGAGGCGTTCTGGGTGTCGATCTGGGATTACTTCCAGGTGCGCGCCAGCAAGCCCTACAGCAAGGTGCTGGGCCGCCGCGAGATGCCGGGTGCGCAATGGTTCGTAGGCGCCGAACTGAATTTCGTGGAGCATGTCTTTGGCAGCAATGCTGGCAAGTCCGCGGACAGCGCGGCGATCCTGTATGCGTCGGAACAGGTGCCGATGCGTGCGTTGAGCTGGGGCGAACTGCGGTCACGCACTGCATCGGTTGCCGCGCACCTGCGGTCCATCGGCGTCAAGCGCGGCGATCGCGTGGTGGCCTATCTTCCGAACACGCCTGAGGCCATCATCGCGCTCTTCGCGGTGGCCAGCATCGGCGCCATCTGGTCGGTGTGCTCGCCCGACATGGGCGTGCGTGCGGTGCTCGACCGATTCAAGCAGATCGAGCCGGTGGCCCTGCTGACCGTGACCTCGTTCGGCTTCGGCGGCAAGACCCACGATCGACGCGAGGTGTTGGCCGAATTCGCTGCACAGTTGCCATCGCTGCGGCATGTGGTGTTCCTGCCGGGCGCGGGTGGCGCGCCCGAAGCCGCGTGCGCGTTGCCGGCGGGCGTGGGTCACTCCATCTGGTCGGAGGTGCTGCGCGTTCCGGCGGAACTCGTCATCGAGGCCGTGCCCTTCGATCATCCGATCTGGGTGGTGTATTCATCGGGCACGACGGGGCTTCCCAAGGCCATCGTGCATGGCCATGGCGGCATGCTCCTGGAAAATCTCAAGACGGTTGCTCTCCACAACGACCTTTCCTCGGACGATGTGTTCCAGTGGTACTCCAGCACCAGCTGGATCATGTGGAACATCAATGTCGCCTGCCTGCTGGTGGGCGCAACCATCGCGATTTACGACGGCAATCCCAACTGGCCGGACGCGACGACGATCTGGCGCTTTGCCGGCGAAGCGAAGGTGTCGGTGTTCGGCGCGGGCGCGGCGTACTACGCGGGCTGCCAGAAGGCCGGCGTGAGGCCGCGTGAGCTGGGCGATTTTTCGCGACTGCGCTCCATGGGATCGACGGGCTCGCCCTTGTCCCCCGAGAGCTACGACTGGATCTACAAGGAACTGGGCCCCGACATCTGGCTCTCGCCCATGTCCGGTGGCACCGATTTTTGCGGTGCCTTCGTGGCCGGCTCGCCGACGTTGCCGGTATACGCAGGAGAGATGCAGTGCAGGGTGCTGGGTGCCGATGTCCACGCCTATGATCCCGCGGGCAAGCCCCTGATCGGGGAGGTCGGGGAACTGGTGTGCGCATCGCCCTTGCCCTCGATGCCCCTGTACCTGTGGAACGACCAGGATGGCAGCCGGTACCACGAGAGCTATTTCGATACCTATTCGGGCGTGTGGCGTCACGGCGACTGGATGAGCATCACGCCGCGCGGCGGTGCCATTGTCTATGGACGCTCCGATGCCACGATCAACCGGCACGGCGTGAGGATGGGTTCGAGCGAAATCTATCGCGCGGTGGAAGAGTTGCCGGAAGTCCTCGACAGCCTGGTCATCGACATGGAGTACCTGGGGCGCGAATCCTACATGCCGCTGTTCGTGGTGCTGCGCGAGGGCGTGTCGCTCGACGATGCCTTGAAGCAGCGCATCGCGCAAAACATTCGCAAAGGTGTTTCGCCGCGCTTCGTGCCCAATGAAATTCACCAGGTGCCGGAGGTGCCGCGAACGCTTTCCGGAAAGAAGCTCGAAGTGCCAGTGAAGAAAATCTTCCTCGGGCACGCCGTCGAGAAATCCGCCAACCCCGGCGCTATGGCCAATCCCGACAGCCTGAAGTGGTATGTGGAGTTCGCGCGACGCCTGCCCAGGACCGGGGAGAAGGGCGCGGCAAAAGCCTAGTCGTAGGTCGCGCCCCGTGGCAGGCCCTAGCGGGCGCCGAGGATGCGGCCGATTTCGGCAATGTACTGTCCGGCCTTGATGCCGTCGGCCAGCAGTTCCACGGCGGCATGCTCGAAGGTTCGTTCAATGGCTGACAGGCGATCGGCAATCCAGGAGTGCTGGGCATTGGGTCCATTCAGGATGTCCTTCAGTGTTTCGACCTCGGCGCGCAGCTCGGAGAGCTTGGGGCCGCTTTTTTCAGCATCTGCGAGCTGGCGAGACATGTCGTTCACCAGTTTGCGGGCGGCTTCGACATCCAGATTCGAATTGTCCATCGTCGTGATTCCTCTTGATTAACGTAACGCATGTGGCTGATACGGCCCATCTCACGCCCAATCTACGCGATCATTAGCATGCGGGGCTTGATGTGCCGCAACCGGCGATGGTGTCGACAGGTCCAGTATGAACGTGTTCACGCTTGGTGGCAGAGGCATCGAATGCTTTCTTGACGGTTCGGTTGTGCAATGCAATAATTTTTTCTTTTCAAGCGCTTCCAGTGCTTTTTCGGCTGGATCATGATGGGTTGCCGCTGGCAGCTTCCGAATACGCAAAGGCAAGGACGGCATGGCGGATCAGCCCGACGCATCAATGGCACCTTTCATCCAGGCCGGACAGGCATTCATGGAGAATTTCCTGAAAGCCATGACGGCAGCTGGCGCCGATCCGAAGCTCGCCACCCTGCTGCAAGCGACCAGTGCGCAACCGAGTGGCGCAACTGCGAAGATGTCCGAGTTGCAGGCTCGCCTTGCGCAGCAACACATGCGCTTGTGGACGTCGCTGCTTGGCCGCCAACAAGGGCAGGCCGTGGATGATGTGGCGGCTCCGGCACCAGGCGACCGGCGGTTTTCCGGCGCGCAATGGCAGACGGAGCCGTTCTACGATTTCATCCGCCAGAGCTACCTGATCAATTCGCAATATGCCCGGGACGCGGTCGAGGCGCTGGAGATCGATGATGCGTCGCGCGTGAAAATGCGGTTTTCGGTCGCCCAATTGATCGATGCCCTGAGCCCGGCCAATTTTGCGGCGACCAATCCTGAAGCGCTGAAGCTTGCGTTAGAAACACAGGGCGCCAGTCTCGCGCAGGGGTTGAAGAACCTTCTCGATGACGTGCAGAAGGGGCACCTCACAATAACCGATGAGTCGGCGTTCGAGGTCGGCCGCAATCTCGCCGTGACCGAAGGTGCGGTGGTCTACGAGAACGAACTGATGCAACTGGTCCAGTACGCGCCGCTGGCGGGCGAGGTATACGAACGACCGCTCTTGATGGTGCCGCCGTGCATCAACAAGTTCTACATCCTCGACCTGCAGCCGGAGAATTCATTCGTGCGGCACGCCGTGGAGCAGGGACATACCGTATTCATGGTGTCGTGGCGCAATGTCACGACAGCGCAGGCAAAACTGACCTGGGACGATTACCTGAAGCTCGGGGTGCTCGACGCCATCGAGGCGGTGCGATCCATTACGCGCGCCAAGCGAATCAACGCGCTCGGTTTCTGCGTCGGTGGCACGCTGCTGTCGTCGGCGCTGGCGGTGCAGGCGGCGAAGGGCGAGGCGACGGTCGAAAGCCTCACGCTGCTCGCCTCCATGCTGGATTTTTCCGATACCGGCGAACTGGGCATTTTCGTCGACGAGACCAGCGTGGCGACGCGCGAGGCGGCCATTGGCGCGGGCGGCATCATGCCCGGCAAGGAGCTGGCCTTCGTATTTTCGGCACTGCGTGCCAATGACCTGGTGTGGTCGTACGTGGTCAACAACTACCTGAAGGGCCGGCAGCCGGCGGCATTCGACATCCTTTACTGGAATGCGGACTCCGCCAACCTGCCCGGACCGATGTACTGCAGTTACCTGCGCAACATGTACCTCACCAACAGCCTTCGGGAGCCCGGCCGGCTGCAGATGCTCGGGCAACACGTCGATCTTGGTGAACTGCGCATGCCGGCCTACATCCTTGCCACGCGCGAGGATCACATCGTGCCGTGGAAAACGGCCTACCTCTCGACCGGCCTCCTGAAGGGCGATCTTCGTTTCGTGCTGGGTGCCAGCGGGCACGTGGCCGGCGTCATCAATCCCGCGGGCAAGAACCGCCGCAGCTTCTGGGTTGGCAACACGTTGCCTGCAAGCCCCGATAGCTGGTTTGATCAGGCGACCGAACAGCCGGGCAGCTGGTGGCATGACTGGATGGCGTGGCTTGCTACGCACGGCGGCGCAAAGCGCAAGGCGAAAAAGACGCTGGGCAATGCGAAGTACAAGCCGATCGAGCCCGCACCGGGGCGCTATGTGCGCGAACCGGCGGCCTGATGCAGCTGCGATCAATGAAACAGTTCCAACAAGGAGAGTGATATGACTGATGTCGTCATCGTTGCCGCAGGTCGCACTGCGATCGGCAAGTTCGGGGGGGCGCTGGCCAAGATGCCCGCATCCGATCTGGGGGCGCATGTGATCCGGGCGCTGCTGGCGCGGACAGGGATCGATCCGGCGCAGGTATCGGAAGTCCTCATGGGGCAGGTCCTGACCGCGGGCATCGGCCAGAACGGCGCGCGCCAGGCATCGATCAAGGCGGGGATCCCGGTTGGCGTGCCTTCCATGACGATCAACAAGGTGTGCGGGTCGGGCCTGAAGGCCACCCACCTCGCGGCGCAGGCCATCAAGGCCGGCGATGCCGAGATCGTCATCGCGGGCGGACAGGAGAGCATGAGCATGTCCCCGCATGTCATGCAGGGCTCGCGCGATGGCGCGCGCATGGGCGATGCCAAGCTCGTCGATTCGATGATCATCGACGGCCTGTGGGACATCTACAACAACTATCACATGGGGATCACCGCGGAGAACGTCGCGAAGGAACATGGCATTTCCCGCGCGGACCAGGACGCGTTCGCCTGTGCCAGCCAGCAAAAAGCCGAGGCGGCGCAAAAGGCGGGCCGCTTCAAGGACGAGATCATTCCGCTCGAGATACCGCAGCGCCGGGGCGACCCCGTCGTCTTCGATGCCGACGAGTATCCCAAGCACGGGACGACGGTCGAGGCGTTGGCTGCGCTCAAGCCTGCATTCGACAAGGCGGGAACGGTCACGGCCGGCAACGCCTCCGGTATCAACGACGGCGCGGCTGCCGTGATCATGATGTCGGCTGCCAAGGCGGCCTCGCTGGGCCTCAAGCCGCTGGCGAGGATTCGTGCCTATTCGTCGGCCGGCGTCGATCCCAAGGTCATGGGCATGGGGCCGGTGCCGGCTTCGCAGTTGTGCCTGTCGAAGGCAGGATGGAAGCACAGCGACCTCGACCTGATGGAAATCAACGAGGCCTTTGCCGCGCAGGCGCTGGCCGTCAACAAGCAGATGGGCTGGGACACGACGAAGATCAACGTCAATGGCGGCGCCATCGCGCTGGGCCATCCGATCGGCGCATCCGGATGCCGCGTACTGGTGACGCTCATCCATGAAATGATCCGTCGCGATGCCAAGCGCGGCCTGGCATCGCTTTGCATCGGCGGCGGCATGGGCGTTGCGCTGGCCATCGAACGCTAGGGGTTCAATCGCGACATCGGGGGCAAGCATGGCAAACAAGGTGGCAGTCATTACTGGCGGGATGGGCGGGCTGGGCGAGATCATCAGCACCAAGATGGCCGATGCCGGCTATGTGGTGGTCGTGACCTACTCCCCGTCCAACAAGAATGCCGACAAGTGGCTGCAGGCGATGAAGGCCAAGGGGTACAACTTCAGGGCTTTCCCGGTCGACGTGGCAGACTACGATTCCTGTCAGCGCTGCGTCGAACGCATTGCCAACGAAGTCGGCGCGGTGGAAATCCTGGTCAACAATGCCGGCATCACGCGCGACATGACGTTCCGCAAGATGACCAAGGCGGACTGGGACATCACCTTGCGCACGAACCTCGACTCCGTTTTCAACATGTCCAAGCAGGTCTGCGACGGCATGCTGGAGCGCGGCTGGGGGCGAATCATCAACGTGTCCTCGGTCAATGGCTCGAAGGGTGCCTTCGGGCAGACCAACTATGCGGCCGCCAAGGCCGGCATGCACGGTTTTACCAAGTCCCTGGCCCTCGAAGTCGCCAAGAAGGGGGTTACGGTCAATACCATCTCGCCGGGGTATATCGGGACCAAGATGGTGACCGCAATTCGCCCGGAAATCCTTGAATCCAAGATCATTCCCCAGATTCCGGTAGGGCGGCTGGGCAAGCCCGAAGAGGTCGCGGGCCTGATCATATATCTGTGTTCCGAGGAGGCGGCGTTCGTCAACGGCGCCAATATTGCCATTAACGGCGGCCAGCACATGCAGTAGGGGCCCGCCTAGCAAGCGAGGAGGCTGGCGGCATGGATGCCCCTTTGATGGTGCGATGCGGTAGAATCTGGACCCTGGCTTCAAGCATGCTGCCACCGACCAGTGGCACGAACTCAGGCGACATGTTGCGCTGCGTCGTGGGAATCCGAAAGTGGAAGTGGGGATCAAGCATATTTGCTTGAAATTCAATACGAATCTGAGGGTTTTTGACTTCCATGGCTGATAACAACGCACTGCGACTGATCAAGAAGTATCCCAATCGCCGCCTGTACGACACCGAGACAAGCACCTATATCACGCTGGTGGACGTCAAGGATCTGGTCATCAAGAACGAGTCATTCCAGGTGATCGACGCCAAGACTGGCGATGACCTCACGCGCTCTATTCTTCTGCAGATCATCCTGGAGGAAGAGGCAACGGGTGCGCCGATGTTCTCATCGGACGTGCTGTCGCAGTTCATCCGCTTCTATGGCAACGCCATGCAAGGCATGGTGGGGACATACCTGGAACGCAATATCGACTTGTTCAACGAAGTGCAGAAGCGCTTCGAGGAGCAGTCCAAGGCCATGTACGGATCGAACCCGAACATGAACATGAACCAGGACATGTGGCGGCAGTTCCTGTTCTTCCAGGGGCCGGCCATGCAGAGCCTGGTCTCCTCCTACATGGAACAGAGCAAGAGCATGTTCACGCAGATGCAGGAGCAGCTGCAAAGCCAGACGCGCAATATTTTCGCCGGCTTCCCGTTCCCGGGAATAGTGCCGGGCGCAGCGCCCGGCGCAGCAAAGCCGGCAGCCCCGGCCAATGATGCCGGCGCGAAGAAGCCTGAAGAGAAGGCTTAGTCCCGCCTGGCGGGACTCCTGGCGTCATTCATGGCAGCAAATCCCGCAGTCAAGCGCGCGGTAACCGGCGCTTCGCCGACTGTTCCCAACAAGGTCGGCTTCGTCTCGCTGGGATGCCCGAAGGCCCTGGTGGATTCAGAGCGGATCCTGACCCAATTGCGCACCGAGGGCTACGCGGTATCGCCCACCTATGCCGGGGCCGACCTGGTCATCGTCAATACCTGCGGCTTCATCGATGCGGCGGTCGAGGAGTCGCTGGATGCCATTGGCGAAGCGCTGAACGAGAATGGTCGCGTCATCGTCACCGGGTGCCTGGGCGCCAAGGGCGATGTGGTCCGCAAGGCCCATCCGCGCGTGTTGGCGGTCACCGGACCGCATGCCCTGGACGAAGTCATGGGCGCGGTGCATGAACACCTCCCGCAGGACGAAGCGCACGATCCCTACACCGATCTCATCCCGGCTTCGTCTTCGGTCGGCGTCAAGCTCACGCCGCGCCATTATGCGTACCTGAAGATTTCCGAAGGCTGCAACCATCGCTGCACGTTTTGCATCATTCCCTCGATGCGCGGCGACCTGGTGTCGCGCCCGGTCGGTGATGTCATGCAGGAGGCCGAGAATCTCGTCAGGGCGGGCGTGCGCGAACTGCTGGTGATTTCCCAGGACACCAGCGCCTATGGCGTGGACGTGCGGTATCGCACCGGGTTCTGGGGCGGAAAGCCGCTGCGCACGCGCATGAACGAGCTGGCGGGCGCGTTGGGGAGCCTTGGCGCCTGGGTGCGCTTGCATTACGTGTATCCGTATCCGCATGTGGACGACGTGATTCCGTTGATGGCCGAAGGCAAGGTACTGCCGTACCTCGATGTGCCGTTCCAGCATGCGAGCCGCCGCATCCTCAAGCTGATGAAGCGTCCGGCCGCGGCCGAAGTGAACCTCGAGCGCATCCGGGCGTGGCGCAAGATCTGCCCGGAACTGACCATCCGCAGCACCTTCATTGCCGGCTTTCCCGGCGAGACGGAGGCCGAGTTCCAGGAGCTGCTGGACTTCCTGACCGAGGCGCAACTCGATCGCGTGGGCTGCTTTGCCTATTCGCCGGTGGAGGGCGCGAGCGCCAACCAATTGCCGGGAGCACTGCCCGACGAGGTGCGCGAGGAGCGCCGCGGCAGGCTCATGCAATTGCAGGAATCCATCAGCGCAGCCCGGCTGGAAGCGAAGATTGGCCAAATTCTGACAGTATTGATCGACCAGTCCGAGCCCGGCCACGCCATCGCCCGCTCGGCTGCGGATGCGCCGGAAATCGACGGTGTCGTGCACATCGACAAGGCGCGCGGGCTGAAGGTCGGTGATTTCGTCGACGTCGAGATCGTCGGGTCGGATGCGCACGACCTGCATGCACGACCGCTGGGCAAGGATGCCGGTGCGGCCAAACGCCGCCAGGCCCGAGCCAATGCAGCGCAAGCCGGCAAGTCATCTGCAAAAGAGCGATCCGTTGGGAAGCCTGGCACGGCAACACCGCGCCCGGCGCGACGCGTCAAGTAGAATTCTGGAACCCCTGCAAGGAGAATGAAAATGGCAATTCGCGAAGTAGTGGTGGTGGGCGCAGCACGCACGGCGATCGGTGATTACGGCGGCTCGCTCAAGGATGTGCCGGCAACGGCGCTGGGCGCGGCAGCCATTCGCGAAGCCGTGGCGCGCGCCAAAGTGGATCCGGCCTCCATCGGGCATGTGGTCATGGGCAACATCATCCAGGGCGAAGCACGCGACATTTACCTGTCGCGCGTTGCGGCACTGGATGCCGGCCTGCCGGTGGGCACGCCGTGTCTGACGCTGAACCGCCTGTGCGGCTCGGGCCTGCAGGCCATCATTTCTGCGGCTCAGCACATCCAGCTCGGCGACATCGACTGCGCCGTCGGCGGCGGTGCCGAGAGCATGAGCCGCGGCGCCTATATCATGCCCTCGGCGCGCTGGGGACAGCGCATGGGCGATGCAGCGGTCATAGACATGATGACGGCTACATTGCACGACCCCTTCGGCCATGGCCACATGGGTGTCACGGCGGAAAACATCGCCGCCAAGTACGGCATCACGCGCGAGCAGCAGGACGCATTTGCGCTCGAAAGCCACAAGAAGGCCGCGGCTGCGATTGCGAGTGGGCACTTCACCAGCCAGATCGTTCCCTACGAACTCAAGACGCGCAAGGGCGTGGTGCAGTTCGCTTCCGACGAGCATGTTCGTCCCGAGGCCAAGATCGAAGACATGTCCAAGCTCAAGCCGGCGTTCAAGAAGGACGGCACGGTCACGGCGGGCAACGCATCGGGCATCAACGATGCGGGCGCCGCGGTGGTGATCATGGAAGCGGGGGCGGCGGCGAAGCAGGGCTTGAAGCCGCTGGCGCGCCTGGTGGCCTATGCCCATGCAGGCGTCGAGCCGCAGGTCATGGGTCTGGGTCCCATTCCCGCCTCGAAGCGCGTGTTCGAGAAGGCCGGCGTCAAGCCCTCTGACATGGACATCATCGAGTCCAACGAGGCCTTTGCCGTGCAGGCCATGGCGGTCACGCGCGATCTGGGCCTGGATCCGGCCAAGGTCAATCCCAACGGCGGCGCAGTGGCGCTCGGCCATCCGGTGGGCGCCTCGGGTTGCATCATCACCATCAAGGCGCTGTACGAATTGCAGCGCACGCAAAAGCGCTATGCGCTGGTGACGATGTGCATCGGTGGCGGGCAGGGCATCGCGGCGATCTTCGAGCGCATATAGCCGGACAATATCGGTTCCCGTGCCTGCACGGACGCGAAAAAGCCCGGGTTATGCCCGGGCTTTTTTTGTGCACGGTGGTAGTAGGTCGCGCGGTCCGGCCTCAAGCAGCGCGGCCGTGACTGCGTAGCAGGCCCGCGCGGTCCGGCCTCAAGCAGCGCGGCCGAGCCTGCGTAGCAGGCCGCGCGGTCCTTCTAGCTGCCTTCAGGGCGCAGGTGCGGGAAAAGCAGCACGTCGCGAATGCTGGGGCTGTCGGTGAGCAGCATCACCAAGCGGTCGATGCCGATGCCTTCGCCGGCCGTGGGTGGCAGGCCGTATTCCAATGCGCGGATGTAGTCCATGTCTTTGTACATGGCCTCCTCGTCGCCCGCAGTTTTGGCTTTCGCCTGTTCGTCGAAGCGCGCCGCCTGGTCCTCGGGGTCGTTGAGCTCCGAAAAACCATTGGCCAGTTCACGTCCCACGATGAACAGCTCGAATCGATCGGTGATGTCCGGGTTGGCATCATTGCGCCGCGCCAGCGGCGAGACTTCGGCAGGATAGTCGACGATAAAGGTGGGCTGTATGAGCTTGTGTTCTGCGGTGGCCTCGAACAGGGCGAGCTGCAGCGTGGCGAGGCTGAGGCTTTCCATGTGCGCATGGTCCAGAGCGTCGGTATCGCCATGCGCGCCCTTGTAGGCGCCATAGGCCTTCAGTCCCTGGACCAGGTGGGCGCGGTCGTTCAGGTCGGCCTCCTTGAGGTCCGGGCAGTACTTGTGGATGGCATCGACGATGGTGAGGCGATCGAAGGGCTTGCCGAGGTCGACGACGTGCTCCCCGTATTTGAGCTCCGTGGTTCCCAGGACGTTTTTCGCCACGGTGCGCAGCATCTCCTCGGTGAAGTCCATGAGGTAGCGGTAGTCGCGATAGGCCTCGTAGAACTCGATCATGGTGAATTCGGGATTGTGCCGCGTGGATATGCCTTCATTGCGGAAGTTGCGGTTGATCTCGAACACTTTCTCAAAGCCGCCCACCACCAGTCGCTTGAGGTACAGCTCGGGCGCGATGCGCAGGAAGAAATCCATCTCCAGCGCATTGTGATGGGTGACGAAGGGCTTGGCGTTGGCGCCGCCGGGGATGGGTTGCATCATCGGCGTTTCCACTTCCAGGTAGCCGCGCTCCAGCATGAAATTGCGCACTTCCTGGACGATGCGGCTGCGCGCATGGAAAACGCGACGCGCGTCCTCGTTCATGATCAAGTCGACGTAGCGCTGGCGGTATTTGGCCTCCTGGTCGGTGAGGCCGTGGAATTTTTCCGGCAGCGGACGCAGCGCCTTGGTGAGCAGGCGCACGGAAGTCGCTTGAATGGTCAGCTCATTGGTCTTGGTGCGAAACAGCGTGCCCTCCACACCGAGGATGTCGCCGATGTCCAGGCGCTTGAAAGCAGCGTAGGCGTCTTCGCCGACGCGATCGCGGCTGACATACACCTGCATGCGGCCGCTCATGTCTTGCAGCGAAGCGAAGCTGGCTTTGCCCATGACGCGCTTGAGCAGCATGCGGCCCGCAAGGCTGACCGCAATGGGCGCGGCTTCCAGCGCCTCGCCGGTCTTGTCGCCGTGCGCCGCATGCAGCGCTTGTGCGTAATCCTTGCGGTCGAAGTTGTTCGGGAAGGCATTCCCTTGACTTCGCAGTTCGGTAAGTTTGGCGCGGCGTTCTTGAACGAGTTTGGCTTCATCAAGTTGCGTGCCGATTGTTTCCCGTTCTTCCGGAGAAAAACCAGTGTTTTCGCGGGACTTTTCGCTTGAACTCATAAATTTTCCTATACGCCCTGTTTCAGGCTGGCGCTGATGAAAGGATCGAGGTCGCCATCGAGGACCCCCTGCGTGTTGCCGATCTCAACGTTGGTCCGTAGGTCCTTGATGCGCGACTGGTCGAGGACATAGGAGCGAATCTGGTGTCCCCAGCCGATGTCGGTCTTGCTGTCCTCCAGCGCCTGCTTGGCCTCGTTTTGCTTGCGCAGTTCGTGCTCGTACAGCTTTGATTTGAGCATCGCCATCGCCTCGGCCCGATTGCGGTGCTGCGAGCGGTCGTTCTGGCACTGCACCACGATGTTGGTGGGCAGGTGGGTGATACGAACCGCGGACTCGGTCTTGTTGACGTGCTGTCCGCCTGCCCCCGATGCACGGAACACGTCGATGCGCAGGTCCGCGGGGTTGATCGAGATCTCGATGCTCTCGTCGACTTCCGGATACGCCGACACGCTCGCAAACGACGTGTGGCGGCGCGCGTTGGAGTCGAATGGCGACTTGCGCACCAGGCGGTGCACGCCGGTTTCGGTGCGCAGGTGCCCGAAGGCATAGGGGCCGGAAATCTTCAACGTCGCGCTTTTCAGGCCGGCGACTTCGCCCGGCGACTCCTCGAGCACTTCGACCGCGAACTTCTTTCGTTCGCAGTAGCGGATGTACATGCGCGTGAGCATCTGCGTCCAGTCCTGGGCTTCGGTGCCGCCCGAGCCCGACTGGATATCCAGAAAGCAGTTGTTGGGATCCTGCGCATTGGAGAACATGCGCTGGAATTCCAGATCTGCGGCAATTTTCTCGACGGCCGCAAGGTCGGTTTCCACAGCGATGAGCGTGGCGTCGTCATTTTCGTCGCGCGCCATGGCCAGCAGTTCTTCGAGGTCGCGCAATTGTTGCCCGGCCTCGGTCAGGGAGGCGACGACAACCTCCAGCAGCTTCTTTTCCCGGCCCAGTTCCTGCGCGCGTTGCGCGTTGGCCCAGACATTGGGGTCTTCCAGTTGGGTGGAGACTTCGATCAGGCGGCGCTGCTTGCGCTCGAAGTCAAAGATACCTCCGCAGCTCGGCGGTCCTGGCATTCAGGTCGTCAAGCGAATTTGCGATGGTGTTGATGCGTTCAGCTTCCATTCTTGGCCCGGAAAAGGCACAATTATACCCCGGCGCAGCACCTGTTCCGCACGTGCAGCACCCATCAAGGATGGATGTCGGGAATCTACGTCGATCAAGGGCACGCAAGCGGCACATGGGTGGCAACTGAGCGTGTTTCAAATCCGGCGAGGCGATCAAGCACCTTCACCCTAAACCGGTCACTTCCCAGGCAAATCAGTGGCAAGTCAATCTGCTTCCAGCGTCTCGCCGAAGACCTTCACCGTCATCTTCCTGCTCTGCCTCGGGCTGCTCGCGTTCGCCCTGTACCTGCAGCACGTGGACAACCTCGATCCGTGCCCATGGTGCATCGTCCAGCGCCTCCATTTCATTGGCATCGGGCTGATCATGCTGGTGGCCGCATTGCACCGCCCGGGCAATGGCGGGACGATTGCCTATTCTGTCCTGGGCGGGCTGGTTGCGATCGGTGGAATGGCCTCAGCCGGCTACCATCTTTACATCCAGGCAGATCCAAAACGCGCGGCACAATGCATCGGCAGCTGGCTGGAACGCTGGCTCGATGCGTCGAAGCTGGGCAAGATGGTGCCGCCGCTGCTGCAATATGACGGGAGCTGCCTGCCCAAGGCATGGTCTTTCCTGGGGCTGTCCATTCCGGAATGGTCGCTGGCGTGGTTCGTCATTTTTTTCATCGCATTCATCGTCATGATTTACCGGTCGCGCGGTTAGTGCCGGCCGGGGCAGGTGGGGCAGGAGCAGGCAGCCACGCGCATCGCAGAAGCCGTGGCGCCAATTTGGAAATTGAAGGGTAGGAGTCATCGCCGTGGACATGAGCAATACCATTGAAGTTCGCATCAACGCCGTAACGAATGAGGCGCTCGGAATCCTCACCTTTGAACTGGTGCCGACGCAGGCTGGCGCCCAGTTGCCGGCATTTACCGCAGGCGCGCACGTCGATGTGCAATTGCCCGGCGGGATGGTGCGCAGCTATTCGTTGTTCAATTCCCAAAACGAGCGCAATCGCTATCTGATCGCGGTTGCCAAGGACGCCAAGAGTCGCGGCGGTTCGGTCTACATGCACGATAAGCTCAAAGCAGGCGATGTCGTGAGAATCAGCCAGCCCAAAAACAATTTCCCGCTGGCCGAAGGCGCTCCGAAGTCGCTTTTCATAGCGGGGGGCATCGGCATTACGCCCCTGTGGTGCATGATCCAACGCCTGCAGGATCTGGGGAAGCCGTGGGAACTGTATTACTGCGTTCGCACGCACGAGCATGCGGCGCTGATGCCGTCACTGCAGGCGGCGGGCACCGGAGGCTCCGGCAAGGTGAACTTCAATTTCGATCACGAGCCGGGCGGCAAGGTCCTTGACCTTGTGCCTGTTATCGCAGCCCAGGCACCGGGCACGCACATGTACTGCTGCGGTCCCTTGCCGATGATTGCAGCATTCGAGGCCGCAACCGCGTCCCGACCCCCAGAGGAGATCCACGTGGAGTATTTCACCGCCAAGGAAGCACCGGCCGCGAGCGGTGGATTCACCGTCGTCCTGTCCAAGTCGGGAAAGGAGGTCTTCATTCCCGCGGGCAAGACGATCCTCGACGCCATCCTCGATCTGGGCATCGAAACGCCGTACTCCTGCATGGAGGGCACCTGCGGCGAATGCGTGACCAACGTCATCGAGGGTATTCCCGATCACAAGGACGTGTTCCTCACCAAGCAGGACCAGGCGGCCAACAAGAAGATGATGATCTGCTGCTCGGGCTCGAAGACCGCGAGGCTGGTGCTCGAACTGTAGCGCCTGCACGCATGCCGTGCGCCTTCGGGGAAAATCCCGCCGCGCCGACGATGCCGTCTACGCCAGACTAACCGGCCAGCAATCTCGCCAGATCTGAGTGCCTGAGGAACTCGCGCGTGTTCGGCGCGAGTTCAGTCGGCGTTGTGTCCAGGATGGCGCGCAAGTCCGCCGGTTCGTCGACGTCGATTCCGGCACCCTTCAGTTCGCACACGGACACTTTCGCGCCCGACCGGGTCGCGCTCTCGACGTGCCGGTTGAAGCTGCCTTCCCCGTATTCAACGGTGAACTGGTCGATGGGGCGCCAGGCGAGCAGATTGGTGCCGCCCCGCCAGCGATCGGGCGCAAGCGTGACGGCATGCGGACCTGCTGAACGGTGCGCATCGAGGAAACGCGCAAGTTCTTCATGCGAGAGCAGGGGCACATCGCCGTGGATGACCAGGATGTCAGTTTCGCCTTCGGTGCCAAACAGTGCTGCAGCGGCATTGACCACGGGGCTCAATCCGCTCGCGCCAAGGGTGGACTCGGCAAGGTAGCGAACGCCCGCGGCGCTCGCGAGTTCCCCAGTCGATGCGTCATTGCCGCAGACGACGACCTGGCCGATGCCCGGGTGGCGGGTCAGTAATCCCAGCAGGTCGAGCGCCATGGCGCGCGCGAGCTCGCGGCGCTGCTCGAGGCTTAGGATCGTGGCCAGGCGCTGCTTGGCCTGCGTCGGCGTCTTGACCGGCACCAGGACGCGCATCAGCCGGCCAGCTCCGCGGCGAACTGCAACACATCCCTTGCGAGCGCGATGCGCGCCGGCATGCCCGACATGACGGTGTGGGTGACGCGCACCTTGGCGCCCAGCGAGGCGATCGCCGGTGCATCCGCCGCGTCGGCGTGGTCGATCACGAATCCGTCGAGCAGATCTCCGTAGTAGGCGGCAACGGCCGCTGCGGTCACCGGCATGCCGAGTTCGGCCATCATCTTCGCGGCGGGCCCCTTGATGGCGCGTCCGCCGACGATGGGCGATACGGCGATCACGGGAACTTGTGCCGCTTTCAGCTGTTCGCGCAGGCCGCGAAGCCGGATGATCGGGTCGACACTGACAAAGGGGTTGGAGGGGCAGATGATCACAGCGCCAAGCCGGCCGCCGGCGAGCAGTTCCATCATGCGGGGTTGCGGCGCGGCCGACTCGATGCCTTCGAAGCGAAAGCCGCTCACCGGCGGCTCGCAGTGCTCGCGAACGAAGTAGTGCTGGAATGCGAGCTCACCTTTGAGCGGGCCATCGGGAATGCTGACCTTGGTGCGCACCGCCTGGTCCGACATTGGCCACACCGGGTGCCGCACGCCGTAGGCTGCGCACAGCTCGTCCGTGATGGCAGTGAGGGTCGCGCCTTCGCGGCGGCGATTCTGGCGGTAGAGATGGGTCGCGATGTCCAGGTCGCCGAGGCGAAACCAGGTATCGCCGCCGAGTTCCCCCAATGCGCCGATGACGCGCCAGGATTCGTCGGCGAGGCCCCAGCCTTGCGCCGCGTTGCTGCGGCCGCTCAGCGTGTACATCACGGTGTCGAGGTCGGGGCAGATCAACAGGCCCAGGTGCTCGAAATCGTCCCCGGTGTTGCAGACGATGGCCAGTTCCTCCGGCGGCAGGATGGCCGCGAGTCCCGAGGCGAGCTTCGCACCTCCGACGCCGCCGGATAGCGCGAGGCAGGTCTTTCCTGCGAAGGGGAGGGGCTTCATCATTGGTTCAGGCAAAAAGGTCGTGCTCGCGCCGCCGGATCAGCGGCGCGGTGCCGGTGTCCGCCGCAACCCAGCGCGCGCCGCGGATCAGCACCACCGGTCGTCCTTCGTCGGCCTGGCCCATGAGGAACGAGGCGGCGGCCGCGAGTTCGTCGGCGACGGCGATTTCCGTGATCAGCAGCGGTTTGCCGAAGAGGTCGCCATCGCCTATTCGGCTGACCAGCGCCTGCAGTCCGGCGCAGCCGATGGCGATGCCGGT
>CANJXQ010000048.1 GCA_947478805.1 Betaproteobacteria bacterium | reverse complement strand
TTGGCGATCAATTTCTTCGCCTGCGCCAGTTCATCCTGGGTCATGGTCTCGAAGTCGGCGTGCTGCAGCACTTCGCGCGCGGAGAACGAGAACGTGGCGTCGACCTCGACCTTCTGCTCCTCCTCGCCCTGCTGCGATTCCTGCGGCTTGAGGGACGGCGGCAGCGCCTCGTTCAGGCGATTGGAGGGCCCCTTGTCCTGGTTGCCCAACTGTTCGTCGGGCGGCGCGAGGGTCAGCATCATGGCGCGCTCGAGCAGGCGCGGGTCGCGCCAGAACATCTGGAAGGCCTGGTCGAACAATTCGAACTGCTCGCGCCGGTCGATGAGCACGGAGGCGAGCGTCCAGTAGAAATCGTCGCGCCGGCCGATGTCCGAGACATCCAGCGCGCGCACGGCATCGATCACGCGATCCGGCCCGATCGGCAGGCCGGCGGCGCGCAGCACGCGCGTGAAATGCATGACGTTTTCCGCGAGATGGCCCGCGTCCGCGGCTGGCTCATTGCCTCTGAGCTGGGACAGTTTCATGGTCGATGTGCGCTTTCCGGCGGATGGTGGCGGGCGGCAGACGCGGCAGCTTTCGTGCAAGCGCGGTGCCAGGCGGGCTCGAGGCGCCATTTTACCGTGGCAATGCCGGCGCAGGGCAATGTTTGCCCCGGATCGTCGGCCGGAGCGAAAGGGGCTGCGGAAATGGTTGCGCAGGCATGTGTTTGCAGGGCAAACTTTGCCCCCCGGCGCAGGAAGATGTCACTGCTGACGCGCGCCGTCACTGAACCCGTAGATCGCCGATCCCTGGAGAAACCATTGCCACGCGTACCCTATTTGCCGATCGACCTGACCGAGCCCGCCGATATCGTCGCCCCCATCCGCAAGCGGCGGGGCGGAACCCTCTTCGAGCCGGACCGCGTGGTGCTGCACGCACCGCAGTTCGCGCGCGGTTGGAACGCCATCGCCCAGGCCGTGCGCCATGAAATGAGCCTGTCGGCGAAGCTGCGCGAGTTGGCCATCTGCGCGGTGGGCATGCTCAACCGCGCCGAGTACGAGGTGCAAAAGCATGCACCGGAGTTCTACAAGGCCGGCGGCAAGCCCGAGCAGATTGCCGCACTCGCCGATGTTCCCGCCGCGATCAAGAACACCACGCTGTTCGATGCGGCCGAACGGGCCACGCTGCAGCTGTCGCTGGAGATGACGCGGGATGTCGAAGTGACGGATGCCACGTTCGCTGCCGTGAAGGCGATGCTGCCCTCCAACCAGCAAGTCGTGGAACTGGTGGGGACGGTCGGCTTCTACAATATGATCTCGCGCGTCCTCGTGGCGCTGCACATCGAAAAAGAGTGATGGCACAACGTTAATTCAATGCCGGCGCAAATCGCCGGCGGCAACCTGAAGGAGTAGTCAACATGGAAAAAACCGAACACTGCGGGCGCGGCCGGATGGCTGCGCTGAAGATCGTCGCAGCCGCAGCATCCCTGGTATGGGCCATTGGCGCGCAGGCGCAGGCGGGAAAGGCGGCGAGTGTCCAGGCTGAACTCGATGCGCTCATCAAGGCAGCCAAGGCCGAGGGCGAAGTGACCTGGTATTCCTCTTCGCCCGACACGCAGAACCGGCGGGTCACCGACGCTTTTGGTGCGAAATACGGCATCAGGGTGAACGTGCTCAGGCTCTCCAGCAACAACCTGCAGCAGCGCTACTCGGCCGAGGCCGGCGCCGGCAACATCGCGGCAGACGTCGTGGTCAATGCGGGCAACTCGGTGTCCTATGCCGAGGAAGGCATGAAGAAGGGCTGGGTGGAATCGATCTCGGAGGCCGGCATCCCGACCATCAAGAGCGGCGAGTATCCCGCCAAGTTCAACCGCGGGCCGACGGCCATCGTGCAGATCACTCCCTGGCTGATCGGCTACAACAGCGAGAAGGTGAAAGGTGCCGATGTGCCCCGCGACTGGCGCGACCTCCTGAAGCCGCAGTTCAAGGGGCAGTACATCATGCCCGACCCGCGCGCCTCGGACGCCTACCTCGACGTGCTGGCGCTGCTGCTCGACCGCTATGGCGAGGGCTTCTTCAACCAGCTGCGAGCGCAGAACATCCGTTTCGCGACCCAGGGCTCGACCGCCATCCAGTCGCTGGGCGCAGGTGAAGGGCTGGTCGTCGGCCCGACCACCAGCGCCAACGTGATGATCATCAAGGTCAAGGGCGCCGCGCTCGATATGGCGGTGCCCGACCTGACATCCGGGGTCGAACTGCAGGTCATGCTCAGCGCCCGCGCAAAATCCAAACGGCCCAATGCCGCGCGCCTGTTCGCCAACTACGTGCTCTCCAAGGAAGGCAACACCGTATACAACGACGAGCCGGCTGGCGTGACCATGTACGACACCACCGGCCTGCCCAAGGACTATCAGTCCCCCAAGGCGGGGACGGCAGCGCGCAAGGACGTGATCTACAAGCTGCTCGGGCTGAACTGAGCGGCCGCTGAGAAAGCACTGGGAAAACGCATCAATACGGCGGCAGCGCCCGATGCGCTGGTCCGCACACAGATGGGAGCAAGACCATGAAAGCGAAAGCAACGAAGAAGCCGGCCAAGAAGGCCGTCGCGCGACCGGCCGCCGCAGCGCGGGGGCGAGCCCCTGCACGCAAGGTAACAAGATCCACCGTCAAGCGCGCCGCGAAGCCCGCCTCGAAACCATCGCGAGGCGCAGCGGCAGCATCCCGCGCCGCATCGAAGGCGAAGTCCGCGCCGTCTGCCAAGCGGCGCCCGGTGAAGAAGGCGCGCGCAGCCGCGCCCTCGAAGTCGGTGTTCGAGGGCATTCGCGTCCTCGATATCGGGCATATCGTGGCCGGCCCGATTGCCGCGTCCATCCTGGCGGATTTCGGTGCCGACGTGATCAAGATCGAGCGCCCCGGCAAGGGTGACCCGCTGCGCATGCAGTACCAGCACAAGGGTGCCGGCCTGCATTACAAGATGGAAGCGCGCAACAAGAAGTCGGTGACGCTCGACCTCAAGTCGCCGGAGGGCCACGCCATCTTCATGCGCCTGGTGAAGGTATCGGATGTGATCGTCGAGAACTTCCGCCCCGGCGTCATGGAGGCGCTCGGGTTGGACTGGGAGACATTGAAGCGTGCCAATCCGCGCCTCGTCCTGTGCCGCCTGTCCGGCTTCGGCCAGTACGGGCCGTACGCGAAGCGGCGCGCCTACGGGCGCATCGGCGAGGCCTTCGGCGGCTTCACCTACATCAACGGCACGGCAGACGGCCCGCCCAGCCACTCGCAGATGTCGCTGGGCGACACCGCCGCGGGCATGTTCGCGGCCATGGGCATCATGATGGCGCTGTACTGGCGCGACGCCCAGCGCGGCAAGAAGGGGCAGGTGATCGACATCGGCCTGTACGAAGGCCTGTACCGGCTCATCGAGCAACAGATCATCGTGGTGGACCAGATGGGCGAGGGCAAGACGCTCCGGCGCATGGGCAACGCGCACAACTACACGCCCTACGTGTGCTCGTTCGACACCAAGGGCGGCGGGCATTTCTCGGTGTCGGCTGCGACCATGAAGAGCGCCATGGACGTGCTGCGCGCCATGGGCATGGACAAGGACGACCGCTTCAACGACTGGGACCGCTGCCGCGAGAATATCGTCGAGTACCGAAGGCTCAGCACGGAGTGGATGGCGGCGCGAACGGTGGACGAAGTCGACGAGGCGTTCCAGAAGTTCGGCGCGCCGGGCACGCGCGTGATGAGCGGCGCGGACCTGATCAAGGATCCGCACCTCCTGGCGCGCGACATGGTGATCACCGTGCCGGACGAAGAGCTCGGCCCGGTGAAGATGCAGGGCATCGTGCCCAAGCTCTCGACCACGCCGGGCAAGGTGGATCACGCCGGCCAGAAGATGGGCGCATCCAATGAGCGGATCCTGGGCGGCCTCCTGGGCATGGGCAAGGCCGAAATCAAAGCGCTGGCGGCCAGGGGCGTGATTTGAACGCCATGCACCCGCGCATCTCGGTCAATGGCGTCTGCTTTCCCAAGCAGTCGCTGGCCGAGGACATCGCCGCGTGGAAAGCGCTCGGCGCGCACACGGTGGGCGAGCATGTGCGCAAGCTGCACGATGCAGGATGGGATGCCGGCATCGCACTTTTGGGCGGGGCCGGGGTCAAGGTCGAGTCGCTGGTCCATCCGGTCGAAGTCGCGCTGGGGGAGCCGGCCGCATGGGAGAAATTCCATGCCGAGTTTCGCCGCACCATCGATGCGGCGAAGGTGCTGGGCGTGAGATCGATCTACAGCACCAGCGGTTATCGTGGCGGCCTCACCTGGGAAGATGCGGCCGACGGTTTTGGCGCTGCCATGCGCCCGTTGCTCGAGTATGCAAGCAAGGTCGGCATCAACCTGCTGATCGAGCCCACCGTGATGCTGCACGCGGACAAGTCCATCGTGCACACGCTGCGCGACACGGTAACGCTGGCCGAGCGTTCGGGCCTGGGCATCTGCATCGACATCTTCCATTGCTGGACCGAAGCGGGCCTGAAGGAAACCATTGCGCGTGCCATCCCGCGCACGCACCTGGTCCAGGTGGGCGACTACATGTTCGGCGATCGCGCCGTGCCATGCCGCGCCGTCATCGGCGACGGCAACATCCCGATCGAGCGCATGCTCGGCTGGATGCTCGAGGCAGGCTACACCGGCATGTTCGATCTCGAGCTCAACGGACCCCGCATCGAGAAGGAAGGCAACGTGATTGCCGCCCGCCGGGGCATTGAGCGGTTATCGGAAATCCTGACAAGATTGGGATGCCATTAGCGCCATTCGGATCTGGGCGCCGATATTGCTGACAGTCAGCGTGGTGCCGGAATCGCCGACGGGGGCAACGTGTCCTGGGTGACCTTGCGAGTCTTGAACAACCAGCGGCCGTCAACCTTCACCAGCGTGTCCTCGTACATGCCCAGCACATTGGCCACCGACTCGCCCGAGTCTTTCATCTTGACCAGGCGCATGATGTAGCACAGCGCGGTTGCCGCGTTGGCATCGCCGGACAAGATGAGGTTGCTGTTCCAGTGCTGCGGCTCGCGCCACGCCTGGCCCGGGCGTGCCTCCAGGCGCGTCTTGCCGAGCGCAGCTATGGCCGCGCGACCGCCGGTCGCAACCGCCGGCAGGAACTGGCCATCCTCGGTGAAGCATGCAGCCCAGTCGTTGTACGCGCCCATATCGACATAGGCGTTGTAACGCGAATACAGGTCGCGGATTTCGAATTCGTCTTCAGGGCTGAGCATCGCCGGCCTTTCGTTGTTGTGCGGTGAACCAGCCGATGGGCGCCGCGGTGTAGCCGCCATCGACGATCAGCGTCTGGCCGGTGATCCAGCGTGCCTCGTCGCTGGCGAGGAATGCCACCGCCTGTGCGATGTCCCAGGCCGTGCCTTCGGTGCGCATGGGGTTGCCCATGCGCCGGTCGCGGCGCTTTCGCTCATCCATGTTGGCCGCGACCATGGGGGTGTAGATGTTGCCCGGGGCCACGCAATTGGAGCGGATGCCCGCTTCGCCATGCGTGACGGCAATGGAGCGCGACATGGCCTCGACGCCGCCCTTGGCCGCGGCATAGGCGACGGTCGTGCCGCTGGGCCGATGCGCTGCAACCGACGAGATGTGAACCATGGCGCCATGGCCCGACTTGAGCAGGTGGGGAATGGCGGCGCTGGCCATCAGCGCCATGCCCTTGAGGTTGACGTCGAGGATGGCATCCCAGTCCTCCTCCTTGAGGCCGAGGACGTCCGTGTTGCGGCTGATGCCGACGTTGTTGACGAGGATGTCCAGCTTGCCGAAGCGTGCGATGGCAGTGTCGACCACGGTGCGGCAATCGGCGAGAAGGCTCACGTCACCTGCGCATACTGCACCGATGTCACGCGACCCGAGCTCCTCGGCGATGGCTGCCAGCGTTTCGCCGGCACGCCCGGGGTCGCGATCCATCAGCATGAGCTTTGCGCCTTCGCGCGCGAGGGTGATGGCGATGGCCTTGCCCGTGCCCACGCCGGGCCCGCTCGAGCCCGCGCCGGTGACCAGCGCGACCTTGCCGGCAAGTCGCGGCTTCCCGCCCGCTTCGGCCATTATCGCGCCTGCGCGGTGGTGGCCGCGGCAGGCCCGCTGATGTCGGTGATCTTCGGCCCGATCTTGGCGGCGACGCGGTTCATCAGATCCATGTCGAAGCCGTACACGCGCGCCGTGTTGCCGCCGATCATCAGGCTGACTTCGTCCTCCGGCACGCCGGCGAACAACTCGCGGGTGCGTTCGATCGACGCCGGCCAGGTGCCCTCCGGGTGGGGATAGTCCGAGCCCCACATGATGTTCTTCACGCCGATCTGGTGGCGCGCGTCGATCTCGTTGCGCGTGGAATGCGCGGAGGCGCCGACGAAGCACTGGCGCTTCCAGTATTCGCTGGGCTTCATGGAGATGGCCTCCTTCACCAACTCCGGTCGCCGGAACCGGGCGATGTAGTCGTCGCAGTAGGCGTTGAACCAAAGCACCTGCATGCCGCCCGATTCGGTGGGGCAGAACATGAGTTTGGGATGGCGCTCGAACACACCGCCCCACAGGAGCACCCAGAAAGGCCGGTAGGTGGTCCAGGCATTCTCCGCCATGCCCACCAGATGCGAGCCGCCATATACCACGCCGGTGCTGGTGGCGTGCGTGTTGAGCGGCATCGACAGCTCCTCGCATACGCTCCACACCGGCTCGTAACGCGGGTGGTGCCAGAAATTCTCCTCGCCGGTGGTGTTCAGCCGCAGCGCCGGCAGGTGGATGCCGCCAAAGAGCCCGTTCTTCCTCGCCCAGCGGATTTCGGCCACCGTCTCGTCGATGTCCTCCATGGTGACCATGGCAATGCCGGCGTGGCGTCCCTTGTTGGTCTGGCAGAACTCGGCCAGCCAGCGGTTGTGGGCGCGGCAGCCGGCCATCTGCAGCTCGGGGGAGGTCGGCGGCAGGCCGCGCGTCTGGAAGCCGATGCCGAAGGGCGGGTAGTTCTTCTGCGAGCCGTCGCAAAACACCACTTCGCCGGCGATGCCCTCGCGATCGAGCTCGCGTGCGCGCACGTCGGGATCCCAGTTGCCGACGTGGCCCATGGAGCGTTCCATGCCCTCGAGGTATTCGCGCTGGCGCGCCTCCGACATGGTGGCGAACTGCATCGGCTTGACCGACTTCAGTTCCTCCTGGTCGAAGCCTGCCGGGGAGTCCGCGATCTTCGACACCCAGCGGTCGTACTCCTCGCGATACTGCGGGTCGAGGTACTTGCGATAGATGAACCATGGGGCGCCTGCATGGCAGTCCTGCGAAATCATCACGTAACGATCCATGCCCGTTCCTCCCGAGAAATTGACAAGTGATTGACTATCTGTGCGGATTGTTTAGCATGCGTCCTTCGCACTGTCAATTTCGCGGCGAGTGATTGCGAAGCAACGCAGCCTGCGACACAGCCAGAGACAACGAGGAGTAGTGCAATGACCAAGACGATAAGGCATCTCATGCAAATGTTCCTGGGCGCATGGGTGCTCATGGCTGCTTGCAGCGTCGGCGCGCAGGAGTATCCATCGCGGCCCATCCGCATGATCCTCATGCCTTCGCCCGGATCGAGCGGCGACCTGATCATGCGTTCGCTTGCGCCCGAGATGAACAAGGCGCTCGGCCAGCCGCTGGTCATGGAGAACATGCCGGGTGCCGGCGGCATCCTCGCCGCGCGCCTGGTGGCCAAGCAGGTGCCCGCCGACGGCTACACGCTGCTCGGCACGGCATCGACGGTGCTCGCGACGCAGATCGTCTCCAAGGACATCGGTCTCGATTTCGCGAAGGACCTTGCGCCCATCTCGATCCTGGCCGAAGGCCCGATCATCTTCGTGACGCCGGCCGGCGCCCCATGGGCGAATTTCACCGAGATGATTGCCTACGCCCGCGCCAACCCGGGCAAGCTTAATAGCGCCGTGGTCGGGCCGACCGATTTCACCGCCCTGTTCATGCACGTGATACGCCAGCGCTTCGGCGTGAACATCGTTGACGTTCCCTACAAGGGCGCCGGCGGTGCCTACATTCCGGCGACCATCGCCAATGAAGTGCAGATGGCGTTCGGGGGCGAGGTACAGATTGCCGGCGGCGTCGCCAACAAGTCGCTGCGCATCCTGGCGGTGTCGGGCAGCCAGCGCATGAAGAACTATCCCGATGCGCCGACCTTCGAGGAGTTCGGCGTCCAGGGCGTGGACAGCACCATCAACGTGATGTTCGCGCCGCTGGGCACCCCCGCGCCGATACTGGACAAGCTCAACGCCGCGGTGCTGCGCGCGCTGTCGACGCCGGAAGTGCGCGAGCGCATCACCAAGGCCACCAACTGGATCGTGGTCGGATCGAGCCGCGAGGCGCTCGGCCAGGCCGTCAGCCTGCGCCTGCAGCGCTATGCGGCGGTGGCGAATGCCGCGGGAATCAAGCCGGAATAATGATCAAATTGGCATTGTATTGCCGGATGCGCGGGTATCTAAGGCATTAATGTGATCATTTCGTTCCGAACGGAAGCGGCACGGTGGGGCGGCCTTCTTCATTCTCGATGCCGAAGGCAACCAGTACCCGGGTGTTCATGTTGTAGAAGCCGATGACGGCGGTGAGTTCCACCAGTTCGGCCTCCGAGAAATGCTTTGCCACCTCCGCGAAGATCGCGTCGGACACCGCCACGTCGACAGTCATGGCGCGGGCATAGGCAAGCACCGCCCGGTCGCGCGCATCCAGGTGCGCCGGGTCCGGATCATCGAGCCGGTACAGGCTGTCGCGCTCGAGTCCGCTCGACAGCGCGTGGTCCAGGTGGACATGCCACAGGTAGGCGCAGCGATTCAGCCGCGCCACCTGCAGTATGGTCAGGTCGCGGATGCGATCGGAGAGGATGCCCTTGTGGCGCAGCTCGTTGCCCAGCGTCGAGAACGCCTGCGCCACCTGCGGCCGGTGGAACATCATGCCGAACATCGAGGGAATCTTTCCCATGACAATGTTGCGCTTGCGCGTGCTGAACACATGGTCGGCAACGGCCTTCAATTCTTCGCTCGAGTTGGGATCGACTTCGGTAATTCGTGACATCGTTGTGCCTCCGGAACTGTGCAATTGGCGGTTTCGGCATGGTATCAAGCGATGGGAATCGCCGTGCACTGTGTGGCATGGTCAATGCAGGCCCGGAACGGGCGGAGGGTGACCTGGATGCTCGACGGAAGATCAAATGCTGGAGAAGCGAGTGACGTCGGTGGCCACGATTGGCAAGAGGTTATCGCCGCCGCCCGGCGCGAGGGCAGGGTGGTTGCCTATGCCAATTCCGTCGAGGCGGTGAACCAGCGACTGCGAGAGGATTTTGGCCGCGCCCACCCGGATATTGAGCTGGATTTGCGCCGGGTGTTCGGCCGCCCGATCCTGGACAAACTCGATGCCGAGCGCGCGAGTGGTAGCGATGGCGCCGATGTGGCCATTACCGAACTGATCCCCTGGCTCGTGGAGCGCTCGCAGGAACCGGCGCTGAAAATTCCCTGCGGGCCGGCGGCGGCATCCTGGCCTGCGGCGTACCTGCTGAACAATGCCGTTCCGGTGCTGGCCTTGGACATGTTCGTCATCGTGTACAACCGCGATCTCGTACGCGAGCCCATCACGTGTTATCGGGATTTCCTGCGTGCGGACCTCAAGGGCCGCTTCTCCGCGCCGGTGCTGTCGTCCACCGCCGAATTCGCCTGGTACCACTGGCTGGAGGAGACCGAGGGCAGCGACTTCGTCAATCGATTCGCGGCCCAGCGACCGCGCCAGGGCTGGAAGCTCAGCGCGCTGCCGGCGACGCGCGCGGTTGCCGAAGGCGAACTCGCGGCGTCGTCGTTCAGCCTCCTGCCGATCGCAAAACCCATGCAGGAGGCGGGTGCGCCGATCGAGATCGTGGTGCCGCGAAAAAGCATGGGGCTTCGCTTCGGCGGCGGCGTGCTGGGTTGGAGCCTGCGGCCGAATGCGGGACTGGTGTTTCTCGACTACCTGATGTCACGGCGCGGCCAGGCCGCCTGGTGCGGCAACGCCCATTCCGCCAGTCCGCTTCCCGGCATCTCCTGTCCGCTGGACGCTGGTTCGATCAATGCCTATGAGGCCGGGCGCTTTACCCCGGAAATCATGCGTGAATACCGAATCAAGTGGGAGCGCCTGTTCGGGACATATCCAGAGAATTAGTTCGGGCTGGATTCGGGGATCCTCCCCGCGTGTCGAATGACGCGCTCAGTACAATTTTCGCTCAATTGAACTTCATCCCGGATTTCTGAATCACCGCGGAAATACTTTCCATGTCTGCTCGGATGCGACGTGCAAACTCCTCGGGCGTAGATCCAACAGGGATAAGGCCGGAATCTTCGAGTTTCTTGCGCATGTCTGGCTGTGAGATGGCAGAACGATATGCATCCGCCAGCTTATTGATGACGGACGTCGGAACGCCAGCCGGCGCGATCAACCCATACCACCCGGCGATTTCATAGCCCTTGACGCCGGCTTCGTTGACCGTCGGCAGATTGCCATAGGTGCTCCAGCGCTCGCCGCCGGTGGTGGCGAGGCCGACGAGTTTTCCGGTGTCGACGAGCGGCTTAAGTGACCCAGAGCCAATCATCGCCTGCACATCCCCGTTGATGACGGGCGGAATGGACTGTGCCTCGCCGGGATAGTTGACAACGACGACGTCGATGCCAGCAAGCATCTTTAGAAGTTCCCATCCCAGGTGTGAACCCGATCCGTAACTTACGCCGGACACAGAAATTTTGCCGGGATTCGCCTTCGCATACGCGATGAACCCTCGGAGATCGCGGAACGGAGCGGCAGGACTGGCGACCATGACATACGGTGTCTGCGTGGTGAGGGTGATCGGAAGGTAGTCGCGGCCGGGTTCGATCTTAAACTGCGGGTCGGCACTCGCGATTACGACGAGCGGCGCCAAGTAGCCCATGCCGATCACATAGCCGTCCTTGCTTGCCGAGAGGACAGCATTGAGTCCGACCTTGCCGCCTCCGCCGACGCGGTTTTCGATAATGATCGGTTGGCCAAGCTGCTTCGCAACCTCGGCCGAGAGCAGACGAATGTGTGTTTCCGCGCTCGTGCCGGGTGCGATCGGCTGGATGAGCCTGATAGGGCGGTTTGGGTAATCTTGGGCGGATACGCGCCAAGGCAATGCGGCCGCCGCGATCATGACCCCCGCAGTCGCAACTACAGCCAGTAATTTCTGTCCGCACGACGGCATCACTGACCTCTTTCCGGAATGAGGCGTTGATCCTGCAATTGTTTGGCGGGCCCACCTGGACTCGAATCAGAGACCAAAGAACTATGAGTCCGAGAGTAACAAAAGCAGCCAACTTAGCGGTACAGCTTGTTGTACTTCTGCGTCCAGGTATTGAGGATGGAGGTTTCGTATTTGGTCTGGTCGACCACCGAAACCTTGGACAGATCAACCTTGAGTTCGGTGTCAAGCTTGATGCCCGGAGCCACGGTCAGTCCCTGCTTGTTGCCGTTGATGACCTCCTGACCTTCCGGGCTCATCGAATATTCAAGCAGCAGCAGTGCCGCGGCCGGATGCGGTGCCTCCTTGAGCGCCAGCGCAAAACGCTGCAGCATGAAAGTGCCGGCGTTGGGTACGATCCATTCGATCGGCGCGCCCTTGGCGCGCAGCGGTTCGATCGAGCTGGGCAAGGAATACGGCGACCAGGCGATTTCGCCGGCGATGATGCTTTGCGTCAGCGGCGCCGAGTTCGGATAGATGCGCGGCTTGAATTCGGCCAGCCGATCGAAATATCCTGCGCCGGCGCGCTTTTCGACGAAGTCCGACCAGATTGCCACAGTCAGTCCGTTAACCTCGTTGAGGCCGACTTTGCCCATCAGTGACTTGTCAGCCAGCAGGTCGTTCCAGTCCTTGGGTTTGTTCTTGATCAGGTTGGTGTTGTAGGCCAGTACCCAGGGTTCGTTGCCGACAGGCACCAGCTCCTTGTCCGGATAAAACTTCTCGGCCTTCTGCCACAAGCGCGTTGAAGGACCGCACGGCGCCATCAACGCGCCGGCCTTGAGTTTGTCGGCCATCCAGTGTTGATCGGCAAACAGCAGCAGGTCACCGGTCGGCACGCCCGCTTTTAATTCCTGGTCGATGCGCTCGATGATGCGATTGCCGATGAGCCTGATGGACCTGGCCTTGATTTCCGGATATTTCTTCTCGAAGCCGGCCATCATGCGATTGTTGTCGGATTCGGCGCGGGTCGAATACATCAGCACTTCGCCCTCTTTTTTTGCCAGCTCGACGATCTGGTTCCAGCCCGCGCCGCCCTTGCACAGCGCTGCCATGTCGGCCGCCAGAAGCGCGCCAGGAATCAACATAGCCATACCGAACAGGCAGGCCAGGGATTTCGATGGCATCGGTGTTGGTGCGCTACCGGCGGGTTTGTGGCTGTTCATTGACGTCCTCTGATTGCGGTTATTTCGGGCTTTGCTTGAGCGTGGCCGCTTGTCATCCGAGCACATTGGGTCGTGGCAGGCCCATTTCCTCGCAGCCTTGCAGGTAGCGCTCAACGACAATGCTGGCGTTGGTGCGGCCGATGACTTCGCGACCCTCCTCGTCGTACCACTCGGTATCGCCCAGGTTGATGTAGAACACCTCGGTGAGGTCCGGGCCGTTGTGAAAACGGTGTAGTTCGGTCGGCTCGCAGACGTACGAGTCGGCCTGGTAGGGAAACTCTTCGGGATGGTGACTCCAGGCGCCCTTGGTGGTGATGCCGAGCACGGGTCCGAGATGGCGATGCAGGCCAGTGCGGGCGCCCGGGCAAGCGCGGAACTGCACCACCGTCATCTTTTGCTCAGGGCGCGCGTGCAGCAACCGCGATTCGGTACCCGTGCCCTTGTAAACGGAGATCCAAGGATGGTCATCAAACTTCTTGTGCAGCGTGGTGATCAGCAGGTGCTCAAGGTGTTTCATCGATGCTCCCTGAAAGGGCGGCCCGGAGGGGGTAGGTCTCGATTGTCGCTTTTTATGCGCGCAGCGTCGAACAAAAAAATGCACACTAATTCATGCCAAATATAGCACTCAGGGCTGGAGCATCAAATCTCCTGTAGTAGCTGCAACTTGAGCAGATCCACCACATGGTCGGAGTTCCAAGCGGAGGCTTTACGTCTTTTGGGCAGGCTTTTCATGCTGCGCTTGTCCCGGCGGAACTGGTTCAAAGCGAAGCGTCGCAGCTACGCGGAATCGGCTGTGGCGTGGCGCAACCAGATCGCAGAGGCGTCTTCCTGGAGGGCCACATGGGTCGGCTCTTGGCCGATCCCTGCCTGATGGCCGCCCCTTCCAGTTCAAGCCTGATTGGCCGTTCCGGCGTATCCTGACATCCAATTTGTGTTGCTCGGGTTTCCGTCACCAGGACGGCCAAATACTGAGGAGAGACGGAATGACTGCTTCACAGAATTTTTTCCGGCACTGTCGGCAGCGCGGAGGCGGCGGCATTCAACTGACTCCCTGGGGCGGAGGACTGTTCGTGTTGCTCCTGTGGTTCGGATTTGCGCCGGTACTGTTTGCGCAGGCGCCCGTAGCGAAACCTTCGGCAGCGAGCATTCAGTCGGATACGGATGTCCTGATCAAGGCGGCCAAAGCCGAAGGCGAACTGGTGTTCTACTCTGCGGCTCGCGAGATCATAGCCAAGCGCACCGCGGATGCGTTCCATGCGAAATACGGGGTCAAGGCGAACTTCGTCCGAATGAGCAGCACGGTCTTGACGCAGCGCTACGCCACGGAGGCTGCGGCAGGCAATATTGCCGCCGACCTGATTCTGAACGCGGGCAGCGCAGCGGCCTTTGCGGACGAAGGAATCAAGAAGGGCTGGGTTGAAGTGCTTTCCTCGGCAGGACTCCCGGTCATGAAAGGTGAATTCCCCGCAACATACATTCGTGGAGCGACCGCGCTTGTCCAGGTTCAGCCTTGGCTGGTCGCTTACAACAGGGACAAGGTCAAAGGCGCCGACATTCCCAAGGAATGGGCAGATATTCTGAACCCGAAATGGAAAGGGCAGATCATCGTTCCCGACCCTCGCGCAAGCGATGCGTACTTCGATTTCTGGGCCCTGTTGCACGACCGCTATGGAGACTCATTCTTTGCCCGGCTTCGGGCGCAGAATCCGCGGTTCCAATCGTCTGGCGCGACTGGCGTGCAGAGCCTGGGTGCGGGCGAGGCCAGCCTCATGTTGCCCCAAGTCAACTCCTCGGTGACCGACTTCCAGGCGAAGGGCGCGCCGGTGGATATGGTCACCCTCGGATACACCACCGGCGTCGAAATGCAGGTCATGCTCACAGCGCGCAAATTGGCAAAGCATCCGAATGCGGCGCGGCTGTTCGCCAACTACGTCATGTCGAAAGAGGGCAATACCGTTCTGAATGCAGACCCCGGCGGCGTGACTATGTACGATACCAGCGGCCTTCCAAAGGAATATCACTCGCCCAAGCCCGATACCATTTCGCGCAAAGATCAGATCTTGAAATTGCTGGGCGTCAATTGAGCGAATCCATATCGCGAAGCGAGGTCTGACCGAACTCGCGCAATTGCAGGTGTGGCGCGACGAACCAGCGATCAAATAGGGTTCTGGGAGCCCTGCGTGTCGTCAGCGGGCCATGGTGAGGTTTGCCTGAATCACGCGCAATATGTCGAAGCGCGTGATCGCGCCCACCAGCTTGCCGTCTTCGACCACCAGGAAGCGCCGGAAGGTGCGCTTTAGGAAGAGCCCGGCGGCGAAATACACGTCCATGTCCGGCGGTATCGACTCGGGGTTCGGGGTCATGAAGGTTGCCACGCTACCGAGCGGCAACTTGCCTTCGACGCCGACCGCGACCAGCCTCAGGCAGTCCTTCTCCGTCAGTATCCCCACCAGCTTGCCGGACTTGTCCACCACGGGCGCGCCGGTGACGCGCTTCTCCAGCAGGAGTCCGATGGCATCGAGGATATCGGTCTCGGGACTCAGTGTCGCCACGTGCCTGTCCATGTAGTCCCTGACGACTGGCAGCTTTTCCATATTGTGGCGGATCATACGACCTCCCGATGTGTCGCCCACGGTGCTTGTATATGCGAAGTACAGCCTACCCGCAAAGTTTTCCCGCTGCGCTCCTACACGATCTTGTCCAGGCTTTGTTGCGCCAGTGCGCCGGCCGGTAGCGACAGGCCGAGCTCGCGTCCCATGGCGAGTGCGAGCTTCAAGTCTTTATAGATGATGTTGGGCAGCCGCTCGGGGCGTTCCTTGTCGCCGCCTCGCAGGGCAGAGCGCTTGAGCCAGCGGTCCACGACGTAGCTCTGGCCGCTGCTCGTGTGCACGACTTCGGTGAACTTCTCCAGGTCGATGCCGCCCGCCTCCGCGAGCCGCATGCCTTCGGCCGCGGCCAGGCGCGTGATGTAGACGATGAGGTTGTTGGCCAGCTTGGTCGTCGCGCCCGCGCCCAGGGGGCCGAGGTGATAGATATTGGCGCCGCACTTGTCGAAGATCGGCTTGCAGCGATCGAAGGCAGCCTTGTCCCCGCCGCACATGAAGGCCAGCGTTGCCGCCGCGGCACCGCTGGCACCGCCGCTGATCTGGGCATCGATGACGGTCACGCCGCGCTCGGCAGCGATCTTCGCGACCTTGTGTATGGTCGAGGGAAGCACGGTGCTGTGGACGGCGAGAATGGTGCCCGGCTTGGCCGTTTCCAGCACGCCGCCCGGCGCGATGGTGGCCGCCTCGAGCTGCGCATCGTCGGCGACCACGAACTCGATGATGTCGGCGAAGGCGCCGATGTCGCGCGCGCTGCCCGCCACCTTGGCGCCGAGCGCCGCCAGTTCGGCCAGCGGCTCCGGGCGCACGTCATAGACCATCAGGTCGTGGCCTGCCTTGCGCACATTGATTGCGATCGGCTTGCCGATGTTGCCCAGTCCGATGAAGCCCACTTTTTCCGACATGTCAGGTATCCGTTTGGTTAGGTTGGTGAAGGGTTGCTGGCGCCCCGCCGGCGCCGAACTGATCAAGGGTGCAGCGATTATATGCAGGTATGGTGGCGAGAGCAGGATTGCACGAGCAATGCAGCGACCGTTATGATGCGGCGTGATTTGCATTCGATAAGGGGCGATGGCGATGGCGATAGCGATGGCGAGTGAAGAGCGGAGGGCAGGAATGCGTCTGAGGATTGTCGGAATGATGCTGGCGATGGCCGCGGTCGTGATGAATGTTCCATCGGTGCGGGCACAGGCGGCGGGGGGCGACCTCGATGCGCTGGTTGCTGCCGCAAAGGCGGAGGGCGAACTGCTTTTCTATACCGCCGCGCCGGATGCCGGTGCCAAGCGGCTCGCCGACGCATTCACTGCCAAGTACGGCGTGAAGGCGGCGTTCCTTCGCTTGCAGAGTGCGCCCCTGCAGCAGCGCTATGCCGCCGAGGCGGAGTCCGGCAACATGGCAAGCGACCTCATCATAATGTCCGGCGCCGTGGTGGAGTACGCCGAGCAGGGCATCCAGAAGGGCTGGGTGGAGTCGATTTCAACGGCCGCGTTGCCGGTGCAGAGGAGCGGCGAGTTTCCCGCCAGACTCAATCGCGGCCCAACGGCCATCGTCCAGGTGACGCCCTGGGTGATCGTCTATAACACCGACAAGGTCAGCGGGGCTGATGTTCCGAAGGACTGGGCGGACGTGCTGCTGCCCAAGTGGAAGGACCAACTGCTCGTCGTCAGCCCGAGGGCCGGGGACACCTTCCAGAACCTGTACGGATTCATCCACGAAAAGCATGGGGACGCATTCTTCTCGCGGCTTCGCGCGCAGGGCGCGCGCATCCTGCCCAATGGCTCGCTGGCGATCCAGGCGCTGGCGGCAGGCGAGGGCGCGATCATGCTCAGCACCATCGCCCCGCTGGTCACATCGCTGCGGCAAAAGGGCGCTCCGGTCAACAGCGCCACGCCCGAATACAACACCGGGAACGAGATGCACGTCATGCTGACGGCGCGTGCGAAGTCGAAGCGGCCCAATGCGGCGCGACTGTTTGCCAATTACGTGATGTCACCCGATGGAAACCGGGTTTTCAATGACGAGCCCGGTGTGGCATCCATCTACGATGCGGCGGGGCTTCCCAGGCTGTACGAGGCCCCGCGATCGGCATCCGCCGGGCGCCGGGGGCAGGTGATGCAGGCGCTGGGCGTGCAGTAACGCCTGCCGCGGCCGCCCGGAATTTTTAAGGAAGCTACTTCGACGCCAGCTCGGCTTTCACTTCGGCGAGCAGGCGTTCCGCCTCGGTGCCCTGGATGCGGGCGATGTCGTCCTGGTACTTGAGCAGCGTGCCCAGCGTGTCGTTCACCGTCTGTGCATCCAGCGACATCTTGTCGAGCGCAACCAGCGCCTGCGACCAGTCGATGGTCTCCGCGACCCCCGGCAGCTTGAAGAGATCGAGCTTGCGCAGCCGCTGCACGAAGGCCACGACTTCGTTGGATAGGCGCTCGGATGCGCCCGGTGCCTTGAGGCGCAGGATTTCCAGCTCGCGCACCGCGCTCGGATAGTCCACCCAGTGGTAGAAGCAGCGGCGCTTGATGGCGTCGTGGATCTCGCGCGTGCGGTTGGAGGTGATGATGACGATGGGCGGCTCCTTCGCCTTCATCGTGCCGATCTCGGGAATGGTCACCTGGAAGTCGGACAGCACTTCCAGCAGGTAGGCCTCGAAGGGCTCGTCGGTGCGGTCCAGTTCGTCGATGAGCAGCACCGGGGCGCCCGCGTCCATCGGGCCGCCGCCTTCGAGCGCCTGCAGGATCGGCCGGCGGATGAGGAATTTCTCGGAGAAGATGTCCTGTCCCAGGCCTTCGCGCGATTTCACGCCTTCGACCTCGGCCAGGCGGATCTCGATCATCTGGCGCGCGTAGTTCCATTCGTACACGGCGGAGGCGATGTCAAGGCCCTCGTAGCATTGCAGGCGCACCAGCTTCCTGCCGAGCGTCTTCGCGAGCACCTTGGCGATTTCGGTCTTGCCGACGCCGGCCTCGCCTTCGAGGAACAGCGGCCGCCCCATGCGAAGCGCGAGGAACACGGCGGTGGCGAGGCTGCGCTCGCCGACGTAGTCGGCGCTGGCCAGCAGCTTGAGGGTTTCGTCGATCGACGAGGGCGGAACGAAGTTTTGTTTTGTCATGGTGGGGTCATTATGCCAGCAGTGTCCGGTGCAGCACTACGCCGCAGGTGAGGGACGTTGGAGAAATGTGGTCGGCCCTCGCGGGGCGCGCCGTCTTGACGCGCGTCCCGTCCAGGCCGACCGGGAGGTGTCAGCCGTTCAGTGCGCGCCAGACCTTTTCGCGGGTGGCTGGCATGTCGATGTGCTTGATGCCTTTCTTTGCGTGCAGCACGTCGACGATGGCGTTGATGATGGCGGGCGGCGCCCCCACCGATCCTGCTTCCCCCGCGCCCTTGACGCCCAGCGGATTGGTGGTGCATGGCGTGTGGTGGAACGTGGTGTGGAACGAGGGCACGTCGTCTGCGCGCGGCATGGCGTAGTCCATGAAGGAGCCCGTGAGCAGCTGCGCGGATTCGTTGTCGTAGACGGCGTGCTCGAGCAGGGCCTGGCCGATGCCCTGCACCGTGCCGCCGTGCACCTGGCCCAGGAGCAGCATCGGGTTGAGCGCGCGCCCGAAGTCGTCGACGATGGTGTAGCGATCGAGCCGCGTCACGCCGGTCTGCGGGTCGATCTCCACTTCCACGATATGGCAGCCGTTGGGGAACGTCAGGGCGCCGGTGTTCTTGATGTGCAGGGCCTCGATGCCGCCGGCGGCGCTCGCGACATCGAACAGCGTGGCCTTGCGGTCCGTGCCCTTGACCTTGTAATCGCCGTCGCCGTATTCGATGTCGGCGGCCGCCGCTTCCAGCATCTTTGCGGCCTGCTCCATGCCCTTGTCGACGACTTCCTTCGCGGCGATGCCCGCGGCGGTGCCCGTCACCACGGCAAAGCGCGAGCCACCAGTGAGGCCGAAGGGGTTGGCGTCGCTGTCGCCCTGCGAGACGTCGATCTTTTCCATGTCGACGCCGAGGTATTCGGAGACCATCTGCTTCAACACTGTCATGTGGCCCTGGCCGTTGTCCACAGTGCCCGGCAGCACCAGGACGCGGTCCTTGTTCACCTTGAGCGCCACCGAGTCCGGCGGCGCGGCGCCGCCGCAACGCTCGACGTACATGGTGAGGCCGATGCCGCGCAGCTTGCCGCGCGCCTCGGAGGCTGCCTTGCGCGCCGGGAACCCGGCCCAGTCGGCTTCCTTCAGGGCTTTCGCCTGCAGGCCCTCGAAGTCGCCGCTGTCGTAGACCAGGCCCGCGGCCGTGGTGTAGGGGAACTGCGAGGGCTTGATGAAGTTGCGCCGGCGCAGCTCGTCGGGCGCGATCTTCAGTTCGCGCGCGGCGATGTCGATCAGGCGCTCGGTGACGTAGATGCCTTCTGGGCGGCCCGCGCCGCGATAGGCGTCCACCGGCACGGTGTTGGTGACGGTTTCGATCAGGTGCAGGTGCGCCGCCTCGAAGGCATAGACGCTGGGCATCATGCTGTGCACCGACTGCGGGATCATCGGCGCGAACTGCGAGAGATATGCTCCCATGCCGGCGTACACCGTGGCGCGCACGGCGAGGAACTTGCCGTCCTTGTCGAGCGCGAGTTCGGCGAACACCTTGTGGTCGCGGCCCTGCACGTCGGTGAGGAAGCCTTCGCTGCGGTCGCCCGTCCAGCGCACCGCGCGCTTCAAGCGCCGCGAGGCCCACACGATCATGGGCTGCTCGGGGTGCATCATTGCCTTCATGCCGAAGGCGCCGCCGACATTGCCCGAGCGCACGCGCAGCTTGTCGCCGATCTTCAGGACGATGTCACCGATGTGCGCGCGCAGCAGCGCCACGCTCTGCGAGGAGGTGTGCAGGGTCGAGCGGTCGGTTTCCGGGTCGTACTCGGCGAAGGCGGCGCGCGGCTCCATCGGGTTGGCGACCAGGCGGTTTTGCACCAGTTCGATTTTGGAGATGTGCGCGGCGCGCGCGAACGCCGCGTCGGCCGCCTCCTTGCTGCCCAGGTGCAGGTCGGCGACGATGTTCTGCTTGATCTCCGGCCACACCAGCGGCGCGCCGGGCTGGGCCGCGCCATACACATCGGCCACGGCAGGCAGCGGCTCGTAGTCCACTTCGATCAGCTCGGCTGCATCGCGCGCAGCGTGATAGGTCTCCGCCACCACCAGCGCCACGGGGTCGCCGACATGGCGGGCGCGATCGAGCGCAAGCACCGGGCGCGGGGTCTCGCCGCGCGGGGTGCCGTCATGGTTCTTCACCGGCACGATGCAGGGCATGGTGCCCAGGTCGTCCGCCTTGGCATCCGCACCGGTCAGCACGGCGATGACGCCGGGGGCTTTCCTGGCGGCCGTGGTGTCGATGCCGCGGATGAGCACGTGCGCATGCGGCGAGCGCAGCACGAAGGCATGAGCGGCCCCTTGCGGGCGCAGGTCGTCGGTGTAGCAGCCCTTGCCCTGCAGCAGGGTCGGGTCTTCGAGCCGGTGGACGGTCTGTCCGATTGCAAATTTGGTCATCTCAGGTTCACTCCGGGTGAGGTGTTGGGGCGCGCAGTCGTCGATTCGCTTGGTGGGGGCTGCTGATCCGGCCGGCTGCTGTGCCCGACTATTTCAGTGCTGCGATCACGGCGCGCTGGGCCAGCACCGTGATCAGGTGCGCGCGGTAATCGGCTTGCGCGTGGAGGTCCGAATTCAACCCTTCGGCGGGCACCTTGATGTTCGCGACCGATTCCGGCGCGAATTTGGCCACCAGCGCTTTCTCCATCTCGGCGATGCGAAACACACCGGGGCCGGCACCGGTCACGGCAACGCGCGCGCTCGAGCCGAAGTCGGCAACCAGCACGCCGACGATGGCAAAGCGCGAGGCCGGGTTCTTGAACTTGACGTAGGCGGCGCGCTTCGGGATGGCAAAGCTCACTGAGGTGATGATTTCGCCCGCTTCGAGCGCGGTCTCGTACATGCCCTTGAAGAACGCATCGGCGGAGATCTTGCGCTTGTTGGTGGCGATGGTTGCGCCAAGCCCCAGGCAGGCGGCCGGATAATCCGCCGCGGGGTCGTTGTTGGCGATGGATCCGCCGATGGTGCCCTGGTTGCGCACCTGCCGGTCGCCGATGCTGCCGGCCAGCATCGCCAGTGCCGGCAGCGCCTTGTTCACTTCAGCCGAGGCAGCCACGGTGGCGTGCGTGGTCATGGCGCCGATGGTGACCGTCCCGGTCTCCACCTTGATTTGGCGCAGCTCGGCGATGTCGCCCAGGTCGATCAGCGTGCTGGGCTGCGACAGGCGCAGCTTCATGGCCGCAATCAGGCTTTGCCCGCCGGCCAGCAGCTTGGCATCGCCATCCTTGCCGAGCCCCGCAAAGGCCTCGGCGACGGATTTGGCTTTCTGGAATTTGAACTGGTACATCCTCTTCTCCTCACATCCCGGGTTGTCTTGGGCAATTGCCCGCAGACGTCTGGTTTTGCAGCGTGGGCTGGCGCTCGCGATTCGCGGCTGGTATCGCGGCGATTCGGGGCGCGATGGTTACGGGTTTGCGGCCATGCTCGTCGCGCCCGCGGCGATCGCCTTGACGATGTTGTGATAGCCGGTGCAGCGGCAGATGTTCCCGTCCATCAACTCGCGAATCTGCTCCTCGGTCGGATTGGGCGTGTTCTTCACCAGGTCCACTGCGCTCATCACCATGCCAGGGGTGCAGAAGCCGCACTGCAGGCCGTGGTTCTGGCGAAAGGCCTCCTGCATCGGGTGCAGCGTGCCGTCCGCCTTGGCCAGGCCTTCGATGGTGGTGACGTTGCCGCCCTCGGCCTGCATGGCGAGGATGTTGCAACTCTTGATCGCACGTCCATTGAGGTGGATGGTGCAGGCGCCGCATTGCGCGGTGTCGCAGCCGACGTGCGTTCCGGTCATGTTCAAGGTTTCGCGCAGGAAGCTCACCAGCAGCGTGCGCTCGGGCACTTCGGCGCTCACGGCCTCGCCATTGACGTTCATGGATACTTTGACAGACATGTACAACTCCTCAGGCGGTACAGTTGAATCGGATGCGCACAGCCCCAATCTCATTGCGGGTGGCACTGCATGGGAAGGGCCTGCGGCTTCGGGAACATGCTCAGGGACGCCCAAATCCTAGTTCATCTGCGGATCGCTGGCAATTGCAGCGTTTATTCCGGAAATCCTTGATTTGGCTTGACCTTTAAGGGTGATGGGACTAGGCTTTTCGCATCGAGAATTTGCCGCAATATCTAGTGGGGTAGCACATGGACAGCGTCGATCTGGAAGTCATCCGCACCGCAGTGAAATGGACCTCGGAGGGCCGCCGCGCCACGCTGGGCACGGTGACCCACACCTGGGGCTCGGCGCCGCGGCCGGTGGGGGCCATGATGGTCATTCGCGACGACGGACAGGTCATCGGCTCGGTGTCGGGCGGCTGCGTGGAAGACGACCTCATCGACAAGGTGAAAGCCAACAGCCTTGCGGCCACCCAGCCGTTTGTCACGACGTACGGGGTCACGCAGGAGCAGGCCACGCGCTTCGGGTTGCCGTGCGGGGGCACGCTGCAGCTGGTGATGGAGCCGGTCATGCCGCATTCCAAGCTGGAAGACCTGCTCAAGACCATCGAGCGCCATGAACTGGTGGCGCGCTTCCTCGATATGGAGACAGGTGCCGTGCGGCTGGAGCCGGGCAAGTGGTCCGACCTCTTGGAGTTCGACAGAAAGATCCTGAAGACCGTCCACGGGCCGACCTGGCGCCTGCTGGTGATCGGTGCCGGCCAGCTGTCGCGCTACCTCGCGCAGATGGCGCAGGCCCTCGATTACCATGTGACGGTGTGCGACCCGCGCGAGGAATACGCCGCGGAATGGAACGTCGATGGGAACCTGCGCGGCGTGCCCATCAATCGCGGGTACCCGGACGATGTGGTGGTGGAGATGAACCTGGATGCGCACAGCGCGGTGGTCGCCGTCACCCACGATCCCAAGCTCGACGATGCGGCGCTGCTCGAGGCGCTCAAGTCGCCGTGTTTCTATGTCGGCGCGCTGGGCTCCAAGAAGAACAACGACAACCGCAGGAAACGCCTGGCGGATTTCGACCTTGCGGCAGCCGAGATCGCGCGCCTGCGCGGGCCGGTGGGCCTGAAGATCGGCTCCAAGACCCCGCCGGAAATCGCCGTCGCCATCCTCGCCGAAATGACGGCGGTGCGCCATGGGGTGCAGATTCCCGAAACCATCGAGCCGCCCAAGGTGAACGTGACGGCCGGCTGCGCCGTCCCGCAGGATTGACCGACGTAATCAGCGCGAGGGCAGTGTACTTGCCGATGTCGAGGTCGATGCCTGTGCCGGATCGCAGGCACTGCCGCACCATGATCCGGGCGCGCGCTTGAAATTCCACCCGGTGGTCATTCGCGGCATCCTGCTTGCCGCGGGTTCCTCCTCGCGCTTTGGCGCGAACAAGCTGATGCACCCGCTCCCCGAGGGAAAGCTCGCCGGCGTGCCCATTGCCGTGGCCAGCGCGCGCAACTTGGCGGCTGCCTTGCCCAATCCCATCGCCGTCGTGAGGCCGGGGGTTCCTGCGCTCGAGGCGGCCCTTCGAGAGGCCGGCTGCGAGGTCGTGGTCTGTCCCGATGCCGACCAGGGCATGGGTGCCAGCCTCGCCTGTGCAGTGGCGGCGTCGGTCGATGCCTTTGGCTGGGTGGTCGCGCTCGCCGACATGCCCTACATCGCGCCGGACACGATCCGCTCCGTGGCGCACTGGATCGGCGATGGCGCCGTCATTGCCGCGCCCGTCCACAAGGGGAGTCGCGGGCATCCCGTGGGCCTGACCGAGTGGGTGCGCGAAGAACTGCTCAGCCTGCGCGGCGATGAAGGCGCGCGGCGCATCCTGCAGCGCCATGCGGGCTCCATCCAGATGATTCCGGTGGACGACCCGGGCTGCCTGAAGGACATCGACACCCCGCAGGACTTGCAGCCGTGAAGAATAACCAGGCGTTATTCTTATCAACTTTTCAATAAAATACGCATACAGCAGGCATTGGTAGGCGGATTATGATCAATGATCGCGAGCGGAACGGGCCGCCAGGGAGGGCGCCAGGCGGGCCGGCAAAGGCGCTGCCAAAGGGTCTTCCCGAGGCTTACTGGAGCGTGCCCGCCGCGACGCTGTTTGCCGCCCTGCGCGCTTCCCCGCAAGGCCTGGGCGCAGTCGATGCACGACGGCGCCTGAAACTGTACGGGCCCAATGCCATCGAAGCGCAGCAACAGCTCGGTGCGCTCAGCCTGTTTCTCAACCAGTTCAGGAGCCCGCTGGTCCTCATCCTGATTTTCGCGGCGGCCGTATCGGCGATCGTCGCGGAGTGGATCGACGCCGCAGTAGTGGTGGCCGTGGTCCTCGGCAGCACCATCCTCGGCTTCACCCAGGAATACATTGCCGGCAACGCCATTGCCAAGCTGCGCTCCAAGGTCACGGTCAAGTCGAACGTGCTGCGCGGCGGGCAGGTGCAATCGATCGCCTCTGGCCTCGTGGTGCCCGGCGACGTGGTGCTGCTGTCCGCGGGCAGCCTGATCCCGGCCGACGGCATCGTGCTCGAGGCGAAGGACTTCTTCGTCAACCAGGCGGTGCTCACCGGGGAGACCTTCCCGGTGGAAAAAACGCCCGAGGCGGTCGCCGTCGATGCCGGCATGCCGGGGCGGACCAACTGCGTGTTCATGGGCACCAGCGCGAGGAGCGGGACGGCGCGCGTGCTCATCGTGCGAACCGGGAAGTCCACCGTGTTCGGGAAGATCGCTGGCCGGCTGAGCCTGCGCCCGCCGTTGACCGAATTCGAGCGCGGCATCCAGCGCTTCGGTTACCTGTTGACGCGCGTCATGCTGGTGATGGTGGTGGTCGTCCTCGCCGTCAACATCTTCATGCACCGGCCGCCGGTCGACTCGCTGTTGTTCGCGCTGGCGCTCGCCGTGGGCCTCGCGCCGGAACTGCTGCCCGCGATCATCAGCATCACGCTGTCCCACGGGGCCAAGCGCATGGCCGAGCATGGGGTCATCGTGCGGCGGCTGTCGGCCATCGAGAATTTCGGCAGCATGGACGTGCTGTGCACCGACAAGACCGGCACGCTTACCGAGGGCGTGGTGCGGCTCGATGGTGCGCTCGACGCCAGCGGGCAGCCGGCGCCCGCGGTGCTGCGCCTGGCATTGCTCAATGCGCACTACCAGACCGGCCTGAGCAACCCGCTCGATGAAGCCATTGTGGCGGCGGCGGGCGAGGCCGCGGTGGACATCGCCGACGCGCGAAAGATCGACGAGATTCCCTACGACTTCGTGCGCAAGTGCCTGAGCGTGGTGACTGCGGATGCCAGCGGGGCGCGCACGCTCATCACCAAGGGGGCGCTGGATAACGTGCTCTCCATGTGCGCGAGCGTGCAGGGCGCCGATGGCGTGCAGCCGCTCGACGATGCGGCACGCGCGGACATCGAGCGCCTGTACAGCGACTGGAGCGACAAGGGGTTTCGCGTGCTGGGCGTCGCCACGCGGCCGGTCGATGCGCAGCCCGGCCCCTATGCGCGCGCCGATGAGGCGGGGCTCACCTTCGCGGGCTTCCTGTTGTTCTTCGACCCGCCCAAGGCGGACGCCCTGCAGGCCATCCGCGATCTCGCGCAACGGGGCGTGCAGTTGAAGATCATCACCGGGGACAACCAGAAGGTGGCGCGGCATGTCGCCGAGGCGATCGGATTGCCGGTGGCCTCGATCATGACCGGCAGCCAGCTCAATGCGCTGGGCGACGAGGCGCTGTGGCATGCGGCCGAGCGCACCACCGTGTT